>NZ_MUOA01000051.1:0-194754 GCF_002001065.1 Pseudomonas sp. A25(2017) | reverse complement strand
GCGATATCAGCCATTTTTTGATGCATCGCTACAACTGGATTCGGCCTCACCAATTCAACGATGGGTTGGCGCCAGCGCGGGCCGAGGAAAATCTTAACGTCGTGTCCGGGATTAGTTGACCACTACAGTCGCTGTCGTGAAGGGTTACGCTAAGCAGGCATTAAGCGCTTTTGTATTTTTAATATTTGTCGGAGCGAACCCATTTCCCCAGGTCTACGTTCCTCCAGCCGGGTGCGACTGCACTGGATAGTGCCCCTGAGCCCGTCCGTGATTTATCGATGGTTCCTATGTCGGAAAACGAAACCGTGTTGCGCTGACCTTCATAGACAGTGCTTCTCAGCACGAACGTCCCGTTCTTCTCATCGATGCTTTCCAGTATGCCTTGTACAGCCAGTGGATTCCCGCCTCCGGTGGTTGTCACGCGCCAGACGAGCAGATACCGGTCGAGTGATTGTTTGAGTTGGGCCGCCACTTGAACACGGGTGACATACTCATTGACATAAGCATCACACGCTTGCTTCACAGGGCTGGTGATATTTCTGATCTGCCGCTTCCTGTCATAGTATTCCTCATAAGGGTCTGCACTAGGCCCTTCGGAGGAATAGATGACGTCTTGGCTTGCGAGGTGATGCTCGATGTCGGCCGAGGCCATTTCGGCGGCGGCAGCATCGGCAATGGCGTCGATGCCGTTCTTGCCGGGTGCAGCCTTGGCTGCGTCATCGGTTACGGATTTGATGGCGTCGTTGATGAGGTTGTTGTCCGCATCCAGGGCCTCTTCGTAGGCGGTACAGGCTGCCTCGTAGGCGATGTAGGCAGCTTCAAGAGTTTTGTTATCTGCGCTCGCTTGAGCGGCCTCGAGTACCTTGAGGGCTTTGTCGTAGGCGACGATCGGCGCCCCCTGGTCGAGAGCGACAGTAAACACCCCCCAGACCAGTGCATACACCTGGGCATCCCGCAGCGCCCGCACCACATCAGGGTCAGTAGCAGCGTCCTTTTTTTCTGTGATGATAGCGAGGCGATTTTTTACCGCGTCGCAGGTTTTGCAGTCGCGAATACTTGAGAGCAACGCGTCCAGTTCTGTAGCCATAAAACGGACTCCTTGTCCGATCAAATTGGAAAAGCGCTGACACTTCTGTTTGCCAGCCTGTCCATGTATAGGCCACCTTTTGAGAGGCGGCCACTGCCAGTTTGTTTTTTCTTACAACGACTTACAGATGATTGGCCGGTAGATGGATCCGAGAGTGGACTTCGAAAACGACACAGCGAACAGCCTGGGTTCTGCCCACCGTCCGCGCGGCACGGGGGATCTACGAGGTAGATTTTCTTCTCCCAGACAAACGCTGAACATGAGCAAGATGTGTTTCGCAGACGCTTACAAGCTCGTCGCACGGGGTGATGATGGTGTGGGTGCGCTGGAAAAACCTGCGCGATGATTGGCAAACAACTGAGCTTGTCGGCCATCGCTGAGGGGGTTGAAACACGAGCACAACGTGACATGCTGGCTGCTATGGGTTGCCATAACTATCAGGGATATCTATTTGGTCACCCCATGGACATAGATGCATTAGAGGATTACATCGAAGGTAAAATTGATCTAGTTCGTCTAGGTCGTTCGGTGGATCGGAACAAGTGAGTCATCCATCGTCTTGTCGAGCGAGTTGTTCAAGGCATGAATCTGCCGCATAAAGCCAAGAAAAATCAACTGATACAATCCTGTAGTGACACACTTGTTTGTCACTACAGGTGGGGAATTGCACTCCTCTTGACCAAGCACTAACGGCGATATTGCGCGAGTTCTGATTGCCTGAACGCTTACCTTTCGCAGGCAACTTTGGCAGGTCACTACACCAAAGCTGATTCCTTCAGAAATTTTCCGTGCCGCCGATAACCAAAAGAGTTGGACTACACTTCCGGAGTTTCAATGCTTGTAAGCAGTTATAACGGACTATATGTCCTGCTATCCCTGATTGTCGCGATCTTAGCTTCCTATACGGCGCTGAACATGGCTGGTCGTGTCACGCGCACCCAAGGAAAAGCCTCGGCACTTTGGCTGGCGGGCGGTTCATTCGCCATGGGCACCGGCATCTGGTCAATGCACTTCATCGGTATGCTGGCCTTCCAACTGCCCATCGAATTGGGCTATGACTTGACCCTCACTGGCCTATCGCTGGTGATCGCCATCGCCTCCTCGGCCTTCGCCCTTTGGCTGGTATGCCAAAAGGAAATGCCGCTGTCTTGGCTGCTGGTGGGCGCGGTGTTGATGGGTATCGGCATTGCAGCCATGCACTATACCGGCATGGCGGCGCTGCTGATGAATCCCGTAGTGGAATACGTTCCGTCGCTGTTTGTACTGTCGGTGCTGATCGCCATCCTCGCCTCTGGAGCGGCGCTATGGATAGCCTTCCGCCTGCGTGGAGAAGGCAAGTACATCAATCGCGCGCGCCTCTGCTCCTCCCTGGTGATGGGGTGCGCCATTGTCGGAATGCACTACACAGGCATGTCAGCCGCAAAATTCCCGCTGGGCAGTGTATGCGGTGCGGTCAACACAGGTATCGATAGTAAATGGCTGGTGGTGCTGGTGATCCTGGTCACCTTGGCCGTCTGCGCAATTGCCCTGATTATCTCGATGCTCGACGTCCGTACCAGCCTACTGGCCAACTCCCTTGATCGCGCCAACAGTGAGCTAGTGCAACTGGCCCTGCACGACAATCTGACACGTCTGCCCAATCGCATCCTACTCAACGACCGCCTTGAGCAGGCGATTCAGAAAGCCGGCCGGCAAAAGAGCCAGTTTGCCGTGCTGTTCATGGACTTGGACGGATTCAAATTGGTGAACGATACCTACGGCCATCACACCGGCGACCAGTTGCTGGTGGAAGTGGCTACGCGTATCAATAATGCCAAGCGCGGCGAAGATACAGGAGCGCGCTTAGGGGGCGACGAATTCGTACTGCTGATTGACCTCGCCGAGCCGGAAGACGCTGCGGCTCTCGCCCAACGCCTGGTGGAAGATATCAAGGCCCCATTCGTCTTGGGGCGGCAGACAGTACATGTTTCCACAAGCATTGGTATTGCCATTTTTCCAGTCGATGGTCATACCGACCATGAGCTTATGGTCAACGCTGATGCGGCCATGTATCACGCCAAAGAACAAGGTCGAAACGGCTACTGTTTCTTCGAAAGAACCATGAATATCAATGCCCACCAGCAACTGCAGTTGCAGCAGGATCTACGCAAGGCCCTCGACCAGAATGAGTTCATCCTGCACTACCAGCCGAAAATGATTGCTCCCGACGGCCCTATGACGGGTGTTGAGGCCCTGTTGCGATGGAACAGTCCAAACTGGGGCCTAGTGCCGCCGGATCGCTTTCTGCCCCTAGCCGAACGAACTGGGCTGATAGTGCCAATCGGGAACTGGGTAATAAATGAAGCCTGTCGGCAGATGGCCGAATGGCACGCCCTAGGTAAAGGAGAATGGAGTATTGCGGTCAATCTATCGACGGTACAATTGGCCAATGCAGGACTGGTTGACATCGTGCGTACAGCACTGCAAAGCAACGGTCTGCCACCTCGCTTTCTGACCCTGGAGGTAACCGAGTCTACTGCCATGCGCGACGCGGAAGCCGCGCTGATCGTCCTCGATCAGTTGTCAGCGCTGGGAGTCAGTATTTCCATTGACGACTTCGGTACCGGATATTCCAGCCTGCTTTACCTCAAGCGCCTGCCAGCCAATGAGCTGAAGATCGACCGAGGCTTCATCACCGAGCTGGCTAAAAACAACGACGACGCGGCCATCGTTTCGGCGATAGTAGCGCTTGGCAAAACGCTGGGTCTGAGGATCGTCGCCGAGGGTGTGGAAACCTCTGAACAACAAGAGATGCTTACAGAGTTGGGGTGCGACATCTTGCAGGGTTACCTACTGGGCAAACCGATGAGCGCACAGGGGATGCTGGAAAGCTTTAACACCTCCAGTAATCCTGCAGCGGCCACAGGCCCAGCACTAGCAGTGCACCGGTACGATTGATGTTCAAGATCATCACCCAACCAGCCTCCTCCGCTCCTAATACTGGTCTAACCTTTCTTTCAGATTCATCGCGTGGCTCTGTTCGATAGAGGGTCAAGTCATCACGAAGGTGACTGTTCGCAACTTATTGATCGAGGTGCAGTACTGCTTGGCTCCAATCCTGGCGGCCTTGACCTGTCTTAGCGATAACGGGCTGTTTGACTTCGACCGAGCCCTGGCATTGCGGCTGGGAGAGTCAGCAAGAGGCATCACCGAGGCCATCGCTGCCGGGGTCAGCAACATTCTTATCAAACCCTTTACCGCCAACGACCTTTCGCAGCGCATAACGCGTGCTATGAACCATCGTCCTCGGTTGCATTCGCCACCAGTGATTGCTGAACCAACTCAAGAGTCAAAGGAGGAATACCGTCCGACATTGCTGGTTGTCGATGACGTACCGGACAACCTAGCGCTGATTGCCGGGTTGTTTCAGGACGAGTACCGCATACTGGCGGCGCGCGACGGACGCCGCGCGTTGGCCCTCTGTACTTCCGAGACCCCGCCAGATCTTCTTCTGCTGGATGTAATGATGCCGAACATGGATGGTTTCGAGCTGGCCCAGCACCTGCGCAGCCATCCCAGCGCTAGCCGCATCCCGATCATCTTTATCACCGCCATGAGCGATCCGGCAGCCCAGCTGCGCGGGTTGGAGCTGGGCGCAGTGGATTTTGTCAGTAAGCCGGTGGATCCCAAGTCGCTACACCTTCGGGTAAGCAATCTGTTGCGCCTGGTCGAACAGCGCAACGCGCTGCAGCAGGAATACGACACCATGCTGGAGCTGGAACGCTTGCGTGAGGAAGCCAGCAGTATTTCACGTCATGATCTGAAGGCGCCGCTGTGCAATATCCTCGGCTTGGCCCGCAGCCTGCTCGAAGGCGGCAATCTGCTGCCACGCCAGATGCAAATGTTGCATAGCCTGGAAACCGACAGCCAGAACCTGCTAGGAATGATCGACATGGCTGGCGACATCTACAAAATCGAAACCGGTAATTTCGAACTTAAGCCGGTCGCGGTCGAACTGCTGCCCCTGGTACGGCGCCTATGCGAATCGGCCAGGCTGACCTATCAGGCAAAAAAACTGACCATCGAGGTAGTGGCGGAACACACCAACGAATCAACACCGGTGCTAGCCAGTGGAGACGAATTGCTGTGTTTTTCGCTACTGAACAACTTGCTGAAGAATGCCTGCGAGGCGGCTCCTGAGAAAAGTCGCGTGCGACTGACATTGATACCTGCCGAGCATATCGAATTGGTAATGGAGAACCAGCCAGCGGTACCCGTAGCATTTCGGTCACGGTTCTTCGAAAAATACGCAAGCGATGGCAAATCTGGCGGTACGGGGCTGGGTACCTACTCAGCGAAACTACTAGCTGAAGCCCAGCAAGGAAGCTTGGAGCTGGAGATCGATGACGAGGCGAATCTGACACGCTTACGGTTGCAGCTGCCGCCTAGGAACTGAAGTTCTATACCTCGGCTGAACAGATCTAGACCTTGGCAGTACATCATGCTTGGTTTGATCGCCGCGTACTGTTCAGTACTTATGGTGGGGCCGTTGAACGCTGATAATTCCTAACTCGTGGAAGCTGTTCCCAATCTCGAGGATCAGTCCGCTCTGCGAAAATCCACTAAGCGAAGACTCGTCCAATACTATTCGAAAGCGACCAATGCGAAGAAGTCGAACCTCAAGCCGGCGTGTGCTTGTGCTTTCGAGGCGCATCGCGGCAGGGTAAGTGCGGAAACAATACAGACGATCGCCACACAGCCACTGACATTGGGAAATCCCAGGCACAAAAAAGCCACTCATCCGAGTGGCTTTTTTGTGAATCTTGGAGCGGGAAACGAGACTCGTATCAGGTGTCCTACTCGTTGAAATCTAAGGGTTTTACTTTCTTTCCGGAGCAGGAAAAGACTTGATTCCGGACTTGTTTTGGAGGGGTATCAAGGACCAGAGGTATGATTCCCAGCTCTGCCATTGGGTCTACGCGAACATCCGTAAGTTGCCCAAAAAATCCAAATCAGAAGTAATAGCCGATATTCATATACAGCTGGTTTTCCCACTGATCACTACCACCAGCCCCCAGACTCTGGGTGAGGCTGCTGCCACCGATGACCGGATCATTCTTGCCGTACAACCATTCCGTGGCGATCCACAGTTTGCTGAGGGAGAACGAGGTGCCGAAAATCATCCGTTGCGAGGTCTTGAAGTCGTCTGCGGATTTATCGAAGGCGCTGTAGTTGGCGTACAGCTGCACACCGCTGATCTGATCGAACAGGTACTTGCCACCAACGTCGTAGCTCACATCCGCCACGTACAAGTTGCCGCGACTGGCGACGTTGTAAGTGGCGTCGTAACCGCCGAAAGTCACCAGTTCATCAGTGCCGGGGTTGCGCGGGGACATCTGCTGTCGCGCAGCTTGCAGTTGCACGCCCCATGGCCCGTTTTTACCGATGTAGTGCACTGCCACGGCATTGCGCCGGCCGTCGTTGTTGGTGTCGCGGTTCTCCAGGGACGAGGTCAGGCCAGAAATCCCGACTTCGGACTTCCACGGCCCCAAGTCCATCGCCTTGGCCACCCGCAGTACCACGGTGTTGCGTTCCTGGTTGTTGCTACCGTCGATGACATAGCTGTCCGCTTCGGAGACAACGCTGGAGTAGGTTTCGCCCTTGCTGGTGCCTTTGCCCTGCGAGGCAGGGCGAACGTAGTAACCGGCCTGGATATTCCAGTCACCGCTTTGCTGGATGTACTTGGCGCCAAGTTCTTCCAGGTCTTCCAGTCCCACGACGTTGCCCAGGGTTTGATAGAACGTGCTGCCAAAATACGGCTGCAAACCGAACGGCACCTGGTTCAGACCGACCTGGATTTGTTGGTCAGGGTTGAACTTGTAGCCGATCCAGGCGAACTCGGCGAACTGGACGTCACCTACGTTTTCTGTGTACTGGTAAGGGTAGGCTCGTCCGTAGAAACGGTACTTGGCCTCGCCGATCCAAGTATCAGAGTTGTACTTGGCGGAGAGGATCACGGTATCGAAGTTGAACTTCTGGATGTCGCGATCCGGGTCATAGTCCCAACGCGCCCGGACCGCGCCACCAAGATTGAGATTGTCAGTGACCTGTATCGCCATCGCAGGCGTGGACAGCGCGTACGACAGCGCCAGCGGGATCAATGAGCACAAGGCCCGGGTGGTATTCAAGTTCATGGTCGCTCCGTCTTTAAGTTTTATTTTTGGCAACAACCATCCCGGCCACGACAAAGCGCGGTCTGGATGAAATAGGTATGGCCCGCCGAGACTGAGGCTGGAACAGCGTCCAGGTGCTAGCGGGCTAAACGGTGTTTGAGAAGCCGCTGTCGTTTAAACTTCGGCGTCAGTTGCGTTGAAGTTCTTCAACCACAGCGGCACAAGCACGGAAGGTGTCCAACGTCCACTCTGGATTGATAAAGTCCGGCCAACTGGAAAGCTTTACGATCGCCACTTCAGCAGCCGGATCCCAATAGATACTCTGACCAAATACTCCGCGCGCCGAGTAGGTGCCCTGCTCACTGTCCAATACCCAGCACTGATTGCTGTAAGCCGCAGTCGGAAAGCTCTTGGTGTAGTAGCCGTAGAGGACTTCGAAAGCGGGTGTGGAACCACGTCCGCATGCACGCACAAACGTCTCTGGGACGATCTGCTGGCAATTGAAATGTCCACCCTGCAAATACATCTGGGCAAAACGCCCGAGATCGCGCAGCGTGGCGCTCATCCCGCCATCGGCCAATGCAGTTCCAACACAATCGAGGGTGATATTCGCGTCTTGCTCTGCCCCCAGTCTTGACCAGATCTCTCGACTCAACAAAACGGGGAGCCGCTCGCCGCAGGCCCGCTCACAAACCCAGGCCAACACGTCGGTATCCACCGAGCGATACTCAAAGAACTGACCATGCTCACGGTCTTTACTCAGCGACTTCAACAAACCATAAATGCTGTCAGGAGACTCTCGCTCTCCCCGTTCACGCCAACCCGAGGCGATATCCAACTGGATGAATTCAGCATCCGGATCGGTGTAGTCCTCCCTGAACCTCACGCCCGTGCGCATATCCAGCAGATCCTGTACCCGGGCATCACCATAGCCGCTTGCCGAAAGCTCGGGCACATAGTGGCTGACGTGCGCTTGGGGATCGATTCTGCCCTGGCCTATCAACCTGCCGACCAGGCTGCCGACGATGGTCTTGGATACCGATTGCAACAGATGCAACGTGTGCGGCTGCATACCATTGAAATACTGCTCGGAAACCACCTTGCCCTGATGAAGCACCAAGAAACCATCGGTGTAGCTATCGGTCAGGAAGGTCGCCAGATCGGTTTGCCCGCCGTCGACCCGCTGGAAATGTACGTCGTCCAGTGAACGCTCGTTGCGCTTGAGTTCGCTGACCGGCCCGGGACCACGATGAATAGCAGCCACCGGAAACAGCTGGCTCATGTGCTGGAACGACCAGCGGTTATAGGGCGGACTGTCCCAGTTGTGCTGACGGACTTGCTTTTCCCGGGGCGGCGGATAGCCCTGCATCAGCCTTAAATCCTGATAACCAATGCCAGGAGCGGTCATGTCATTTTTATTGTACATAGGGGTTCAGCTCTCATCGTTCAGAGGGTGGTGGCAAGAAAAACGGTGGCCATGATCCTGGGTCTCGGCTGGCACCTCTCGGCGACAACGCTCACTGACCCTCGGGCAACGGGGCGCGAAGTGGCACCCGGTAGGCCGGTTCAAGGGGCTGGGGATCTCGCCGCTCAGGACTTGCAACTGGTCACGGCGTTCCGGGTCGATGGAGGGCACTGAATTGAGCAGCGCACGGGTGTAGGGATGACGCGGTCGACCGAACACCTGCCCCACAGGCCCGGCCTCGACGATGCGCCCCAAGTACATCACCAGCACCTGCTGCGCCAGATATTCGACCGTCGCAAGATCGTGGCTGATGAACAGGTAGCTCAGGCCATTATCGGTCTGCAGCGTCTTGAGCAATTGCAGCACTTGGGCCTGGACCGACACGTCGAGCGCCGCCGTAGGCTCATCGAGGATCAACAGTTTTGATTCCAGCGCCAGGGCCCGGGCGATAGCGATACGCTGTAACTGGCCACCGGAGAATTCATGGGGATAGCGCTCCATGTGTTCCTCGCCCATCCCCACATTTCCCAACAGCGAGAGAATGCGCGCGCGCAAGGCACTACCGCGCAAACCAAAGGCAACCTTCAGCGGCTCGGCAACAATTGCCTTGATTGTCATTTTCGGATTCAGCGAGGCGTAGGGATTCTGGAACACCATGCTCAAGCTCCTGCCCCGCGCCCTGGCATCAGTAGGCAGCGGGTGACCTTCGACCAGAATTTGCCCACTGTCGGCTGGCAGCAGACCGAGCAAGGTCGCGGCCACCGTACTTTTTCCACAACCGGATTCCCCCACCAGCGCGACCGTCTCACCGACCTGCACCTCCAGGCTGATGTGGTCGATGGCGGTCACCAGGCCGTCGCGGCTGGCGTAGGTCTTGTGCAACTGAGTGACGCTCAGCAGCGCGGGCTGTTTGTTGTTATTCATAGCCGTTTACCTTTCAAAGAAGCCTCACACCTTGACCAACGTGTTGTGACAAGCCACCCAGTGTTCCTCGCCGATTTCCACCCTCGGCGCAGCCTGGACGCATCGCCCGGTGGCGCGCTCACAACGCGGGTTGAAGGCACAGCCAGGCGGGGGAGCCGCCATGTTCGGCACCTGCCCCGGGATGAAGCCCAGGGGCTGAGCCCCCTGCCCCAACTTTGGCACGGTGCCCATCAGTTTCAGGGTGTAAGGGTGCGCAGGTCGCTGGAACACCTGGCCCACCGGACCGCTCTCCACCACTTCGCCGGCATACATCACCGCCACCCGATCACAGAGCGAAGCCACCACCCCAAGGTTGTGCGTGATAAACAGAATCGCCAGGTCCTGCTCCTGCGCCAGCTTGCGCAGCAAGGCGATGATCTGCGCCTGCACCGTGACGTCCAGCGCGGTGGTCGGCTCATCGGCGATCAGCAGTTTCGGTCGACAGGCCAACGCCATGGCAATCACCACCCGCTGCAACTGGCCGCCAGACATCTGGTGCGGATACTTGGCTAGCGCCAGAGAAGGATCAGGCATGCTCACCGCCTCCAGCGAGCTCAGCGCCTCGGCGCGGATTTGCGTCTTGCTCAGTTGCCGATGGCAACCGATGACATCGAACATCTGCCGTCCGACCGTGAAGAACGGGTTGAGCGCCTTCATCGGATTCTGAAAGATCATCGCCGCCCCTCCGCCGCGCAAATCCGCTAGCTGCGATACCGACGCACCGTTGACCTGCTGTCCGGCGACCTTGACACTGCCGCCCAGCCGAGCGGCCTCAGGCATCAATCCAAGGCAGGACATGGCCGTCATGGACTTGCCCGAGCCCGACTCCCCCACCAATCCAAGGATCTCGCCGCGCCTGACCTTGAGGTCGATGCCGCGTACGGCCTTTACGGTCTTGAACAAACCAGGAAAAGATACCGTCAGCCCTTCCACTTCCAGCACCAACTCTTGAGCGGCGTCGTTATTCGACGCGGCGAGATGTTCGGGAGTAGACGATTGCAAGGATTCGTTGATCATCAGCGCATCCCCTTCTTTGGATCGAGCACATCGCGCAGCCCGTCGCCCACCAGGTTGACGGCCAGTACCAGGACAAAAATCGCAACGCCGGGGAACAGCACCGTCCAGGGATTTTCGAGCAATTGCGAGCGCGACGCCGCGGCCATCAACCCCCATTCGACCATGGGCGGCTTGGCCCCCAGCCCGATAAAGCTCAGCGAGGCAGCGGCGAGAATGGTGTAACCAAAGTCCATGGAGCCCTGCACGATCACAGGCGTGGTGGCATTGGGCAGGACATGGCGAAGCAAGATACGGAAATGACTGACACCCATGGAGCGAGCGGCATGGATATAGGTTTCTGAACGAACCCGTACTACCGCACCGCGCATGATCCTCGCGTACCAAGGGAACCAGGAGACCGCGAGCGCTAACATGGCGTTGGCCAATCCCGACCCCAGCGCAGCGGTGATAGCGATCGGCAACAACAGCGGCGGAAAAGCCAGGAATACGTCCGAGACACGCATCAGCAGCGTATCAATTCGACCACCGAAGTAACCGGAAACAAGCCCAATCGGAATCCCGATCAGCATCGCAATCAGCGTCACGCTCACTCCGATGATCAGCGAGGTGCGTGCGCCATAAAGCACCCGAGAAAGGATGTCGCGACCAAACTCGTCGGTGCCCATCCAGTGTGCCCAGTTGGGTGCCATTAACTTTTGGGAAAAGACAATCTTGTTCGGTTCATAAGGCGCAAGCCAGGGGGCGAAGATGGCCGCCAGGATGATCAGCAGCAATAACAGCGCGCCAAATACAAACAACTTGTTATCGCAGGCAAACGCCAGGGCCTTGATGCGCCATGATGGGGCTCGCGAGGGCATGGACAGGGATACGTCTTGGATACTCATTGGACTCGCAGCCTCGGATCAACAAGGTGATACAAGAGATCAACAATCAGGTTGATCGACAGATACGTCGTGGCCAGCACCAGGGTGGCCCCCATCACAGCGGGGAAATCATTCTGGGCAATCGAAAACACCACGAAACCGCCCAGGCCGGGCCAATCGAAAACGAACTCGACAACGACTGCACCGCCGAGCAGGTAACCGAAGGTCAGGCCCACCACTGTCAGCAGCGGAATCATTGTCGCCTTCAAGGCATAGGCGTAATGGATACGCCACTTGGGTACGCCGTAAGAAACCGCCGTACGGATGTACTCCTCGGAGAGCACCTCCACCATCATGTTGCGGGTGATCCGGGTGACAGTGGCCAAGGTCACGACCACCAGGGTGAGCACGGGCAGCGTCAGGTGTTTGATGGCGCTCCACAGTGCTACGAAATTACCGGCCAGCAGCGTGTCGATCAGGTAAAAACCGGTCACGCGCTCAAAGGGGCTATCGAGAAGAATGGAAGCATCGATACGTCCTTGCAGGGGCAACCAATTGAGCTTGCCGTAGAACAGCAACTGCAACCCCATGGCCAAGATGAAAACGGGAAATGCCGTCCCGGCGATGGACCCCGCTCGTGCCACGTTGTCGACCACTGAGTTCTGCCGGGCCGCCGAGATGACGCCGATTGGCACCCCGAGCAGCACCACCCAGAACATCGCCAGGAATGTCAGTTCAAACGTCGCGCCTACCCGCCTGATGACCTCCTCCGCCACCGGCCGCCCGGTGCGCAAACTGGTGCCAAAATCACCCTGGAGAAGATCGCCGATGTAATTGAAGTATTGGATCGGCAGAGGTTTATCCAACCCCAGTTTTTCCCGCGCGACGGCAATCTGCTCCGCCGTGGGGTGGTTCCCCAGCATCATCTCTACCGGGGATCCGGGAAGAGCTCGGCTCAGAACGAAGGTGATGGTCAACACGCCCAGAAGAATGAAGAACATCACTACCAATCGCTGGGCTATATACTTCGCCATTTATACTACCTTTTGTGGCTAATAAACTTGGCCCTGACTTCTTACGCCCAGCACAAAGCCCTCAAAAGAAAATTAGCTCTTGAGGAGTAACCGGGCGAATCAACCGACTGTCGGTTTACAAGGTAAATCAGGCCTACACCTACAACTTCATCGCAAACAACTCGGCATTCAGCGATTCAAGTTGTAATAGAGAATTGCCTCATAAGCAGGGTTCAGGCTCTTTTCCATACCCTTGATGTCTTTGCGGGAGACACGTATCTGCTGCACGTCGGCGTACCAGATCGCAGGAGCGTCCTTAGCCAGGAGCTGCTGGGCCTGAACGTACTTTTCAGAGGATTTTGTCCTATCACTGCCTTCCAGCGCCGCCGCCTCTTCGATCAACCGATCAAAAATTGGGTTGCTGTAATGAGACAGATTGAACAGCGTTGTCTTCTCGGTATGGAACTCACTGAAAAGCCAATCGCTGGGTGTCGGATACGTTGGCCACCAAGCCATGGATTGCAGGTTGGGAGCGGTGTCCAACTTCTTCGCCTTATCCCAGATCACCCCCCACTCACCGGGGCGTAACTCCACTTCCAAACCAACTTGGGAGGCGGTCGCCTGGAAGAGTTCAGCAGCGTTTGCATAGACACCACTGATGTACTGCATCGAGACCTTCCAGTCCTGCTTAGGTACGCCGGAGGCTTCCAATAATTGTCGGGCTTTATCCAGATCGTAAGAAGCCATAGGCACGCTGGCATGCCCCCAGATACTGCTGGGCAAAGGTCCCTTGGACACACTGCCGTAGCCGTGCAAAATATCGTTGGTGACACCTTCATAGTCCCAGAGATATTGCAGCGCCTGACGAAATGCCACGTTATCCGTAGGGTACTTCTGGGTATTGATCAAGAACTGGAAGTTCTTCCACGAAGGCGCGGTGCTCACCTTGATGGCGGGGTTCTCTCCCAACACCTTGAGCTGATCAAGAGGGATATCCCAGGCGACACCGGCCTCGCCATTTTTGATCATCTGGGTACGTGTAGAGGCTTCCGATACGACTTTTACGATGACCCGATCGAATTGCCCTTCTTTCCAGCCTCCCCAGTAGCCATCGAAACGTTCGAGTACCACTTGCTGGCCCTGTTCAACCTGGCCAAGCTTATAGGGGCCGGTGCCGATGGCGTTGGGAGCCATCATCCAGTCATGCCCTTTATCCACCGCCGCCGGGGCGATGATGTAAGCCGCATATTGACCTGCCGCGATCAGATTGGCCGGAGTGGGATTCTGGAACTTGAGCACTACCGTGTCGTCAGCGACGACCTCGACGGAATCCAGGGCTTTCCATACATACGCAGCGCCTTGTTTTAGCCCTTTGACGTAGTCGATGGATTTTTTGACCGCGGCGGCGTTGAAGGGCGAACCGTCATGAAATTTAACACCGTGCCGCAGCTTGAAGGTCCAGGTCTTGCCGTTGTCGCTGCTTTCCCAGGACGTGGCGAGCCCAGGGGAAAACTCCTCGGCACTGCCCGGAGCGTTATAGACCAGAAGCGTCTCGTAGATATTGCCCAGCACCCGCACCTCTTCCGAAAACGCCGAGGCTGGATCCCAATCCTTGAAAGAGGCTCGATCAGCGACAACCAAGGTATTGTTTGCCGCACACACCAAGCCACTGGTCAACGGCGCAGACACGGAAAGCGCCATCAACCCTGCCATCAATGTTCTTTTGAAGTTCATCGGTGTTCCTCTTATTTTTATGATGGGCGCAGCGGGTCACTTGCACGAGCAGGCATTAATCCAGCTGGAATGAACGACGTAATTGGTCGTTCGTGAAACTGCCTGTTGAGCGGTGTGGCTCATTATTGATCTGCCGCACCGCCAGCTCAATTTCGCGAGCGCTAAGAAAAAAACGCCTGATGACGCTTGAAAGCGTCACCTGGCGTCTGTTTTTAAAGCGGGGTTAGAACAACGGCGGAACGAGGTTGAACTCACCCTCGGATGGGCGGATCAGCAGCCGCGCCCTCACCTCGCTGGGGATCTCAGGGGCATCAATCGGGAAGCAGCTGCAACTGGAAAGCGCGTTACGCAGATCGATCGATTCACCGAGGTACTCAAACACAATCTGCGCACCAAAAGGACGTCGAAAATTGTCGCCCGACACGCCGAGCACCAAGCCGTTGAGAAAGCGGAAACGACTGCGATAGGACGGGTAAAGCGCCGACCAGATGTAGCCCCGAGACGATAGGTATTCGTGCTCGACGATGTAAATCAGATCGGATGAGGCAAAGCAGAACCCCCGATATTTATTGATGCCGAAACTCTTCAGTTGGTCATCACCCAACCTCACTCGCTCGTAGGTTTTACTCAGGATCTTGTTGCCGGAACGGGTCAAGCGGGTAATCGACTTGATCACCTCCCCTGATCCGGAGGGCGACATCAAATAGACAAAGTAGTAACCCTGGTACTTCGACAGTTCCTGCGCGGAGCTTGGGAAAAAATCGGCTGGTACTGCGCTGTCCGGCTCTCGCACTGTGCGCTGTCTGTTGAGCAAAGCGCGGAACGACTCGTGCTCGGAGAATATTTCATCCTCATCCACCCCGAAAAAAGCGCATATCTTGCGAAGGGTGAACAGTGAGGGAGTCGCCTGCGCCCCCAAGTATTTGTTGAACTGCTGGCGGTTGATATCGAGGGAGCGGCACACCATCGCCACCGATTTATAGTACCCGCAGAGAAGGCGCAAGTTTTGACTGAAGTCTTGCGTCGACTGGGGTGAATTGGAACTCGCCATTTAAAAGTATTCCTAACGCTACCATGGACAACACGTTGGACTAACTGTCGCTTGGATCAGGGTTTCAGAAGCTTGGCATTCATTGCCAATCCGTGATTCACGCGAGCATTGAGCCCGACCATAGCGCCTGGGCGGGGGAATGTTCAACAAATACACACCCCGGCGTTTATAGAGTTGCAAAGATCTCAATGGTTGTAAGTACGCTCGTTGTGCTCGGTCAGATCCAACACCATCCATTAGCGCGCAAACCGGTCACCGCATTGATCACCTTGAGGACGACCCAACTGATGACAAAGCAGTAGACCGTCGTCAGCAACACGCCTTTGATTTGCGCCACGACCTGAGCCCCCATGGTCACGCCTTCGACCAAACCTCCCACCGACGGCACGCAGAACACCCCGCACAGCAGACAGGCCAAGCCTCGGGAACGTACGCCGTGTCACCAAGGCGCCAGCTTCAGTCTCTCCGGCATCTTGCGTATCTGACCGTCTCCGTGACTTCGTGCAATCGGATCCCCATCCTCGTCGAAGGCCTGCACGGCCAGTTCCGCCGCCACCGGGTCCACGTCGACTCGGCAGAAATTGTCATCCTGGGTGAAGCCCCACGCCCTGTAGTGCATGATGCCCTGGGCCGGACTGATGGCAAAGCCATCCTGGGTATTCGCAGCGCGTGAATTGTGGACGTAGCCAGCGGGGTCGCCATCGGCGAAAGCAAACGGCCAATAAAATGCGGAGGAGACGATGGAGTAAGCCTTGAGCGCCGCAGCGGGGGCCGAGAACTCCAGTTGCGCCACGCTGGAGCAATGGATGTCGCCGGAGAGGAAGATCACGTTCTGCACGTTCCCGTCCACCATTGTTTGCAGAATCCGCCGGCGTGTGTTGGGAAAGCACGGCCAGGAGTCATCCTTCTCCTTGTGTTCATCGCTGAGCAAGGTGTCCACCCCGTTTGGCAGGAAGACGCTGGAAGATACGATGAACTTCGGCACGTTGCCGCGGGTTTGCTGCATGTGCGTCAGCCACGCGCATACCCGATCCAACTGGCTCGGTTCGTTGGGATCAAGAGAGGGCCGACCCAGCAAGTGATTGTCGGCCAGCCCCGGCAGGTCGGCGAGAAAACGCTGGGTGCGGGTGTCCAGTACAAAGAACGGATAGCCGGCGCAAACGAAGTCGTAAAACAGGTTCAGGGTGCCCATGCGCTTGAGCGAGGCTGGCACCCCGTACGCCGGATCATTTACATAGCTGTCGGTGAAACGCGGCCCGTGACTCCACTGGTAACTCATGTAGGCACCAATGGCCAGGTTGAAGAGCATCCTTTTACCATTGCTCTGGTGCAGGCGATCCTGCGACCAGTTATCCTCGATTTCATGGTCATCCAGGATCATGTAGGTTGGCACGCGGCTCAACAGCTTACGCATGTTCCGGGACCCGAACGCAGTGTGGTAGCGCTCCTGAAACTCCGCGTAGGTATCCGCCAGGCCGATTGGCACCAGGCGATTGAACATGTCCGCATAGATCTGATCCCCGGCCATGAGTGACAGGTTGACCGGCCTTGCCTCGTGCTGCTTGAGCATGGGGCGAAAGATGCGGTCGGCTTCCTTGCGCTTCCATAGCAAACCTGGATAACGGCACGAGCCCAGCAGAAAACTGAGTGGGGATGCGGCTTGTCCTGGCGCTGGCTGTGTGGTGAACGTAGCCTCGGCAAACGCTTCGCCCAAACCATTTTCGAGATTCAACTTGTCGGCCCATACGGACGCGTCTGGGAGCTTGGACGCAATCTCCTCGCTGGTTACATTGCTGTCATTGGGATACGCGTCATCCTGATTCAGCGACGCCATGCGCACGGTGTAGGTGGTGGCGGGATTGAGCGTGTAAGGCTGCAGTTTTTTTTCCTCTGCCGCATCTTTCCAGAGGGACTTGTCTACGCCCAGATTCAACGTGCCGGTACGGTCGTATTCGCGGGGCAGGCGAAAATAGAAGATATCGCCCGGCTTTACCTTGCCGTTTTTTCCTACGACACCTAGCACGCCAATGGAGCGGACCTCTTCATCGAGTTCTTTTCGATCGAGGCAATCCGAGGCGGCAATCCACAGCCGGCACGAACGATAGGTAGTGTGTCCCACGATGGGACCGAGTGCGGGCGCGCGAAGCGTACTCATGTAGGGGCATCCTTCCAGGCTGGTTTATGCAACGGTTTCCGTCCACGTCCGAGCGAACCATTGCGAAGCAAGTGCAGAGGGGCATCGAGGACCGAGTTCAGTACCTGATTTCTTGTTTGAGATTGAAAAACACCTCCTTTGGGTGGTCTGGAGGAACAAAGTCCCTGCCTTACGCGGCAGCAAGCCGGGCCGGCCGTTCTGTTGCCGTAAGCAATCGCGTCGGGCGCGTAGCGCTGCATGATCACTGGAACATCGAGCAAGTGGTCATAATGCGCATGGCCAATCAGGAGGACTTTTACGTTCTTCACGTCCGGCAGGTAATCGGCGATACGCTGCTCATTCGCGCGAACAAAGATGGGGACGTTCGGATTGCTGAAGGACGGTGCGAGTAACAGGCCGTTGCCGTGCCAGTTGAGTAGCCAGCCGCCTACGCCGAGGTAGGTGATCTTCGGCTCGGTCAGATTGTGTTCGTTGGCGGTGGGCTCTTTACCACAGTCCTCCCGTGGAGAGCGATCTTCGGCGCAACCCACCAGGCCGGGAGTGAGGTCCTTGGCGCAGCCCGCCAGACACAGCAGCATCAGTGCAATGACCAGACGCATCGCCATCCTCCCTGACATCCCGAACATCAGTGCAGCCATTACACGCTAGTTTATTTTCCGCGGCACCGCTATATCGCGCTGGCTTCTAAAAAGAAATAACGCAATCGATTGAAATAGCGTTATTGCAGAACTCTGGAAAACGCCACAAAGGAGACTAAATTAGTTGACACCCCACCAACAACTGAAACTAGACACCCAAATGACCTAGTGCTAACGTCAGCATTAACCGAGCCATTCGGCACCATAAAGACTTATAGTCTATGAGCGACTCTTGTTCGCGGCATAAAAATAACGAACAGTGTTACGCTCGTGTAACAGTCTATAATCTTGTTTTCATTTCAGAGGGGATCGCAAAACATGCCTATTGTGCTCCCTAAAACCGATCATCTCGCAGACTCGGTCAAGCGAGCCAAGCTTCTGTTGGCATTCGCTACACAAGCCGGAATTCCGATTGCCGACGCTGACTTGAAAGCAGTAATTGGCGCAGAGCAGGCGCTCGATAAGGGGGAATTGACGCTTGACCAAGAAGCGGCATTTTGGACGTCGCTGTCGAAGTTGGCCGTCGCCGTGCGGCCAGTGACCATCGCCAGCCTTCAAGACACGGGGCTGGTTACCGGAAGTTCATTGATCGGTCTGTTTACCAATCGGGCCAGCAAATATGTCGCGTGGGGGTCGATGGCCACCTTATTGATAATACTCTGCGCACAAATTCAGGCGGTACAGCTTTCCTCGCGCATTCAAGGCCTTGATGATCTGGTCGCGAAGAACAAGACCTCCATTGATACCGTGTTGAAACTCTGGGTGGAAAGTCAAAATGCGACACTGGTTATAAAATCACTGGACCCTACAAACAACGTTCCCGTTACAACTGAAGCCAAGGCAAAACAAATCGCCGCCTACTCTGTCTTTGTAGCAGCCTATGAGCAAAATCGCGCAATACAGTCGGAACGCGCTTCCGCCGCCAACTTGCTAAATTTCTCCAGGACATTCTGGATGGTTACATTCTTTGATGAGCCGCCCATTACAACAAGGTCTTCTCCCAAAGATATTGCCCCTCCTATGGAGTCTTCCGAGCGCCCCACATTGTCACTAGGCGAGTCTGTTGATGAATATCGTCCTCGCCAACAGGCCCAAAACCAATACGATATTCTCTATCGCCTGCTCCTGCCAGCGTTGTACGGCTTGCTGGGTAGCTGCGTGTTTGTGTTGCGCTCCGTCAGTTCACAACTGGAGACCTTCACGTTCACCTGGACACGGCGCCTGCTTGGGTCAGCGCGATTGGCCCTCGGACCGATCCTGGGCGTCGCGTCTCTGGTGTTGATCGCCCCTTCGAAGACGGACGCCTTGGGCAACTTACCTCAGATTGGGATCGCGCTGATTGCCGGGTACTCGGTAGACTTGGTATTGAATTTCATGGATAGGATCACGGCTGCTTTCGGGCATCCATCTTCAACACAATCGCCATCAGGCAAGCCTTAGGCTCTATACGCAAAAAGATATCGCAAACATCGTATGGAACAAGCCAGTTAAACCATGGCGGCATAGCTTTTCGCGAGCCTGTCGAAGCGCGTCATGATCCTGCGGTTCTCTTTCAGCCAGCCAAACATACGTTCGATGATATGGCGTTGTCGGTACTTGGGCCGATCAAACAGTCTTGACAGATCGGGTTTGGGTTTGCGCTTCATCGAGCGCAGCGGGATGGCGAGTTGCGTTCGATACTGATCGCGATATCGACGCAGTGCTTCAATGCCGTAACCCTCGTCGGTAAGCAACCCATTGCAGCGTTTGCGTGGGCGGCCACGTTATCTTGAGGGAATGCTTACATCATCCAGCAGCTGGGCATTGCTGATATACATTTATCCCATTAGCAAAAACACATCCTGACTTTCAGAATTGGGCGATACAGTATATCGACACGACTGTCTCAGATGACGACCTGAACAGAATTACATTAAACCCCAATACATGCATTCATAATGCAGCGATGGAAAACATTGCAGGATTGTTCGGCAGAGTGCTACTAATACTTTGCTGGAGTCCGCACGAACGCGACGATAATTCTGGTAGGTTGCATGCCTATATCGGCCGCAATGCGTCACACGACAGAGATTCGCAGGCAATGGGGTCGACTACACATGAGTTAAAACATGAAAAATCAAGATAAAACTATTCGCAAGCTTGCCACGCAACGAGTTGCCAGTATATTTAACACCCCTATAGATACCTTTAATGAAAGCTCAGTATTTGGACGCGACCTCAAAGCCACTCGCCCTCCTGGTTTATTCAGAAAAAATGAATACGATGTAATCGAAGGTGACATACTGGACGTATGCACCAGAGAAAAATACAAATCGATAATTGCTGGAAAATTAACAATTTACACCGTCGGTGATTATTGCAACCATATGATTGAATACTACAAAGCAAACCCGAAGGACGTAGTTAAAACTTTAAAAGCAGATTCCCTAGATCCTGACCTAGGTTGAGATTCGAGAGGCCACGATAGACGAGAAACGACTCACACCTCAGCACATAAATTTCAGACAAAAAAAAGCCACTCATCTGAGTGGCTTTTTTTCTGAATCTTGGAGCGGGAAACGAGACTCGAACTCGCGACCCCGACCTTGGCAAGGTCGTGCTCTACCAACTGAGCTATTCCCGCGTCTTGGTGTGGCGCATTCTATAGATTCAGATTACGCCGTCAACCCCTTGATTCAAAAAAGTTTTATTTCGGCTCTACATCCGTCCGCAGATGCGGCCAGGCGGCGCGCAAGTATTGGACCATCGACCACAGCGTCAGCCCAGCGGAAACCAGCAACAGCGCATAGCCCAACAGCACCCAGAAGCTGAAGTCCGAAGGGTTGGCCAGCAGGATCACCAGCGCCAGCATCTGCGCGGCGGTTTTCCATTTGCCGAGGTTCGACACGGCGACCTGGGCGCGGGCGCCCAGCTCGGCCATCCACTCACGCAGCGCCGAGACGACGATTTCGCGGCCGATGATCACCGCCGCCGGCAAGGTGAGCCAGAGGTTGCCGTGTTCCTGTACCAGCAGCACCAAGGCCACCGCGACCATCAGCTTGTCGGCCACCGGGTCGAGGAAGGCACCGAACGGCGTGCTCTGCTCCAGGCGTCGCGCCAGGTAACCATCCAGCCAGTCCGTCGCGGCGGCGAAGGCAAAGACCGAGGCGGAGGCCACGTAGCTCCAGTGGTACGGCAAATAGAACAGCAAAATGAAGATCGGAATGAGCAGGACGCGTAGAACGGTAATCAGATTTGGGATATTCATCGGCACAACTGGCTACAAGGTTGACGGGCATTCTACTCGCTGTGCAGGTTTGCATAAATCGACTCAGCGAGCTTTTTACTGATACCGGGTGCTTTGGCTATCTCCTCGATGCTGGCACGAGACAGTTCCTGCAATCCACCAAAATGTTTCAACAAGTCGCGACGGCGCGTCGGGCCGACGCCTGCCACACCTTCCAGTGTAGACGTACGGCGCGTCTTGCCACGGCGGGCACGGTGTCCGGTGATGGCGAAACGGTGGGCTTCGTCACGGATCTGCTGGATCAGGTGCAACGCTGGCGAATCGCCCTTGAGGGTGAACTCATGGGCAGCGTCGTTCAGGTACAAGGTCTCGAAGCCGGCCTTGCGCGTCGCGCCCTTGGCCACGCCCAGCAGGATCAGGTCGGGGACCATCAGCTCATTGAGCACATCGCGGGCCATGGACAATTGGCCCTTGCCGCCGTCCACTAGCAAGATGTCCGGCAACTTGCCCTCCCCGTCCTTCAGCTTGCCGAAGCGGCGCATCAATGCCTGGTGCATGGCCGCGTAGTCATCACCAGGCGTGACACCTTCGATGTTGTAACGGCGGTAATCGGACTTGATCGGGCCTTCCGGGCCGAACACCACGCAGGACGCCACCGTTGCCTCGCCACTGGAATGGCTGATGTCGTAGCACTCCAGCCGCTGCGGCGGCTCGTCCAGGTTAAGGACATCGGCCAGGGCATCGAACCGCGCCGCCACGTGCTGACGGTTGGCCAGGCGCGCGCCCAGGGCCTGTTCGGCGTTGGTCACGGCCAGTTGCTGCCAACGGGCACGGGTGCCACGAACGCGGTGGCTGATGGTCAGTTCACGACCGCGAAGCTTGTCGATGGCTTCGATCAGGGCCGGGAAATCCTCGTGGACCACGTTGACGATCAACTCGGCAGGCAAGTCGCGTTCCGGACTGCTGATGTAGTACTGGCCCAGAAACGCCGCCATGACCTCGGCCACGTCCTCCTCGATACCCACTTGGGGAAAGAAGTTCTTGCTACCCAGCACACGACCGCCCCGCACGCTGATCAAATGCACGCAGGCGCCGCCCGGATTGATGAACGCGGCGATCACATCGACATCACCGCTGCCCCCTTCCATGCTTTGCTGGTCCTGCACGCGGCGCAGCAGGCCAATCTGGTCGCGCAGCTCGGCAGCCCGTTCGAACTCAAGGTTGACCGCCGCGTCTTCCATGGCTGCCGACAGTTCATCGGTCAGCGCATTGCTGCGGCCTTCCAGGAACATCACCGAGTGACGCACGTCTTCGGCATAGACCTGCGGCTCGACGAATCCCACGCAAGGCGCCTTGCAGCGCTTGATCTGGTATTGCAGGCAGGGCCGGGTGCGGTTCTTGTAGTAGCTGTCTTCACACTGGCGAACGAAAAAGGTCTTCTGCAGCAGGCTGAGGCTCTCACGAATCGCCCCGGCGCTGGGATAAGGACCGAAATAGCGACCCTTGGCCTTTTTGGCACCCCGATGAATGCTCAGGCGCGGAAAGGCCCCGTCGGACAGAAACACATACGGGTAGGATTTGTCGTCGCGCAACAGGATGTTGTACGGCGGGCGCCATTCCTTGATCAGCGTCTGCTCGAGCAGCAGCGCCTCGGTTTCATTGGCGGTGATCGTCGTTTCGATTTGCGCGATGCGCCCCACCAGGGCGGCAGTCTTCGGGGCGAGGCCGGTCTTGCGAAAGTAACTGGCCAGGCGCTTCTTGAGGTTCTTGGCCTTGCCGACATAAAGCAGGCGTGCGTCGCCGTCGAACATGCGGTACACGCCGGGGCGACCGCTGCAAGTGGACAGGAACGCGCTTGGATCAAACAAATCAGTCATTTTCAGGCGCTGGCATCGACCATGCCGTGGCGCACCGCCAACAGTGTCAATTCGACATCACTGCTGATCGAAAGCTTCTCGAAGATACGATAGCGGTAGGTGTTGACGGTTTTTGGCGACAGGCACAGCTTGTCGGAGATGATCTGCACCTTCTGGCAACCGACAATCATCAGGGCAATCTGGATTTCCCGCTCCGACAGCGCATCGAAGGGAGAATCGTTGGTTGGCTGGAACGACTTGATCGCCAATTGCTGGGCGATTTGCGGGCTGATGTAGCGTTGCCCGGCAAAAACCAGACGAATGGCCTGGACCATCTCGTTCAAGCCAGCACCCTTGGTGAGGTAGCCCGCCGCGCCCGCCTGCAACAGCCGGGTGGGAAACGGATCCTCTTCGCACACGGTCACCGCGACCACCTTGATGTCCGGGTGACTGCGCAGCAGCTTGCGCGTGGCCTCAAGGCCGCCGATGCCAGGCATCTTGACGTCCATCAACACCACGTCGGGCTTCAATTCACGCGCCTTGATCAGGGATTCTTCCCCGGATTCAGCTTGGCCAACTACCTGCAGGCCGTCTATGTCAGCCAGCATTCGTGTAATGCCCGTACGGACGAGATCATGGTCATCGACCACTAACACCCTAATCAAGCAGACACCTCACGATTTGGTCTTATTTGGGTTGCACAACACCTTAGCAAAAAGCGTCCGGCAGACCTAGCGCAAAGGGACAGATAAAAGTTACAACACGTCTTTATTGAGATAACGCGCGAGGCTTCAAGCACCGGCGTCTCGCTGCATCCTCAGGAAACACTCGTCCTCGCCCACGACGTGCAGGCCCATGCGTTCGTACAACGCCCTGGCCGGATTATCCTTGAACACCGTCAGGCGCAGCGCCGGGCGACGCTCCACCCCCACCAGGCCCCAAACCTGTCCGATCGTCCAGGTCCCGGCGCCCTGCCCGCGAAACGACGCGTCGATCTGCAGCTCCCGGATATACAACGCCCGGGCGTCACGACTGAGACTGACAAAACCCAGCGCCTGGCCGGCACGACTGATTATCCAGTTCTGACGAATGATCCAGGCCAGATCGAATGCTTCGTCCTGCCAGAGCAAATCATGCCTGAGGTAGTAAGGAAGCATGTTGTCGCAGGTCAGCTGCCGGGCGAAGTCGATGTCCTCGCTCGTTGCGGCACGCCACTCGAAGCTCATGAATACCTCATTAAAGCACTGCCACCGGCACGACTTGCCCGGCCCAGCCGTTGGCGTCGCGACGAGCGATCACTAACAACTCGCCCGTACCCGACGCCGCCGCGAGCAGCGCACCGTCCGAGCCCCAGATGGCGCTGCGGCCAGCCGACTCCCAACCGCCAGTAGCGCCGCCATGATTAGCCATCAGCACAGTCATGGCATGCTGCCGGGCATAGCCTTGCAACAACGTCGTATCGGGCACGTAGCCACCTTCGGTAATCAACACGCCTGCTGCATACAGCGTAGCGCCCTGCCCGGCTGCCGCGGCAGCATGGCTGGCGTGGGAGAAATCGGCACACACCGCCAGCGCGATGCGGTCCTGCCCCATCGTCAGCATCGAGCCGCCATGCCCCGGGGCGAAGGCGACTTCTTCCCCCGGATGCAGATGCTGCTTGCTGTACACCCCGAGGGAGCCATCGGCACCGAGGACCAACGCGCCGATCAACACCGGAGCGTCGGCCGACAGTCGAATGGGCATGCCCACCACCGCTGTCAGGCCAAGCTCGCGGGCCAAGTCGCGCAGCGGTTGCAATACGCCATCCTCCGGCAGGATGGCCAGATCCGCCGCCAGGCCGCGTTCGTAGCCGGTGAGTGACAGCTCAGGAAACACTAGCAACTGCACGCCCTGCTCAGCGGCCGCCTGCATGAAATGCTGATGACGCAGGAGGTTGGCGCGAACGTCCCCCGCGATGGAGATCGACTGGGCGGCGGCGAAGGCTGGAGCGGTCATGGGTCATCCTTGGGAGGCGCTGCAAACCTGAAGTTTGTCATAAAGCCCAGCGGACTCAAGCCGGGGTGAACAATTGCATGCCCTCGATAGAATTTTCTGATTGAACCGGCGCCCCGTCCTCAAGTAAGCTCAGGGCCATTCATCGGAGACAGACCATGTTCAACGCCCTCTCACCGCTTCAAACCGCCAGCGCCCCGCGCTCGGTTGCGGCTGCCCGGGCGAACAGTGTTCAAACTTCGGTCAGCTTTTATTTTGGGTATTGGTTTAGCCACTGGCGCGCCTGATACCCAACCGGCGCCCACTTTAAACGGGTCGCCTTCCAGAGTTTTCCAAACCCCCGGTCGGCCTCCCGACCGGGGGTTTTGTTTTTTCAGGCCCCACACATTTGCAGCACCAGACAACTTGAGGATTGAGCCATGAACTACGCCACTTATTACCGTTACGACAGTTTTTCCGCCTGGCGATTTACCAGCCACCGCTCGGGACAGCCTGCCGCCTCCGATCGGTCACCTACCGGTGGCAAGCCTCAATTGCGGGCCAATCCGGCCAATTGTCGAACACCCCACTAGGACCGGCGCGCGGGAATGAACCCGCTGCCCGTCCAGGAAGCCAAATCATGAATTCGTCCGTCTCCGCTTTGCCGCTGTCCACGCTCAACCCTGCCAACGAAGCCCTGACCCTGCGTCTGCCGAGCTCGTTGCAACTCAAGCACCAATTGCCGCTCAGCACCGCATTGAGCCATCAAGTGAGCGCCCATCGCCAGGCCATCCGCGCGATCCTCGACGGTGAGGACTCCCGCCTGCTGGTCATCGTCGGCCCCTGCTCGATCCACGACCCGAAATCCGCCCTCGAATACGCCGCCAACCTGGCTCGCGTGGCCCATGAAGTGAGCGACAGCATGCTGCTGGTCATGCGCGCCTACGTAGAAAAGCCCCGCACGACCGTAGGCTGGAAAGGCCTGGCCTACGATCCTGGCCTGGATGGCAGCGATGACATGGCGGCCGGCCTGACCCTGTCCCGGGAACTGATGCGCGAGATATTGCAACTGGGCTTGCCCGTCGCCACCGAACTGTTGCAACCCATGGCCGCCAGCTACTTCGATGACCTGCTCAGTTGGGTCGCCATCGGTGCACGCACCACCGAATCGCAGATCCACCGGGAAATGGCCAGCGGCCTGGGCATGCCCGTGGGGTTCAAGAACGGCACGGACGGCGGGGTCGGCATTGCCTGCGATGCCATGCGCTCTGCCGCCCATCCCCATCGGCATTTCGGCGTGGATAGCCAGGGGCATCCAGCGATCATCCAGACGCCGGGCAACCCCGACACCCACCTGGTGCTGCGCGGCGGCCATCGCGGGCCGAACTACGACCAGCAGAGCGTCACGCAGATACACCACGACCTGACCCGCCTCAAGATACCGGCCCGGATCATGGTGGACTGCAGCCACGCCAACAGCGGCAAAGACCCGCTGCGCCAACCGCAGGTGTTCAACGACGTGCTGGAACAACGGCTGCAAGGGAACCGCGCCCTGATCGGCATGATGCTCGAAAGCCATCTGTTCGAAGGCTGCCAACCGCTGGGCCCATCGATGCGCTACGGCGTCTCGGTCACCGACGGTTGCCTGGGCTGGGAGTCCACCGAGCTATTGCTGCGCGAAGCCCATCGCAAGCTGCAATTGCCAGCCTGAGGTCCGAATGCGCCCTCTTCTGGGATAAATACTGTGGCTTGTCTGGATCATTGTGGTGAGCACTTGCTCCCGTTGGGCTGCGCTGTAGGAGCTGTCGAGTGAAACGAGGCTGCGATCTTTCCATTGCCAATTGAGTCTGGAGCGAAAGATCAAAAGATCGCAGCCTCGCTTCGCTCGACAGCTCCTACAGAGCCCAGCGGGAGCAGGCTCCCTCGCCACAGATCTATCGCCCCTCCCAAGTGAACAGCATTATCTTCTCTGGGAGCGCCTCGCTCAGCCTGGCGCACTGGAACGAACCTGGACCGTCACCCACTCGGAACGCTGGCTGACGTCATCCAGGCGCTCGACCTGATAGAACACGTCCACCGACTTATCGCCTTGATCCTGCCAATACACCGCAGGAATCACAAAAGCGAGCGGTTGGCCCGCCGTGGCCTCGGTGACTTCGCGTTCAAGGACATAAGACGAGTTTCCGTTGCACTGCAACCAGACCAGCTCGCCCGCCTCAAGCCCGGGATCATCGACGACAATCGTCACCCCCTCTTGCAAATCGTCGACATCCAGCCACCCGTCGTTCATCTCCCGGACCCTGGGTACCTTCAACGCAGGACGCAGCAGAGGACCGATGTGCAACGACAAGGACTCGGCGCGGCGCACCGAATGTCCGCGCCTGACGACATAGGCCAAGGCCAGGTTGTGCCCTACATGGGGAGCGATCAGCGAATGATCGACCCAGAGCGACACCTCACGACCGACAGCATGGGCTTCTATCTCCAGCACATCGCGCCAAAGCGCGTTGGAGTCCTTGCTGGCCGTCAGGATCAACCGATCGCCGACCGCCATCCTGGCGTAGGGCCGAATCGTCACCCAGGTTCCGTCAGGTACCCGACTCGGATCAAGGCTGCCACCGACCGCATCGTTGGCAATGGCAGGCAGCAGTTGCGGTGATACATCGCCGATGTCCAGTTGCAGGTGTTGCGAAACCAGGGTGGCCGGCAACTGTTTGCCCGTCACCTGGTAGGAGAGCTCCAGCGAGCCACCGTCCAACTCGGCGATATGCGGTTCGCGCACGACGAACACGACGTCTCGCCCTACTTGCCGCTCCGTGACGAACCCGGCCACTTCATGTCGGTAAGGCTCTCCCTCGTTGTTGAGCCCATGCCAACGCAGCAGCACCTCATCCCCGCACGCCATCATCGGATAAGGCTTGACGGTAACGACGGCCTTGCGCCAAGCGGGGTCGATCACCCCGTCCCTGGCCGCTGCCAGGACCGGCGGCGGCAGCCTTGCTCCTGAGGTTGAACGGGATCGTTGAAGAGAGGGGTAAGTGATCATGTACAGGCTCCAGTCCTTGGATGAAGGCACCGTTTGCATAACGGCGCTCGATGGAGCCATTAAAACCCGTTCGCGCCAAACCCACAGCCAGACAAGACGACAACGGCGGTGGTCCCTGGCGTTCAAAGCTGTAGCTGCAAACGACTCGGGTTATAGGAGACCTCCTACACCTTTAGCCAGCACCGGGCTATTTCCCATTCTTCCCACTTTTTCTATTCCGGTTTCCCCGGTTCAGCGCGGTTTCTTCCTACACCGTCCATTACAGGCCTGGATTAGAGTGAAGTCGCAAATTCATCGTGAACCTCTTCGAAAAAGGTACGAACATGCAACGGAATGCAACCACTCAATTTCCCATCCTGTTGGTCCATGGGTTGTTCGGGTTTGACAGGATCGGCGGTTTCGAACTTTTCCATGGCATCAAACTAACCCTACGCGCAGGCGGTGCCCGGGTGTTCATCCCGTACCTGTCGGCCACCCATTGCAACGAGGCCAGAGGCGAACAACTGCTGGCGCAAATCGATCGGGTCCTGGCCGGCACCGGTGCCGCTCGGGTCAACCTGATCGGCCACAGCCAGGGTGCGCTGGCCGCCCGGTATGCCGCCGCGCTGGCACCCGACAAAGTGGCCTCGGTCACGTCGGTCAGCGGTCCCAACCATGGTTCCGAACTGGCCGACTTCCTGCACAAGGCCCTTACTCCCGGACGCTTGCCGGGGCATGTGGCAAGAGGCGTCGCTACACTGTTCGCCGATTTCATCTCGCTGCTTGACGGGCAGGCGCAGCTATCGCCCACCGCCGTCGCCGCGCTGGCGACGTTGACCACCGAGGGTGTGGGCACCTTCAACGACAAATACCCCCAAGGCCTGCCGAAGCACTGGGGTGGGAACGGCCCGGACCGGGTCAATGGCGTGCGCTACTACTCATGGAGCGGTACGTTGCGCGAGGCTACGGGGCAAGCATCGGAGCCTTTGCAGGCTTTCTGCCGCGCCTTTTCCGACTACTTCATCACCGAAGCCGAGCAGAACGACGGCCTGGTCGGGCGCTTCAGTTCACACCTGGGCAAGGTCATTCGCTCCGACTATCCAATGGACCATATGGAGGCCATCAGCCCAGGAGCCGGCACATCACGCAAGGGTACAGACCCCACAGAGCTTTACCTGCGCCACGCCGAGCGCCTGCGCAAAGCCGGCCTTTGATCGCCGGGTCCAAGGTTTTGACGCAATTTTGACAACAACCCGTCAATGAATCCGGTAGGCTCAACACCTTTAACTACATCGAAAGGAATTTCCCTCATGGCCAAAGCCACTGCCCGCCACATCCTGGTTTCCACCGAAGACAAGTGCAACGAACTCAAGGCCCAGATCGAAGCCGGAAAAGATTTCGCCGAAGTAGCCAAGGCCAACTCCACCTGCCCGTCCAGCCGTCAGGGCGGCGACCTGGGTTCGTTCGGCCCGGGCCAGATGGTCAAGGAATTCGACACCGTGGTGTTCAGCGCACCGATCAATGTGGTCCAGGGCCCGGTCAAGACTCAGTTCGGCTACCACCTGCTGGAAGTCACCAGCCGCCAAGACTGATCCCGGTACAGATACCCTTCACTCAAGGGTGATGTGATTCATTGTGGCGAGGGGATTTATCCCCGCTGTGGGAGCAAGGCTTGCCCGCGATGAACGATAACGCGGCTTAGCTGTTGGACCGTGGCGCGGTCATCGCGGGCAAGCCTTGCTCCCACAGGTCTTGCTCCCACAGATAAATCCCTTCTCCACAAGGGCTGGCGATTCATGCGCCGCTCGCGTACAAATCGTGTCATCGATCACCCGGCTTTAAGGCTGACAATGCGACTGGCGTTCCCTTCCCTGCTATTGACTGCCGTGGTCCTGCTGACAGGCGCCGTCGGTGCCGATGCAGCACCGCAACATGCCCTGACTGTCTATGGCGAACCGGCCAAATACGCCGAAGGCTTCGGCCACTTCGCCTACACCAATCCCCAGGCCCCCAAAGGCGGGACTATGCGCCGCTCGGCCATCGAGATCGGCCACTTCGACCATGTGCTGCCGTATATCGACAAAGGCATCGGCGTCAGCCAGATCGACGGGATGCTGTATTCGCCACTGGCCCAGCGCTCGCTGGATGAGCCCTATACCGTCTACGGCCTGGTGGCGCAGAAGATGGAGCGGGCCGACGATGGCCTGTCGCTGCGCTTCTACCTGAACCCGAAGGCGCGCTTCGCCGATGGCAAACCCATTACCGCCCAGGACGTGCGCTACAGCTTCGAGCTGTTGATGACCCAGGGCAGCCTGCGCTATCGCACCCAGTTCGCGGCGGTCAAGGACGTCGTGGTCGAGGACGAACGCACCGTGCGCTTCAACTTCAAGAACAACGAAAGCCGTACCCTGCCCCTGGACATCGCCACCCTGCCGGTCTTTCCCGAACATTGGTGGAAGACCCGCGACTTCGCCAACGGCGGCGGCTACGAGGCCCCGCTGGGCAGTGGCCCCTACCGGGTGAGCAAGGTCGATTCCGGGCGCAGCATTACCTTCAAGCGCAATGCCGATTGGTGGGGCAAGGACCTGCCGGTCAGTCGTGGGCTCTACAATTTCGACCATTTCAGCATCGAGTATTTTGGCGACACCGACGTCGCCCGCCAGGTGCTGCGCGGCGGCGCCTATGACTACAACCGTGAATTCGCCGCCACCGGCTATGCCATCGGCTATGACGGCCCGGCCCTGCAGGATGGTCGCCTGCAAAAGGCCCACCTGGCCACCCAAGCCCCCCAGACCGCCCAGGGTTTCGTCTTCAACCTGCAAAAACCGCAGTTCCAGGATCGTCGTGTGCGCCAGGCCCTGGCGATGCTCTGGGATTTCGAATGGAGCAATCGCCAGATGATGCGCAACGTCTATGTGCGTCAGCAGAGTTACTTTTCCAACACTGACCTTGCCGCCCGGGAACTGCCCGATGCCGGCGAACGGGCGATTCTCGAGCCTTTGCGCGGGCAGATTCCCGACGAAGTCTTCACCCAAGTCTTCCAGGCCCCGAAAACCGACGGCAGCGGCGTGATCCGCGACAAGCAACTGCAAGCCCTGGCGCTGCTGGAACAGGCCGGCTGGAAACCCGACGGCGACCGCTTGGTGAATGCCGAGGGCGAGCCGCTGAGCTTCACGTTCCTGAACAGCCAGAACGGTATCGACCGCCTGCTGCTGCCCTATAAACGAACCCTGGCGCAAATCGGCATCGACATGAGCATCCGCCATATCGACGCGTCCCAGTACGTCAATCGCCTGATGAGCCGTGACTACGACATGATCATCACCGGCTACCCCGTCAGCACATCGCCGGGCATGGAGCTCTACAACTACTTCGGCTCGGCGGCCGCCAACGACCCGGGGGCCAACAACTACATGGCCTTGCAGAACCCGGCGGTGGATGCCCTGATCGACGGCCTGGTCAAGGCCACGACCAAAGCCGACATGCTCCACCACGCCCGTTCACTGGACCGGGTGCTGCAATGGAATTACTACTGGATTCCCAACTATTACCCGCCGGGCAGCTCGACCGTGTGGTGGAACCGCTTCGGCATCCCGAAAGTTCAGGCCAGTAATGACGAAGCCATCGAAAGCTGGTGGGAAGTGAGCACCACACCGTTGACCAACGAGCAGATGCGCGCCGAACGCATCAAGCGCGGCACACCCGGAGGGCCGCATTGATGTGGGCTTATATCGCGCGACGCCTGCTGCTGATCATCCCCACGCTGGTGATTATCCTGCTGGTGAATTTCGTCATCGTGCAGGCCGCGCCCGGCGGACCGGTGGAACAGGCCATCGCCCAGCTGCAAGGCATCGGCGGCGCCAGCGTTGGCGGTTCGGGCAATGCCATGACCGGCAGCTCCCGCGCCAGTCGCGGCCTGGATCCGCAACTGATCAAGGACATCGAGAAACAATACGGCTTCGATAAACCGGCCCACGAACGCCTGTGGCTGATGCTCAGCAGTTACGCCCGCCTCGACTTCGGCAAGAGTTTCTTCCGCGGCGCGACGGTCACCGACCTGATCCTGGAAAAGATGCCGGTGACCATTTCCCTCGGGCTCTGGGCGACGCTGATCACGTACCTGGTGTCGATCCCCCTGGGCATCCGCAAGGCGGTGCGTCACGGCTCGGCATTCGATGTGTGGAGCAGCACGGCGATCATCATTGGCTATGCGATGCCGGCGTTCCTCTTCGCGATGTTCCTGATCGTGGTGTTCGCCGGCGGCACCTCGCTGAACTGGTTTCCGGTGCGCGGGCTGGTGTCGGATAACTTCGAGTCGCTGTCGACGCTGGGCAAGATCGCCGACTACTTCTGGCACCTGGTGCTGCCCGTGACGTCGCTGGTGATCGGCGGCTTCGCCACCCTGACGATCCTGACCAAGAACTCGTTCCTCAATGAAATCACCCGCCAGTACGTGGTCACCGCGCGGGCCAAGGGCATGAGCGAACAACGGGTGCTGTACGGTCACGTGTTCCGCAACGCGATGCTGCTGGTGGTATCGGGCATTCCCCAGGCGTTCATCAGCGTGTTCTTCGCCGGCTCCTTGTTGATCGAGGTGATTTTTTCCCTCGACGGCCTCGGACGCATGAGCTACGAGGCCGCGGTCTCCCGGGATTATCCGGTGGTGTTCGGCTCGTTGTTCATCTTTACGCTGTTCGGCCTGCTGATCAAACTCGTCGGCGACCTCTGCTACACCCTGGTGGACCCGCGCATCGACTTCGCCGCGAGGAACGCCTGATGTTCAAGTTTTCCCCCTTGGGCCGCCGGCGCTTCGAACGTTTCAAGAAAAATCGCCGGGGTTGGTGGTCGCTGTGGCTGTTCATCGGCCTGTTCATCCTGAGCCTGGGCGGCGAGTTGATCGCCAATGACAAGCCGCTGGTGGTCAGCTACCAGGGTTCGCTGTATTTCCCGGTGTTCAAGCGCCATACCGAACAGGAATTTGGTGGGCAGCTGCCGTTCCAGGCCGACTACCGCAGCAGCTACGTGCAGAACCTGATTCACAAGGACGGCGGCTGGCTGTGGTTCCCACCGATCCCGTTCAGCGACGACACACCCAATTACGACCTCAACCAACCGGCCCCGAGCCCACCCTCGACCGTGAACTGGCTGGGCACCGATGACCAGTCCCGGGACGTGCTGGCCCGGGTGATCTTCGGTGCGCGGGTGTCGATCCTGTTCGCCCTGGCCCTGACCGCCATCAGCGCGCTGATCGGTATCGCCGCCGGGGCATTGCAGGGGTATTACGGTGGCTGGGTGGATTTGCTCGGGCAACGCTTGCTGGAAGTCTGGTCCGGGCTGCCGGTGCTCTACCTGCTGATCATCTTGTCCGGCTTCGTGGAGCCGAACTTCTGGTGGCTGCTGGGGATCATGGCGCTGTTTTCCTGGCTGGCCCTGGTGGACGTGGTCCGCGCCGAGTTCCTGCGCGGGCGCAACCTGGAATACGTGAAAGCCGCCCGGGCGCTGGGTTTGTCGGACCGCAAGGTGATCGTGCGGCATATCCTGCCCAACGCGATGAACGCCACCCTGAGCTATCTGCCCTTCATCCTCACCGGGGCGATCTCCACCCTCACCGCCCTGGATTTCCTCGGCTTCGGCATGCCGGCCGGCAGCGCGTCGCTGGGGGAACTGATCGCCCAGGGCAAGCAAAACCTGCAAGCGCCGTGGCTGGGGCTGACGGCGTTTTTCACCCTGGCGCTGATTCTTTCTCTACTGGTGTTTATCGGCGAGGCGTTGCGAGACGCGTTCGACCCACGATCATGAAACGGCCATGAAGCAGAACCTTGAGATGAGCGACAACCTGATCGAAATCCGCGACCTGAGCGTGGCCTTCAACGACCAGACGGTGGTGCGCAACCTGTGCCTGGACATCCGCCCCGGCGAGTGCCTGGCCCTGGTGGGCGAGTCCGGCTCCGGCAAGTCAGTGACGGCCCACTCGATCCTGCAATTGCTGCCCGAGACAGAAGCCCGCACCGCCGGCAGCATTCGCTATCGCGGCCAGGAACTGCTGGGCGCCGAGGCCAAGACGCTGCGGGAGTTGCGCGGCAACCGGATCGCGATGATCTTCCAGGAGCCGATGACCTCGCTGAACCCGCTGCACAGCGTCGAGAAGCAGATCGGTGAAACCCTGATGCTGCACCGGGGCCTGGGCGGCAAAGCGGCGCGCCAGCGCATCCTCGAACTGCTGGCCCTGGTGGGTATCCAGAAACCTGCCGAACGCCTCAAGGCCTATCCCCACCAACTGTCGGGCGGCCAGCGGCAACGGGTGATGATCGCCATGGCCCTGGCCTGCGAGCCGGAGCTGTTGATTGCCGACGAACCGACCACGGCGCTGGACGTGACCGTGCAGCGCAAGATCCTGTTGCTGCTCAAGTCCTTGCAGCAACGGCTCGGCATGTCCTTGCTGCTGATCAGCCACGACCTCAACCTGGTGCGCAGCATCGCCCAACGGGTGTGCGTGATGAAGGCGGGGGAAATCGTCGAACAGGCGCCTTGCGAAACCCTGTTCAGCGCACCGAAACATCCCTACAGCTGCGAGTTGCTGCACGCCGAACCGGAAGGCGAAGCCCTGCCCCGGGACGAGCGCGAAAACGTGTTGCAGGTGCAGGACCTGCGCGTGAGTTTTCCCTTGGGCGGCGGGCTGTTCCGGCGCAAGGAATACTTGCGCGCCGTGGACGGCATCAGCCTGAGCATCCAGCGCGGCAAGACCCTGGGCATCGTCGGCGAGTCCGGTTCCGGCAAGTCCACGCTCGGCCAGGCGATCCTGCGGCTGATCGACTCCGAAGGCAGCATCCACTTCCAGGGCCAGGCCCTCGATCAGCTGTCGCACAAGGCACTGCGGCCATGGCGCAAGCAGATGCAGGTGGTGTTCCAGGACCCGTTCGGCAGCCTCAGCCCGCGCATGTCGGTGCAGCAGATCATCAGCGAAGGTCTCGAGGTCCACCAGCCTTCCAGCGCCGAACAGTGTGAAGCCCGGGTGATCCAGGCCCTCAAGGAGGTCGGCCTCGACCCTTCGACCCGTCATCGCTACCCCCACGAATTCTCCGGCGGCCAGCGCCAGCGCATCGCCATCGCCCGGGCCTTGGTGCTCAAGCCAGCGTTGATTCTGCTGGACGAACCCACCTCGGCACTGGACCGCACCGTGCAGAAACAAGTCGTCGCCCTGCTCCGCCAGCTCCAGGAGAAGTACGACTTGACCTATCTGTTCATCAGCCACGACCTGGCGGTGGTCCGTGCCTTGGCCCACGACATGATCGTGATCAAGGACGGCAAAGTGGTCGAGCAAGGCGCCAGTCATGACGTGTTCGACGCGCCCCAGCATCCTTATACGAAGGAGCTGTTGGCGGCGGCGCATCCGGGGTGGGCATAATCGGCGTTATGCAGTTGGACCGCGTCGCGGCCTTCGCGAGCAAGCCCGCTCCCACAGGTGCTCTCGATCGTTCATACGAACACAATCCAATGTGGGAGCGGGCTTGCTCGCGAAGAGGCCCGAACAGAACCCACACATTCTGGAATTATCATGAACCCCACCGAAAGCCTCAAGGATTACAAGCGCGTCCGCACGCTGGCGATCCGTTCGTTGTTCGAGATCATCGAGCAGTCCAGCGAAGGCACGGTGATTGTCGACCGTGACGCGAATATCGTCTGGATGAACGAACGCTACGCCCGCCGCTTCGGCCTGAACTCGGCGCAGGAGGCGATTGGCCGGGCGTGCGAAAGCGTGATTCCCGGCAGCCTGTTGCGTGAAGTGGTGCGCACCGGGCGCCCGATCCTGCTGGACATGCAGGACACGCCCAAGGAACCCCTGGTGGTGATGCGCCTGCCGATCCACGACAGCGCGGGTGCGGTGATCGGTGCCATCGGCTTTGCCTTGTTCGATGAGTTGCGCAGCCTGTCACCGATGCTCAAGCGCTACCTGAGCATGCAGGAAGAACTGGCCTCCACCCGCTCGCTGCTGCGGGCGCGCCAGACCAAGTACAACTTTGCCCATTTCATTGGCACCAGCAACGCCGGCCTTGAGGTCAAGCGCCGTGCCCGGCGCAGCGCCAGCGCCGATTCGCCGGTGCTGCTGCTCGGCGAAACCGGCACCGGCAAGGAACTGCTGGCCCAGGCCATCCACAGCGCTTCGCCGCGCGCCCACAAGGCGTTCGTCAGCATCAACAGCGCGGCGATTCCCGAGTCGCTGCTGGAAGCCGAATTCTTCGGCACCGCCCCGGGGGCCTTTACCGGGGCCGACCGCAAGGGCCGCGCCGGCAAACTGCAGATCGCCCAGGGCGGTACGCTGTTCCTCGACGAGATCGGTGACATGCCGCTGCCGCTGCAAAGCAAACTGCTGCGCGTGCTTCAGGAAAAGGAATACGAACCGGTGGGCTCCAATGAGGTGCTGCAAAGCGACGTGCGCATAATCGCCGCCACCTCCATGGACCTGGAAGCAGCGATCAAGCGCGGAGAGTTCCGCGCCGACCTGTATTACCGCCTCAACGTGTTGCCGATCCAGGTCCCGCCGTTGCGCGAGCGCCTGGAAGACTTGCCGGCCCTGAGCGAAGCAATCCTTGAAGAACTGCGCAGCCAGCATGAACTGAACCACGCCGCCCTCGACCTGCTGCGGCAACACGCCTGGCCGGGCAACATCCGCGAACTGCGCAACGTGCTGGAACGGGCCGCGCTGCTCAGCGATGACCTGGTGCTCACGGCGGCGGACATCCGCGCCGCCATCGGCACGTTCATACCGGTAACCCACACGGCAAGCCCGAGCCTGGAACCGTTGCCGCAAGAAACTTTCAGCGAGGCCCGGGCACGCTTCGACCGGCAGTTGATCGAAACCACCCTCGTGCAATGCGGGGGCAAAGTGGTTGAAGCGGCCGAGCGGTTGGGGTTGGGGAGGTCGACGCTGTACAAGAAAATGGTGGCGTTGGGGATTGCCGAGTCTCAATAGAGAGACTCTATTCTCAAAATATAGACTACTGACTTTGGAGCGCTTCGCGCTCATCGCGAGCAGGCTCGCTCCCACATGGGATAGCGTTTCTCCTGTTCAACGCGGTCAACTGTGGGAGCGAGCCTGCTCGCGATGAGGCCAGCCCAGCCCATAAAAATCTCAAAACAGAGACAAAACCTTCACCCTCACCCTAAAAATTTAAAAAATTTCCTTATATTTCAGCCAGTTACACACCTGGCACAAAACTCGCTAAAGCCCCCTCCACAGCTTCACCACAACAATAACAATCCAGGAGACACACCATGAGTGTGATCATTGCCTTGGCAGCCCTCACGCTGCTGATGGTCGCCGCCTACCGTGGCTACAGCGTTATCCTCTTTGCCCCCATCGCCGCCCTCGGCGCCGTCCTGCTCACCGACCCGTCCGCCGTCGCCCCTGCCTTCACCGGGGTGTTCATGGAAAAAATGGTCGGCTTCATCAAACTGTATTTCCCGGTGTTCCTGCTCGGCGCGGTGTTCGGCAAATTGATCGAGCTGTCGGGGTTCTCCCGCTCCATCGTTGCCGCGGCGATTCGCTTGCTGGGGACGCGCCAGGCCATGCTGGTGATCGTGCTGGTCTGTGCCTTGCTGACCTATGGCGGTGTGTCGCTGTTCGTCGTGGTGTTCGCGGTGTACCCGTTCGCCGCCGAGATGTTCCGCCAGAGTAATATCCCCAAGCGCCTGATCCCGGCCACCATCGCCCTCGGCGCGTTCTCGTTCACCATGGACGCCCTGCCCGGCACGCCGCAGATCCAGAACATCATCCCCAGCACATTCTTCAACACCACCGCCTGGGCCGCACCCTGGCTGGGCGTGATCGGCACGATCTTCGTGTTCAGCCTCGGCATGCTGTTCCTGCAACGCCAGCGCAACAAGGCCCAGCGTGTGGGCGAAGGCTACGGCACCGAGTTGCGCAACGAGCCGGAAACCGCCGAAGACATCAAGCTGCCAAACCCCTGGATCGCCGTTTCGCCGCTGCTGGCGGTTGGGCTCATGAACCTGTTGTTCACCCAGTGGATTCCCCAGTGGTATGGCAAGACCCACAGCCTCGCGCTGCCAGGCATGACAGCCCCGGTCACCAGCGACATCGCCAAGCTCACCGCGATCTGGGCGGTGCAGGCGGCGTTGCTGGTGGGCATCATCATGGTCTTGCTGTTCGGTTTCCGGGCCATTCGCAGCAAACTGGCCGAAGGCAGCAAGAGCGCCGTGGGCGGTGCGTTGCTGGCGGCGATGAACACTGCGTCGGAATACGGCTTCGGCGCGGTCATCGCATCCTTGCCGGGTTTCCTGGTGCTGGCCGACTGGCTCAAGAGCATTCCCAACCCACTGGTCAACGAAGCGGTGACCGTCACGCTGTTGGCGGGCATCACCGGCTCCGCCTCGGGCGGCATGAGCATCGCTTTGGCGGCGATGTCTGAAACCTTTATCAGCGCCGCACACGCCGCCAACATTCCTCTGGAAGTGCTGCACCGAGTGGCGGCCATGGCCAGCGGCGGCATGGACACCCTGCCCCACAACGGCGCGGTGATTACCCTGCTGGCGGTGACCGGGCTGACCCACCGCGAAGCCTACAAAGACATTTTCTGCATTACGCTGATCAAGACCCTCGCGGTGTTCTTCGTGATCGGTGTGTTCTACGCCACTGGCATTGTGTGAGGTTCCCATGACAACCCCTCTTTCGGGCAAGACCGCCCTGGTCACCGGTTCTACCAGCGGCATCGGCCTGGGCATTGCCCTGAGCCTGGCCAAGGCCGGGGCCAACCTGATCCTCAACGGCTTTGGCGATGCCTCGGCGGTAATCGCCGAGGTGCAACAGTTCGGCGGCAAGGTCGGTCATCATCCAGCCGATGTCAGCGACCCAGCGCAGATCGCCGACATGCTCGCCTACGCCGAGCGCGAGTTCGGCGGCGTGGACATCCTGGTGAACAACGCCGGAATCCAGCACGTGGCCGCCGTGGAGGATTTCCCGGCGGAGCGCTGGGACTCGATCATTGCCATCAACCTGTCCTCGGTGTTCCACGCCACCCGCCTGAGCCTGCCGGGCATGCGTGCCAAGGGCTGGGGGCGGATTATCAACGTCGCCTCGGTGCACGGCCAGGTCGGCTCGGTGGGCAAGGCGGCGTATGTCGCGGCCAAGCATGGGGTGATCGGTCTGACCAAGGTGGTCGGCCTGGAAACCGCCACCAGCAACGTGACCTGCAACGCCATCTGCCCGGGCTGGGTGCTGACGCCGCTGGTGCAAAAACAGATCGATGATCGCATTGCCACCGGCGTCGATCCGCAACAGGCACAGCATGACCTGCTGGCCGAGAAACAGCCGTCCCTGGAATTCGTCACCCCGCCGCAACTGGGGGAACTGGTGCTGTTCCTGTGCAGCGAAGCCGGCAGCCAGGTGCGCGGCGCGGCGTGGAATATCGATGGTGGGTGGTTGGCTCAATAAACTCCTTGCGATCCCTTGTGGCGAGGGGATTTATCCCCTACTTGTGGGAGCAAGGCTTGCCCGCGATGGCCGCTCCGCGGTTTAACAGCAAAACCGCGTTTTCGTTCATCGCGGGCAAGCCTTGCTCCCACAGGCCTTACTCCCACAGATAAATCCCCTCGCCACAAGATTGGGTCGCTCTATAGTTTGTGTGTACACAAAAAAACAAGAGGCACCCCATGTCCGACATCCTCTGGCAACCCAGCCCCGAACGCATCGCCCAGTCGCGCATGAACGCCTTTCGCCAGTTCGTCAACGCGCGGCATCACCTGCAACTGCATGACTACCCGGCTCTGCACGCCTGGAGCATCGATCAGCGCGAAGCCTTCTGGCAGGCCATTGTCGACTTCTTCGAGATTCGCTTTCACCAAGCCCCCGACGCGGTATTGGTGGAAGATTCGCAAATGCCCAGCGCCCAGTGGTTCCCTGGCGCCACGCTGAACTTCGCCGAGCACCTGCTGCGCCGCCGCGATGACGCCGTCGCGGTGGTGGCGCTCGACGAAAACGGCGGCCAGGAACAACTGACCTGGGCCGAACTCGCCGCCCATGTCGCTGGCCTGCAAACAAGCCTGAAAGCCGCTGGCGTCACCCAGGGCGATCGAGTCGCCGCTTGCCTGCCCAACACCTGGCAGACCCTGGTCGGCATGCTCGCCACCACCAGCCTGGGCGCTATCTGGTCGTGCTCGTCACCGGACTTCGGTACCCAAGGCGTCATCGACCGGTTCGGCCAGATCGAACCCAAGGTGCTGATCACCTGCGCCGGTTATCGCTACGCTGGCAAGGTCATCGACCAGCAGGCCAAGGTCAATGAAATCCTCGAACGGCTACCATCGCTGCAGCAACTGATCGTGTTGCCTTATGCGCAGCCGGACGTGCGCGTCGAGGCATTCAAGACCCCGGCCGCTGTCGCCTTGTGGAACGACTTTTATCAAAGCGGTGGCGAACCGGCGTTCGTCAGCGTGCCCTTCGATCACCCTCTATACATCCTGTATTCCAGCGGCACGACCGGGGTGCCGAAATGCATCGTCCATGGCACCGGTGGCGTGCTGCTGCAACACGTCAAGGAACATGGCCTGCACGTCGACCTCGGGCCCGAGGATCGGTTGTTCTACTACACGACCTGCGGTTGGATGATGTGGAACTGGCTGGTGTCGGCCCTCGCTGTGGGCAGCACGGTGGTGCTCTACGATGGTTCGCCGTTCCACCCTGGCCCCGAGCGCTTGCTGGACCTGATCGATCAGCAGCGCATCAGCGTCTTCGGCACCAGCCCCAAGTTCCTCGCGGCCCTGGAAAGCGAGGGCCTCAAGCCCCGCCAGACGCACCGTTTGGACAGCCTGAAAACCCTGCTCTCCACCGGTTCGGCACTGGCGCCCCATAGCTACGATTACGTGTACCGCGACATCAAGGCCGATGTTTGCCTGGCCTCGATGTCCGGCGGCACCGACATTGTGTCCTGCTTCGTCAACGGCAACCCACTGTCGCCGGTGCGCCGGGGCGAGATGCAGGGCAAGAGCCTGGGCATGGCCGTGCAGGTCTGGAACGAGGCCGGCAACCCGGTCATTGGTGAAAAAGGTGAGTTGGTGTGCACCCGGCATTTCCCGGCAATGCCCATTGGTTTGTGGAACGACCCTCGGCAGGAAAAACTCCGCGCCTCCTACTTCGCCCAGTTTCCCGGCGTGTGGGCCCAAGGCGACTACGCCGAGGAACTGCCCCACGGCGGTTTCCTGATCCACGGACGCTCCGACGCCGTGCTCAACCCCGGCGGCGTGCGTATCGGCACGGCGGAAATCTATCGGCAGGTGGAAAAAGTCGAGCAGGTGCTGGACAGCGTCGCCATCGGCCAGCAATGGCAGGGCGATGTCCGGGTGGTGCTGTTCGTGCGCCTGCGCGAGGGTGTGAGCCTGGATGAAGCCCTGGAACATCGGATCCGCCAAGTCATCCGGGCCAACACCACACCGCGTCATGTGCCGGCGAAGATCCTCGCGGTCAGTGATATTCCGCGAACCATCAGCGGCAAGGTGGTGGAGCTGGCGGTGCGCAATGTGGTGCATGGCGAGGTGGTGAAGAACACCGATGCCTTGGCCAACCCTGGGGCTTTGGAGCAGTTTCGGGATCGGCCGGAGCTGGCGAGCTGACCGTCAGGGCCTCAGACCTGTGGGGAGCAAAAACTTGTGGAGCAAAACACTTATGGGAGCAAAGCTGTGGGAGCAAAGCTTGCTCGCGATACAGGCAACGCGGTTTTTCAGACCTACCGCGTCATCGTTCATCGCGAGCAAGCTTTGCTCCCACAGGTTTGCCTCCACAGGTTTGCCTCCACAGGTTTTGCTTCCACAAGTGTTGTTCCCACAGAAGTACTCAATCCATAAGCCCCCACTCACCCGCCGCCGGATCGACCGGTGGCGCCGCCGCCCCCGACTCGCTATGCAACTTCAACCGCAACCGCAGGTTGTTCGCCGAGTCGGCATTTTTCAGCGCTTCTTCCTCATCGATGGCGCCCTCGACCACCAGGTTGAACAGCGCGTGATCGAAGGTTTGCATCCCCAGTTCCTCTGACTTTTCCATGATGCCCTTGAGCTCGCCGAGCTCGTTGCGCCGTATCAGGTCCGCCACCGTCGGCGAGCCCAGCATGACCTCCACCGCCGCTCGCCGCTGGCCGGTGCGGGTGCGCACCAGGCGCTGGGAGACGAACGCCTTGAGGTTGTTGCCCAGGTCATTGAGCAACTGCGGTCGACGTTCTTCCGGAAAAAAATTGATCACCCGGTCCAGGGCCTGGTTGGCGTTATGGGCATGCAAGGTGGAAATCACCAGGTGCCCGGTGTCGGCAAACGCCAAGGCATGCTCCATGGTTTCCCGGTCGCGGATTTCGCCGATCAGCACCACGTCCGGCGCCTGGCGCAGGGTGTTTTTCAGCGCCGCATGGAAACTGCGGGTGTCGACACCGACTTCCCGTTGGTTGATGATGGATTTCTTGTGCCGATGGATATACTCCACCGGGTCTTCGATGGTGATGATGTGGCCGCTGCTGTTGCGATTGCGGTAGTCGATCAGCGCCGCCAGGGAGGTCGACTTGCCCGAGCCTGTCGCACCGACAAACAACATCAACCCCTGTTTCTGCATGATGGTGTCCAATAGCACCCGAGGCAGTTTCAGGTCTTCGAAGCGCGGGATGTCCAGCTTGACGTTGCGAATCACCATGGACACGTCATTGCGCTGCTTGAAGATATTGACCCGGAACCGCCCGACGCCGGCCAGGGAGATCGCCAGGTTCATTTCCAACTCCCGATCGAACTCAAGGCGCTGTTCGGCGTCCATCAGAGACTCGGCGAGCCGGGCAATGTCACCGACCTTGAACGCCTCGTTTCCCAAGGGCTTGATCACGCCCTCGAAACGCGCGCACGGTGGCGCACCCGTGGACATGTAAAGGTCGGAACCATTCTGGCTCGCCAGGATTCGCAACAACGGATCGATTTCCATGGACTGAAACTTCCGCGAGACATCAATGAAACAAGCTGAGCCGAACATGAAACCCTTCAGCCCCACCCGCATGTACCCTCTTCTGAGGATAGTCGACACCGTGGCACAGACACGACAGCCAGGGATCGCGTGATGAGCGCGACACCCGCCGGCAGCGATACGCAACGCCTGATCAACCAGGTGGACTGGGCCCTGACCCCGCTGGGCACTGCCCAAAACTGGCCGCAAAGCCTGCGCACCGCCGTGGACATCATGCTCCATTCGCCCATGGCGATGGCCTTGCTGTGGGGACCGCAACTGTCCCATCTCTACAACGACGCCTTCGGTCGACTGGCCGGTGACAAGCACCCCCGGGCATTCGGCCGACCGACCCATGCAGCATGGCCCGAACTCAAGAGTGCGACCGAAGGGATTTATCACCGTGTGTTGCAAGGCCAGACACACACCTGCCGCGACCAGCAATGGCGCGTGCCCTTCGCCGGCCGTCTCTGCGATGTCTGGCTGGACCTGACCTACAGCCCGGTGCGTGACGAAAGCGGCAGCGTCGCCGGCATCCTGGTCACCGCCATCGAAACCAGCGAACGACGCCGCCTGGCCATGGAGTTCGAGCGGCGCTCCGAGGCCAGCCTCAAGGCCCAGCACGAAAGCGAAGAGCGCCTGCAACTGGCCCTGGCCGCCGCCGATGGGCTGGGCACCTGGGACTGGGACATCAGCGAAGACCGCTTTATTGCCGACGCCCATTTCGCCCTCTTGCATGGCGTCGATCCCAGCCTGTCGCGCCAGTTGCCCATCAGCGCCTATCTCGAAGGCGTGCACCCCGAGGACCGGGCGATGGTTGCCCGCAGCATCAAGCACTGCATCACCCATGGCACCGAATACGCCGAGGAATACCGGCTGTTGCAGCCCGACGATGAGTTGCGCTGGGTGTACGTGCGCGGCCGTTGCTACAAGGATCGCCACGGCCGACCCAAGCGTTTTCTTGGCGCGGCCCTGGACCTGACCGAACGCAAGCGCACCGAGCAAGCCCTGCGCCAGAGCCAGACCGAGCTGCAGTTGATCATCAACGCCATGCCGATCCTCATCAGCTACGTGGACCGCGAAGAGCGTTTCCGGCTGAACAACAGCGCCTACCTGGACTGGTATGGCCTGACCCCGCAAGAGCTCTATGGCAAGACCATCCGTGAAGTGCTCGGTGATGAAGCCTATGCCGCCCGCGCCCAACAGATCGCCGATGCCCTGGCCGGCAAGCCGTGCAGCTTCACCGTGCAGATGGACCATCGCGACGGGCGCCCGCGCCATTCGCTGATCAACTACCTGCCTCGCCATGGGGCGGACGGTGCGGTGAACGGTTTCTACATCTTCGTGATCGACGAAACCGAGAGCCGGAAAACCGAGGAGGCCCTGCGCAACCTCAACGAAACACTGGAAGAACGGGTCATCGCCCGTACCCAGCAACTGGCCGAAGCCAATCACCGGCTGCAAAGCGAGATGTTCGAACGCGAGCGCGCGGAGGAAGCCCTGCGCCATGCGCAGAAAATGGAAGCCGTGGGCCAGCTCACCGGCGGCATTGCCCATGACTTCAACAACATGCTCACCGGTATCCTCGGCAGCCTCGACCTGATGCAACGCTACATTGCCGCTGGTCGCACTGACGAGATCGGGCGCTTCACCGAAGCGGCGGTGTCCTCGGCCAACCGCGCCGCGGCCCTGACCCATCGGCTGCTGGCTTTTTCCCGACGCCAGTCCCTGGACCGCAAACCGCTGGACGCCAATGACCTGGTGCACTCGCTTGAAGACCTGCTGAGCCGCACCACCGGCGATCACATCGGACTGCGGCTGCAACTGGCCAGCGAACTGTGGCCCGTCAACACCGACGCCAGCCAGTTGGAAAACGCCCTGCTCAACCTGGTGATCAACGCCCGCGATGCCATGCCCGAGGGCGGCGAACTGATCGTCGAAACCGCCAATGTCTATCTCGACGGTACGGACATCAACAGCCTGGAGCCGGTCAAGGCCGGGGACTACGTGATGATCGCCGTCAGCGACAACGGCAGCGGCATGACCCCCGCCGTGCTGGCCAAGGCTTTCGATCCGTTCTTCACCACCAAGCCCATCGGCCAGGGTACCGGCCTGGGCTTGTCGATGATCTACGGGTTTGCCCAGCAGTCGGGTGGGCACCTCAACCTCGACAGTGTGCCGGGCCAAGGCACGCGGGTGCAGTTGTACCTGCCGCGCTTGCACGTTTCGTCGGCCCAACCACCCGAGACGCCCGAGACGGTCGACGTACCGCCGGCCATCGCCGGGGAAACCGTGTTGCTGGTGGAGGATGAACCCGCCGTGCGTATGCTGGTGCTCGACCTGTTGCAGACCCTGGGCTACACCGCCCTGGAAGCCCGGGACGCCGTGACCGCACTTCCCGTGCTGGAATCGGACCAGCGCATCGACCTGTTGGTGACCGATGTCGGGCTGCCAGGCATGAATGGCCGGCAACTGGCGGAAATCGCCCGCCAGCACCGTCCGGGGCTGAAAGTGCTGTTCATGACCGGTTACGCGCAGAAAGCCGCCGAACGCCAGGGGTTCCTCGACCAGGGTATGGACATGGTCGCCAAGCCCTTCTCCCTCGATCTGCTGGCCAACAAGATTCGGACGATGATCAACCATGGCAACTGACTTGAGGCATAATCGCCGCCCCGTCGCACCGTTCAGGTCACCGCAGCAATGAAAGCCCAAGCCCGCCATATCCTGGTGAAAACCGCCGAAGAAGCCGAACAGCTCAAGCAACGCATCGCCAAGGGCGAAGCCTTCGATGTGCTGGCCAAGAAATACTCCACCTGCCCCTCGGGCAAACGCGGTGGCGACCTGGGTGAAGTCAGGCCGGGGCAGATGGTCGGGGTGATCGATGCGGTGATTTTCAAGAAGCCGCTGCGGGTGGTGCATGGGCCGATCAAGAGCAAGTTCGGGTATCACCTGGTGCAGGTGTTCTACCGGGATTGATCGGTCACTTTGTCAGCGAAGCCTGTCTGTGGAAACAAAGCTTGCCTGTGGGAGCAAAGCTTTGCTCGCGATGAACGATAACGCGGAAGGTCTGAAGAACTGCGTCGCCTGGATCGCGAGCAAGCTTTGCTCCCACAGGCCAGCTTTGCTCCCACAGGTGTACATCGATTCCCCCGATCAGTCCTTGGGCATCAACGCCCCCGGCACCTGGATCACCCGGCTCGCCAACCGATGCCCCGCCTCGGCCGCCTCCGCCGGGCTGCCGCCCAGCAAACGACTCGCCAGGTACGCGGCACTGAAGGAGTCCCCCGCCGCCGTGGTGTCCACGACGCGCTCGACCCGCAGGGCGGGCACCTCATAGGACTGGCCGTCGCAACGAATCAGGCAGGCCTCGGCACCGCGCTTGAGCACCACCTCGGGCGTGCCGAGCTGCGCATAGGCGGCGAACACCGCTTCGCTGTCGGCATGACCGAACAATGCCTGTTCATCCTCTACGGTCAGCAGCGCCAGCTCCACATAGGGCAAGACGCTGCAATACGCCGCCCGCGCCGCTTCGATCGAGGCCCAGAGCCTGGGACGGAAGTTATTGTCGAACACCACCAGCGCCCCGCGCCGACGGGCTTCGACCAGGGTTTCGATGAGTTTGCCGCGCCCCTGCTCGCCGAGCACCGCCAGGGTGACGCCGCTGAAATACAGCACATCGTAATCCAGCAACGCGGCCAGGATCGGCCCGGCGGCCGGGGTGGTAAAACAATCGCGCACCGCCGCCTCGTTGCGCCAGTAGAGGAAGCGCCGCTCCCCCGCCGCATCGGTCTGGATGCAATACAAACCCGGCAGGCGTCCTGGCAAGCGCTGGACCCGTTGCAGCCCGATGTTCTCCGCGGCCCAGCTTGCGCACATGGCATCACTGAAGCTGTCGTCGCCCAGGGCGGTGACGTAATCCACCGCGCCCCTGTCGCCCAAGGCGCGGGCCAGGTACACCGCCGTGTTCAGGGTGTCGCCGCCGAAGCTCTGCAGCAGGCTGCCGTCGGCGCGTTGTTGCAATTCGATCATGCATTCGCCGATCAGGGCGATGCGGGGTTTGGGGTTGCTCATGGATGATCCTGATAATTCAGCGGTGTCTGGCAGGCCGCTATCGCGAGCAAGCTCGTTCCCACAGGGGATCTTGGGTAAACACCCATTTTGTGTTCACAGTCGATCAATGTGGGAGCAAGGCTTGCCCGCGATAGCCGCAACTCGGTTCAAAGGCTAGAAACAAGTCTCCATGCTCTCGACCACCCGCAACTGCTCATCCACCAGGCACCCCACCCGCCACTTGTCGAACGTCAGGCACGGATGTGAAGTCCCGAACGAGATGATGTCCCCGACCCGCAACTCAACCCCCGCCGCCACGGTCATGAACGCATGCTGGTCCATCACCGCCGTCACCTTGCAGCCACTCACATCGTCACCCGCCAGCGTGTCCGATCCGGGCTGGTAGCGCTTGAGCGGCACCGGCAAGCCAGCGTCGTAGGCCACGTCGCGCTTGCCCAGGGCGATCACCGCGAAGCCCGGCTCCGGCAGCGATTGCACATGGGCCCAGACTTCCAGCGCCGGGCGCAGGCCTTCGTGCAGGTCGCTGCGGCGCTCCAGCACGCAGCACTGCGCCTCTTTGTAGATGCCATGGTCATGGGCCACGTAGCTGCCGGGACGCAGCACGCTGAGGAACCGTCCGTGGGCATTCTGGGCTTCGAAGGATTCGGCGATCAGGTCGTACCAGGCCGACCCCGAGGCGGTGATGATCGGTTTGTCGATGGCAAACGCGCCGTTGTCCTGCAACTGCACCGCCAACCGCACCAGGGACGCCGCGAACGCACGAATGCCACTGATGGCGTGGTCACCGTGGATCACCCCTTCGTAGCCTTCGATGCCAGTCAACGCCAGCGCCGGTTGCGCCTGGATCGCCTCGGCCAGGGCCAACACCTCGGCTTCGGTCCGGCAGCCACAACGCCCGCCGACCACGCCGTACTCGATCATCACATTGAGCCGTACGCCGCGAGAGGCGAAGTAAGCGCCCAGGTCAGCGACATTATCCGGATGATCGACCAGGCAGTGGAATTCGAACGCCGGGTCGGCGAGCAAATCGGCAATCAGCGCCATGTTCGGCGTGCCCACCAATTGGTTGGCCATCAACACCCGGCGCACGCCATGGGCGTAAGCGGCACGGGTCTGCACGGCGCTGGCGAGGGTCAGGCCCCAGGCGCCGGCCTCCAGTTGCCGGCGAAACAGCGCCGGGGTCATGCTGGTCTTGCCGTGGGGCGCCAGTTCGGCACCGCTGCGGGTGACGAAATCTTGCATCCAGCGGATGTTGTGCTCCAGCGCCGCGCAATGCAGCACCAGCGCTGGCAGGCTGACGTCCCGGAGCAGGTGGGCGCCGACGGTGGCGGCGCCCTTCTCGACGCCGGCATGAAGGATGGCGGAAGGCATGTTCGAACTCCTCGCACACGGTCGCTAATGCCGTGGCTGTCTATTCATTGATACGACGGGCCAGGTGGTTGGCGCTTTCGATCAGCACCCGGCGGTAGTCGGCGTAATTGTTCTTCGCGTCGGCCCGTGGGGCGACGATGCACAGGGTGGCGATGGCCACGCCATTCGGGTCTTTGACCGGTGCGGCGAAGCAGTGGGTGAAGGTGTCGGCGACACTGTCGAAGGAGAAAAACCCATCGAGGCCGGCCTGGCGGATTTCCTTGAGGAATTGCTCCAGGGGCAGGCGCTCGCCGTCCGGCAAAATGAAATCGTCGGGGTCGATCAGGTCGACGATCTGCTGGTCGCTCAGATGCGCCAGTAGCAGGCGCCCTGACGCCGTCCACGGGATCGGCGCGTTTTCCCCGATGTCCGATGAAATGCGAAAATGCCGCTCGCCTTCCTTCATCAGCGCGACGGTGTATTTGCGCCCGTTGAGCAGGCACATCTGCGCCGTTTCCCGGGTCTGGCGCACGATCTCCTGCAAGGCCTGGTCAGCCTCGCGGCTCAGGTCGAAATGCCGCAGGTGCGCCTGCCCGAGAAAGTACAACTGGCGGCCCAGGTAGACATGGCCGTCCTTGCCCACCGGCTCGAGGATGCGCCGCTCCAGCAGCGACGCCACCAGTTCATAGACCGTGGACTTGGGGCTGCCGATGCCGCTGGCAATATCGTTCGGGCGCAGCGGCTGGCCGATTTCCTTGAGAAAATCGAGGATATCGAACGCCCGATCCAACCCCCGGGCCCGGCGTTTGATGGTGTCTTCGGTCATGTCTTTGGTTCCCATTCAGTTGGCCGGGAGTTTAACCAGACTGCAGCGCCGCCTGATAGATCGCTATCGCGGGCAAGCCATGCTCCCACAGAAGAATGCGCTCCCTTGTGGGAGCAAGGCTTGCTCGCGATGAGGCCCCCGTGGTTCAGGCCTTTTTCTTGTAGGCGACGCAATCGATCTCGACCTTGCAATCGACCATCATGCTCGCCTGCACGCAGGCCCTGGCCGGGGCGTGTTCCGGGCTGAAGTACTCGCCGAAGACCTTGTTGAAACTCCAGAAATCCCGCGGGTCTTCCAGCCACACACCGCAGCGCACCACATCCTCCAGGCCGTATCCGGCCTCCTCGAGAATAGCGACCAGGTTCTTCATGGTCTGGTGAGTCTGCTCGACGATCCCGCCGACAATGATCTCGCCGTTCACCGCCGGCACCTGGCCGGACACGTGCAGCCAGCCATCGGCTTCCACGGCGCGAGCGAATGGTCGAGGCTGACCTCCACCTGCGGTGCTGCCGGTGCCGTAGCGCGTAATGCTCATGGGTTATCTCCTTCTTGAATCGATTGAAAGCTGAATGGATTAAAAACGCGTGTTCTTGAGAAATTCCGCCAGGCGTGGCGACTGTGGCCGTTCGAACAATTCCTTCGGCGGCCCCTGTTCTTCGATGCGGCCCTGGTTCATGAACACGATCTTGTCGGAGACCTCGAAGGCGAAGCGCATTTCGTGGGTCACCAGCAGCATGGTCATGCCGTCTTCGGCCAGGCCCTTGATCACGTTCAGCACCTCGCCGACCAATTCCGGGTCCAGGGCCGAGGTCACTTCGTCGAACAGCATCAGGCTGGGGTTCATGGCAATGGCCCGGGCAATCGCCACGCGTTGCTGCTGGCCGCCGGACAACTGGCCGGGAAAGTGATCGCGCCGCTCCAACAAGCCCACCCGCTCCAACCATTTCTCGGCCAGGGCCACCGCCTCGTCCTTGGGCAGCTTTTTCACTTTGAGCAGGCCCAGGGTCACGTTCTGCAACGCGGTCAAATGCGGGAACAGGTTGAATTGCTGGAAGGCCATGCCGGTCATGGCCCGGTGCCGGGCGATGACTTTCTCGGCGTGGCGCACACGCTTGCCGTCGATGTCGTCGTAACCGATGGACTCGCCATCGAGCATGATCTGCCCGCCCTGGAATTCTTCCAGCATGTTGACGCAGCGCAGCAGCGTGGTCTTGCCCGAACCGCTGGAGCCGATCAGCGTAACCACGTTGCCGCGCTGCATGCTCAGGTCCACGCCCTTGAGCACTTCCAACGGGCCGTATTGTTTGCGCAGGCCGCGAATGTCCAGCAGCGGCTGGGTGTTGGATAAGTTCGTATTGGAAAGAGTCGAGACGTCAGTCATGGCAAGGCCACCCGCTTTTCAATGTGTCGCCCGAGCAATTCGATGGCGTAATTGATGATGAAAAAGAGAAACCCGGCGAACAGGTAAAACTCCAGGGTCATGAAGGTCCGGGCGATGATCTGCTGGGTGCTGAGCAGCAGTTCGGCGACGCCGATCACCGACAGCAGGGTCGAGGCCTTGACGATCTCGGTGGAGGAATTGACCCAGGTCGGCAAGATCTGCCGCAAGGCCTGGGGCAACAGCACATAACCCAGCGCCTGGAAGAACGTCAGGCCAATCGCCTGGCTCGCTTCCATCTGACCACGGGGCAATGCCTGCAAGGCCCCGCGCACGATCTCGGCGACGTGGGAGCCACAGAACAGCGTCAGCCCCAGGACACCGGCCTGGAACGCGCCGATCTGCCAGCCCAGGGCCGGGGCCATGTAGAAGCAGGCCAGCACCAGCACGAACACCGGCGTGCCGCGAATCAGGTCGACGTAGAAGCGAAACGGCGCGCGCATCCAGGTCCGGCCATAGGTCAGCACCAGCCCGGCGACCAGGCCGATCAGCGTGCCCAACACAATCGCCAGCAGCGAACACTGCACACTGGTCAGGAAGCCCGCCCACAGGGTGTCGCGGGCAACCCATAACTCATGCAACCAACTGGGTGATTCGTACATGGGAGACTCCTAACGGCGGATCGCCAGACGCTGCTCGAAATACCGCAGCACCATGGCAATGAGGTAACAGGCCGCGACATACAGGGCCGTGGTCACCAGCCAGGTTTCGATCACCCGGTAGCTCTCCACGTTGATCTTGCGGGCGTAATAGGTCAGCTCCGGCACGGCAATCGCCGCCGCCAGGGAAGTGTCCTTGAACAGCGAAATGAAGTTGTTCGACAAGGCCGGCAACACGTTGCGCAGCATCACCGGCACGGTGACGTAGGCCTTCACCTGCCACTCGCCCAGGCCGATGGCCAGCCCGGCTTCACGCTGTCCCTTGTGAATGCTCAACAACCCGCCGCGAAACACTTCGGTCAGGTAGGCCCCGGCGTACAGCGAGAGGGTGATGACGAACGACGGCAGCTTGTCCAGGCGGATGCCCAGGCTCGGCAAGGCGAAGTAGATCAACAGGATCAACACCAGGATCGGCGTATTGCGGATCACCGTGACATACACCGACGCCAGCACCCGCAAGACCCGATGTTTGCTCAGCAACGCGAACGCCATCGCCAGGCCGATCACGCAACCGATGGCGATCGACACCAGCGCCAGGGAAAGCCCCAGGCCCAGCCCCGCCAGCAGGGTGTCGAAATCGCGCCAGACGGCGGCAAAGTTCAACTGATAATTCATGGTCGGCAGTACCTTCGACGGAGCGCCCGCAAGTGGCGCCCCGGGCTCACAGGGTCATTTGAATTCAACGGGGAAACCGATCGCTGGCGACGGCAGCTCGACACCGAACCACTGCTTGAAGGACGCCGCATAGGTGGGGAACTCCACGCCGGTCATGGCTTCATGCAAGGTGGTGTTGACGAAGTTCAGCCAGTCCTGGTCGCCGCGCTTGACCGCACAGGCGTAGGTTTGCGGGCTCCAGGCATAGGCCGGGCTGCGGTAGCGGCCAGGGTTCTGCACCATCAGGTATTTGACCGAGGACTGGTCGGTGGCGGCGGCATCGGCGCGGCCGGAGTTCACCGCCTGGTACATCAGGTCGACGCTGTCGTACTGGTCAACCTTGGCCTTGGGCAGCGCCTGGTGCACCAGTTCCTCGGCGTAGACGTTCTGCAGCACCGCCACGGTGACGCCGTCGCCGGCGGCCTTGAGGTCTTCGATTTCCTTGTACTTGCTGTTGGCCGGCAGCAGCAGGCCCACCCCTTCGCGGTAGTACGGCAAGGTGAACGCCACTTGCTGGGCGCGGCTGGCGGTGACGGTGATGAACTGGCAGCTCATGTCGACCTTGTCGGTCAACAGATTGGGAATGCGCGCATCGGAAGACTGCACCACGAACTCGACTTTCTCCGGGTCGTTGAACAGGCCCTTGGCGACCATCCGCGCGATATCGATATCAAAGCCCTGCAACTTGCCATCCGCTCCCTGGAAGTGCCACGGCGCATTGGTACTGCCCGTGCCCACGATCAATTTCCCCCGCTGCAGCACGCTGTCCAGCTTGCTGTCGGCCGCCTGAGCGACCCCCATGGCAGCCGTCGTGGCCGCGAAGAGAAAAACACACGCTTTGAACAAGGAAGGTCGGCGTTGCATGGCAAGCACTCCAGAATGAGTTTATTCCGCTATACCGGAACATGGTATGTAACAACGGAATAGACAGCAGAAAGTGTGCCACAGGTTTGATGCCCGCGGGAGGGCAAAAAGGAAAGTTAAGGAAATCAGGGAGATGGGAAAAACAGACGCCAGGACAGTCGCATCTGCGTGCGACCACTGTTGCTACCGTTGGCCACGACGCACGGGTAACAAGGCCCCAAGCCGGGTACCCGGCGCACTCGGCGCACCGAAACGGAGCCACTGTGGAATGTGTAAATGGATACCCTGTGGGAGCGAGCTTGCTCGCGATGGCGGTATATCAGTCAATATCGATGGCGACTGACCTGACGCTATCGCGAGCAAGCTCGCTCCCACAAGGGTTCGGCGGCGTACCTGGGCTATTTGCGCTTGTAGCTCTTGCTGCCGCCGGGCGTGAGGCAATAGACCCCGCCCCGAGGCCCGACGCAGTAATTGCCACTGCCGCACTGGCAACCCTCGGATGATTTGAGCAGCGATTGCGGCCGGGCCTCGTTCCGAAGCCCCAGCACAGCGGAACAGGACTTCTTCGAAGCACTGATGGAACCGTCGTTGCACAGGAAGGTATCGCCGTCACACCCGGCAATCCCGCCCTTGCGTCCGGAACACGGTTGATTGGCGGCAAGGGCTGAAGTACACAGCGCCAACACCAGGGTCGTGACGCAGATGCGAAGTAAAGCAGACGTTCCGTGACAGAGATTCATGACAGCTTCCAGGCTGATAGATGGCCCTATGCTAGCACCGGATAATCTACCGCACCTAACGCCCGCAAAACCTCACCCTGGACAACATCCGCAAATCCCCCTCGCGGTAATAGTCATCACTCCAACTGTCATCCACTGCCAGTGGCTTGACCTGCTTGAGGGCGAGTTTTTTCGCGAAGTAGCGAAAGCGGTAATGTTCATAGAAACGCAGCAACTCCAGCCCGTAGCGGTCGGCCAGGTCGGTGTTGCCCTGGATGATCAGGTAATTCTCGTCGTTGCCGCTGCTGGCGGCGGCGCTCAGGTTGTGGCTGCCGCTGAGGATGGTCGGCGTGTCGCTGGTGAAGTCGGTGACGATGGCTTTGGTGTGCACCAGCAGGTTGCCCTTCTGGCCTTTCATGTTTTCCCGCAGCCAGCCTTCCAGGCCGGTGTTGAGCAGCGCGGTGGCGGCGAATTCGGCAGTGCGGTCGGCGTGAAAGCCGGTGATGCGACTCTTGGTGTTTTGCAGGCCGTAGCGCAACACATCGTCATTGGGGGCACCGAGCAAGGCGTCGAGGATGCGCTCGGGCAACACAAAGGCGGTGACGAACAACAGGTCCTTTCGCGCGCCCTTGATGATGTCGACGAAGCGATCCAGGTCGCCCTCCCCGGTGCGCGGCGAGAATCCGGCGAACAATGCCTCCTGCGGATCCATGGCATTGTTGTCGGTCAGCCACTGGCGAGTGGCACCGACGTCCTGGGGTTCGGCCCAGATCTGCTCGAACACCTGGAAGTAGCTGCCGCTCACCCGAGGGTCGTCCAGCACATGGACCACGTTGGCCTGGCGGTAGACACCGTTGGCGGTGAAGTTGGTGCTGCCGCACAGCACCGCCTCTGGTTGCAAGGAACCGTTGCCATCCACCTTGCTCAGCACAATGAACTTGTTGTGGAAAATGTTATGGGTGATTCGTCCGCGCTTGTTGGCTGCTGGCATTTTTTCGAGGCTGGCTTCGTTACGCGCCGTGGTGTCGTCGCCCGGCTCGGCGTGGTACAGCACTCGTACTTGGGCGCCGCGAGCGTGAGCGGCAGTCACCGCATCGACGATCACCGGCAGTTCGTATTCATAAATGGCGACGTCCAGGGCCCAGTGGGCATCCAGTGCCCGATCGATAAAACCGGTCAGGCGCCCCAGCAGGCCATTTTCCAACCAGCGACGCGGGGCGTCGGGCCAGTCATCGATGGACAGGTGCTTGTTGGCACCGATCAGCGCGTCCACTTCAGGAAACTTGCGCTGGAACGCCTGGCTGGCGGCCACGGCACGGTTGAAGATCACCCGCTGGTTGGCCGGCTGTCCGTCGTCGCTGGTGACGGTGACGGCCAGGGATTCGCCCAACTGCGGTGCTTCGGGGCTGCCGTAGGCCAGGTGCACGCGGTAGTGCATGGTCACGCCGGGGTTGACCGCGTAGTCGGCCCAGCGAAATTTCTGCAACGGTGCCTTGTCGCTGGGGGTGGCGTGGAACTGGGGAAAGGTGTGGGCCTTGTCGGGGAAAGTCAGGCTGTTGAACAGGAACAGCCAGGGCTTGTCACCCTGCTGCTTCTCGATGGCAAAGCCCAGCAGCCCTTTGCGTCGGGATTCCGCCAAGTCCATGGCGAGCAGCACGCCGTTGGTGCCGGCATAGGCCTTGACCCGAAAATCGTCCTGGGCGTTGGTGACGAGTACGCGCATGGTTCACTCCTGTGAGGGGCTGCCTGAGCATAGTGCAGTGAGGCGGGTTCGCTGGGCATATCCAGAACCGAGGTGATGCCTTCGCGAGCAGGCTCGCTCCCACAGGAAGAGCTGTGGTGTTCATTGGCTGTGTGTTCACAGCAGAACCAATGTGGGAGCGAGCCTGCTCGCGATGAGGCCAGATAGGCCACCGCAAATCTCAGTTAGGAACTCCTTCATCGATATGCCGATACTCAGCCCCCAACCGCCCCGCCAACTGCCGGGCCCGGCCCAAGCGAATCGGGCCTCTTTCGATATCGATCAACAGGCACGGGCAATCGAGAGGCGGCTGTGAAAAACCCTCTTTGACTCGTCCGTCGGTCATCACCAACACCCGTTGCTGCTCCGCCGGGTAGCGCTTGCGTCGGGCCACCAGCCAGCGCCCGGCCTCGTTCAGCGCCGCCAGCAACGGCGTTCCGCCCCCGGCGCCCAGCCCATCGAGCCAGTGGCGCAGGCCGGCCGAGGCCTTGAGGCCTTGCACCTGCCAATTGGGGAGCGTGCCGCTGGCCGTCAACAGCGCCAGGCGGGCGCGTTGTCGGTAGGCGTCGTCGAACAGTTGCGCCAGCAGGCCCTTGCCGTCACTCAAGGCGCGATGACGACGGGTCGAGGCCGACGCATCGACGATGACCAGCCACAACTCATGGGGCGAACGCTGGCGACTGTGAAAGCGCAGGTCTTCGTACAGACGTGGCCGGCCATTGAGTAACGTCCCCGGCCAGTTCACCGCACCGCTGGCCGCCGCTTTGCTGCGGCCCTGGCGGCCCTGGTCGAGTCGTCCTGCACGGGGTCTGGCATTCGCCCTCGCTGGCGAACGGGGGCGAATGCCTAGGGCTTTTTTGGCCAGCTCGGCACGTCACGCCGGGCACCGGTCGGCAATGCCCGGGCCGGCAGGTCGCCCCACTGGCCCTGGCCTTCGTTGGATTCAGTGGTTTTTTCCGCGCCGGTCGGTGCCTGGGACGGTGCCGGTGCCGGTGCCGAATGCCCACGCCGCCGGTGCCGCAAGGCAAACTCGGCGACCGCATCGATGTCTTCATCGGCAATTGCAGGAGCCCCGCGCCAGGCCGCATGGGCCCGGGCCGCCCGCAGCCAGACCAGGTCGGCGCGCAAGCCATCGACCCCGGCGGCAAAACAGCGCTCGGTGATCTGCGCCAGCGCCGCGTCATCCAGGGCGATCCCGGCCAAGCGGTCGCGCGCCTGTTGGCAACGGTCACGCAACTGCTGCTGGGCCGTCTCCCACGCCACGCAGAACGCCAGCGGATCGCTGTCGAAATCCAGCCGTCGCCGGATGATCTGACCGCGTTCAGTCGGTGCAGTGTGACCGTCAAGGGCAACGTTCAAGCCAAAACGGTCGAGCAACTGCGGGCGCAACTCACCCTCCTCCGGGTTCATGGTGCCGATCAGCACAAACCGCGCCGGATGCCGATGAGAAATGCCGTCGCGCTCGATCAGGTTGATGCCGCTGGCGGCCACATCGAGCAGCAAGTCCACCAGGTGATCGGGCAGCAGGTTCACTTCATCGACGTACAGCACGCCACCGTCGGCCTTGGCCAACACGCCGGGAGAAAACTGCGCGCGCCCTTCCCCCAGCGCTGCGTCCAGGTCCAGGGTACCCACCAGCCGCTCTTCGGTAGCACCGAGGGGCAAGGTGACGAACTGACCGCTGGCCAGCAGGTCCGCCAGGCCCCGGGCCAGTGTGGACTTGGCCATGCCTCGCGGCCCTTCGATCAGCACACCGCCGATTTTCGGATCGATCGCGGCCAGGCACAGGGCCAGTTTCAGATCATCGGCACCGACCACGGCGCAGAGCGGGAAATGGGGGGTGTGGGTCATATCTAATTCTCAAGGGTGGTCGGTAACGTCAATGTCAAAAGGGGGCTTGTGGGAGCAAGGCTTGCCCGCGATGAACGAAAACGCGGTTTAGCTGCTAAACCGCGGCGCGACCATCGCGGGCAAGCCCTGCTCCCACAGGGTGGAGATAAATCCCTTTGCCACAGGTCAACCCATCACAGGGGTTGTGTCTCGCCTGCTCAGTAGGCATGTCAGCCATCTTCTTCTATGTCCAACAACAAATTTTCCAACGCCTCGCGATACTCGCCTGGATCCTGCCACATCCCCCGCTGCTGCGCTTCGAGCATGCGCTCGGTCATGTCCCGCAGGGCGTCGGGGTTGTGCTGGCGGACGAAATCCCGGGTGTCCGGATCGAGCAGGTAGGCATCGGCCAGCAAGGCGTACTGGTGATCGTCGATCAACCGGGTGGTGGCGTCGAAGGCAAACAGGTTGTCCACCGTCGCCGCCAGTTCGAAGGCGCCTTTATAGCCATGACGCTTCACCCCGTCGATCCACTTCGGGTTCGCTGCGCGGGAACGGATGACGCGGTTGAGCTCTTCTTTCAGGGTGCGGATCCTGGGCAAGTCTGGCTGGCTGTGATCGCCATGGTAACTGGCCGCCGCATCACCACTGAGGGTCTCGACCGCCGCCAGCATGCCGCCCTGGAACTGGTAGTAATCGTTGGAATCGAGCAGGTCGTGCTCGCGGTTGTCCTGGTTCTGCAACACCGCCTGCACCTGGCTCAAGCGCCGGGAGAACTGCTCCCGGGCGGCCGTGCCTTCATCGCTGGCGCCGTAGGCGTAACCGCCCCAGTTCAGGTACACCTCGGCCAGATCCTCGCGGCTCTGCCACAAGCGCCCGTCAATCGCGCCCTGCACGCCCGCGCCATAGGCACCGGGCTTGGCGCCGAAGATCCGCCAGCCGGCCTGGCGCGCCGCGGCTTCCGGCTCAAGACCCGATGCCAGCAGGGCTTCGCGTTCGCCACGCACCTTGGCCGCCAAGGGGTTCATGTCGTCCGGCTCATCGAGTGCGGCGACGGCCTGCACGGCGGCATCGAACAAGCGAATCAGGTTGGCAAAGGCGTCACGGAAGAAGCCGGACACCCGCAGCGTGACATCGACCCGAGGCCGGTCCAGCAGGCTCAGCGGCAGGATCTCGAAGTCATCGACCCGCTGGCTACCCGTGGCCCACACCGGGCGCACGCCCATCAGCGCCATGGCCTGGGCGATGTCATCGCCACCGGTGCGCATGGTGGCCGTGCCCCACACCGACAGGCCGAGCTGGCGCAGGTGATCACCGTGGTCCTGCAAATGCCGCTCAAGGATCAGGTTCGCCGATTGGAAACCGATGCGCCACGCCGTGGTGGTGGGCAGGTTGCGCACATCCACCGAGAAGAAATTGCGCCCGGTGGGCAACACATCAAGGCGCCCGCGGCTCGGCGCGCCGCTGGGGCCGGCGGGCACGAAGCGCCCGCTCAAGGCATCGAGCAGGCCGCGCATTTCCGCCGGGCCGCAAGCGTCCAGGCGCGGGGCCACGACGGATCGCAGGTTTTCAATGATGCTGCCCACCACCTCCCAGCCTGGCGCGTCGAGCTGCTCCACCGCACCGTCCAGCGCCTGCTCGATCAACTGCACAGCGAACAGCTCCAGGCGCTCGCGGGTATCGCCGGCGGTGCGCCAAGGCTCGGCGCTGACCTGACGCAACGCCTCGGGACAGTCGCCGGTCCAGGGTTCGGCCAAGGCACAATCCAGCGGGTCGAAACCCAGCCCGAACGCCTTGGCCAGCGCCCGCAACAGGCTCGACTGCGCGCCTTTTCCGTCGCCCCGGGGAATGCGCAGCAACGCCAGCAAGGTGTCGATGCGCAGCCGTCCGCAGGGCGACTCGCCAAAAATATGCAGGCCGTCGCGGATCTGCGACTCCTTCAAGTCGCACAGGTAAGTGTCCAGGCGTGGCAGCCAGATCGCCGCGTCGGCATCGCTGTCGAGCCCGGCATCGAGTTGCAGTTCGCGGTCGATGTGGGTCTCGCGCACCAGGTTGAGGATGTCCCGTTGCAGCTCCCGGGCACGGCGCGGATCGAGCAATTGCGCCTCGTAGTACTCGTCGGCCAGCAGCTCAAGGTTACGCAGCGGCCCATAGGTTTCGGCCCGGGTCAGCGGCGGCATCAAGTGGTCGATGATCACCGCCTGGGTGCGACGCTTGGCCTGGGCGCCCTCACCCGGGTCGTTGACGATGAACGGATAGATATTCGGCAACGGCCCCAACAGCACGTCCGGCCAGCAGTTTTCCGACAGCCCGACGCCCTTGCCCGGCAGCCATTCGAGGTTGCCGTGCTTGCCGACGTGGATCACCCCGTGGACGCCGTAGGTGTGGCGCAACCAGAAATAAAACGCCAGGTAACCGTGGGGCGGCACCAGGTCCGGGTCGTGGTACACCGCGCTCGGATCGACCTGGTAACCCCGCGCCGGCTGGATGCCAACGAACGTCAGGCCCAGGCGCAGGCCGGCGACCATCAGGCGCCCGTCGCGGCACATCGGGTCTTGCTCGGGCGAGCCCCAGCGCGCCAGCACCGCTTGGCGATTGGCTTCGGGCAGTGCGTCGAACAAGGCCTGGTACTCGGCAAGGGCCAGGCTCTGATGACAGGGACGCAAGTCGAGGCTGTCCAGGTCGTTACTGACCCCGCCGAGCAATTGCTGGATCAATGCGGTGCCGCTCGCCGGCAGTTCAGCCGGCAATGGATAACCTTCGACCTGTAGGGCCCGGAGGATATTCAACGCCGCTGCCGGGGTGTCCAGGCCGACGCCATTGCCGATGCGACCGTCGCGGGTCGGGTAGTTGGCGAGGATCAGCGCCACACGCTTCTGGGCATTGGGCAAGCGCGCCAGGGTGGTCCAGCGTCGGGCCAGTTCGGCGACAAAATCCATGCGCTCGGGCGCGGCCCGGTAGCAGACCACGTCGCTCTGGCTGCGCTCGCTGCGCCAGGCCAAGTCCTTGAAACTGATCGGGCGGCTGATGATCCGTCCGTCCAGTTCCGGCAAGGCGATGTGCATCGCCAGGTCCCGTGGTCCCAGGCCCTGCTCGCTGGCACGCCAGCCGGGTTCGTTGTCCTGGGCGCAGATCGCCTGGATCACCGGGATGTTGCGGCGAAACGGTCGCAAGTGCGGAGCTTCGGGGCTGGATTGCGCGAAGCCGGTGGTGTTGAGGATCACGCCCGCCTGCACCTCGTCCAGCCAGTCCTCTACTAGTGCGAGGCAACCAGGCTCCTTGAGGCTGGCCACGGCAATCGGCAGCGGATTGAGCCCCGCCGCTTGCAGGCGCTGGCAGAACACGTCGATGAACGCGGTGTTCGCCGCTTGCAGGTGGGAGCGATAAAACAGCACCGCTGCCACCGGTTGCCCGGCGCTCCAGTCGGCTTGCCAATCGTCGAGGTTGGCGCTGGTTTTCGCCGGGTGATAGATGGCCGTGCGTGGCAAGGCCTGCGGCTCGGCCCACGGATAATCGCGGCCAAACCATTGGCTGCCGAGGTTGTAAAACAGGTCCAGGGCATTGCCCAGCCCGCCCTGGCGCAAGAACTGCCAGAGCCGGTCGCGGTCTTCGCAGGGCACGTTGCTCAGGTCACTGAGTTCCGGGTCCGGACGATCATCCCCCGGCACCAGGATCAGCTTCACCCCGCGCCCGGCCAGTTCCATCAGGCGCTCGATGCCGTAGCGCCAATAGCCGATGCCGCCGTGCAGCGACAACAGGATGACCTTGGCGTGTTGCAGCACGTCTTCGACATACAGATCCACCGAGGCGTGGTTCTGCACCTGCATCGGGTTGGCGAGGCGAAACTGCGGATAATCGCCCGGCAACTGCTTCGCCGCTTCGGCCAACAGCGCCAGGCTGGAGTCGCCGCTGCACAGGATCACCAGTTCGGCGGGGGTTTGCCCCAGGTCGGCGATGTTGTCATCCGACACGAAACCGCCGGGCTGGGTCCTGAGCAGGTGCATGACTTAGGCCCCGAGGGCGGCGCGCAACTGCGCTTCGAGCAGCGCGGCGTCAAGCGCCTGGCCGATCAGCACCAGACGGGTGACCCGCGCTTCCTCCGCGCCCCACTGGCGGTCGAAATGCTTGTCGAACCGCGTCCCGACGCCCTGGATCAACAGGCGCATCGGCTTGTTCGGGATCGCCGCGAAACCCTTGACTCGCAGTACGCCGTGCTGGACCACCAGTTGCGTCAACGCGTCGAGCAGCAGGCTTTCGTCAGCCTGGGGCAGTTCGATGGAAATGGAATCGAAGGCGTCATGATCGTGGTCATCATCGTCGCCATCGTGGTGATGGTCGTGATGGCTGTGGCGGCCGTCGATGTGTTCTTCGGAACCAGCGCCCAGGCCGATCAGTACGTCCAGCGGCAGGCGACCGCTGCTGGCTTCGATGACCTTGACCGCCGGTGGCAGCTCTTCGGCGACTTCCAGGCGAACTTTGGCCAGGTCTTCAGGGCTGATCAGGTCAGCCTTGTTGAGGATCACCAGGTCGGCGCTCGCCAGTTGGTCGGCGAACAGTTCGTGCAGCGGCGATTCGTGGTCCAGGTTCGGGTCGAGTTTGCGCTGGGCATCGACCTGGTCGGGGAACGCGGCAAAGGTACCCGCGGCCACGGCCGGGCTGTCGACCACGGTGATCACTGCGTCGACGGTGCAGGCGCTGCGGATTTCCGGCCATTGGAAGGCCTGGACCAGCGGCTTGGGCAGGGCCAGGCCGGAGGTTTCGATGAGGATGTGGTCGAGGTCGCCACGCCGGGCCACCAGCTCGCGCATCACCGGGAAGAACTCTTCCTGCACCGTGCAGCACAGGCAGCCGTTGGCCAGTTCATAGACGCGGCCGTTGGCTTCTTCTTCGGTGCAGCCGATGGAGCACTGCTTGAGGATCTCGCCGTCGATGCCCAGCTCGCCGAATTCGTTGACGATCACGGCGATACGACGGCCCTGGGCGTTGTCGAGCATGTGCCGCAGCAAGGTGGTTTTACCCGAGCCGAGGAAACCGGTAACGATGGTGACGGGGAGTTTGGCCAGTGTTTTCATCGGATGCCCTTTGGCAAGGTGGCGGGCAAACGGGACGACAACCGCTGGCACAGGCGTGCGCGGAAGATTTCGCCACCGGATCACCCCGCCCGGTTGTAGTGAGAATCTGTCTCGAGGCAGGTCTCCTGGCTGACGGCGGGCCAATCTTTCGACTGGCAATTGCTGCGCCTTCCCGTGCGCCCGTTTTAAAGGCATGCACAGTGGCCTTGCAGAAACAGCACCGTTCACAGTTGCGGGGGCAGCCGCGGCTTGGACCGCGTTCCCTTCTTAGCTCCGGCACGTGCCGAAGAACCTCGAAGGCGCAAGGCTACGCAGGGTGTGGGGGCGGGTCAATCGCCAGAGCGTGTTGCGGCGCATGGACGGGCCTCATCGCGAGCAGGCTCGCTCCCACAGTTGATCTTTGTTGAACATGAGTTCTGTGATCGGCGAGATTCATTGTGGGAGCGAGCCTGCTCGCGAAGGGCGCAACTCAGTGTCAGCCTGAAACCCCATGCCAATTGACGACCCAGCCCCGCCCATGCTCTCCTGTGCGCCTAGTTATGGGTGCCCTTCACAGGGTGAAACGGGAAACCGGTGAATCGTGTGCTTTACTTCAAGGCCACGTCAGTCCGGTGCTGCCCCCGCAACGGTAAGCGAGCGAAGCGTCTGAACCACTGTGTCCCAGGACATGGGAAGGTGACGCTTGCAGGCCAGGCGCAAGCCCGGCCCCTCGCGAGCCCGGAGACCGGCCCATGACTCATGCATCAACAAACCCGCGGTGGGCGGGCGCTGTTCGAACCTTGGCGGGCTTTCGCCCGGGGTCTCATCGCGCTCGAATACCCACTGAACAAGAACAGAGGGAAGCGCCATGTCGACCATCAGCAGCACCGCCCGCACCGCCAGCAGCACCACCACCCTGAGCCAACGCCTGAGCGCCGCGATCCTTGCTTCGATCCTGGGCGCGGGGCTGGTCTATTTCGCCGGTTTCTCCCACATCGAAGCGGTGCACAACGCCGCTCACGATACCCGTCACAGCGCCGCCTTCCCGTGCCATTGAGAACTGACGACATGATCAAGCGTATCGCGCAGACCGCCGGTTTCAGCGGCTTGCTGGCCGCCCTGCTGCTGACCCTGCTGCAAAGTTTCTGGGTATCGCCGCTGATTCTCCAGGCGGAAACCTTCGAGAAGGCTCCGGCGACCGAGGTCCATGAACACGCCGACGGGGCGGCTCATACCCATGATGCCGAGGCCTGGGAGCCGGAAGACGGTTGGCAGCGCGTGCTGTCCACCACCGGCGGTAACCTGGTAGTTGCCGTGGGTTTTGCCCTGATGCTGGCGGGCCTGTACACCTTGCGCGCACCGACTCGCACGTCCCAAGGCCTGCTCTGGGGCCTGGCCGGCTATGCCACTTTCGTCCTGGCGCCGACACTTGGCCTGCCGCCGGAACTGCCTGGCACCGCAGCGGCCGACCTGGCCCAACGGCAGATGTGGTGGATCGGCACCGCGGCGTCCACGGCGGTGGGCATTGCCTTGATCGCCTTCGGCCGGCATTGGCTGCTCAAGCTGTTGGGCGTGGCGACGTTGCTGGTGCCCCACGTCATCGGCGCACCGCAGCCCGAAGTCCACTCGATGCTGGCGCCCGAAGCGCTTGAGAGCCAGTTCAAGATCGCCTCGCAGCTGACCAACGTCGCGTTCTGGCTGGCCCTGGGCCTGATCAGCGCCTGGCTGTTTCGCCGTGACGGCCAAGCCCACCACGACGCATGAGCGCCGAGCCGATCCTGGTGATCGGCCTGGGCTGCCAGCGTGGTTGCCCGGCCAGCACGCTGCGGGCCTTGCTCGACGAGACGCTGCTGGCCCACGGCATCGAACTTCATCGGGTACGGGCCCTGGCCAGTATCGACCTCAAACGTGACGAGCCCGGGCTGCTGGAGCTGGCCGGGCAACTGGCCCTGCCGCTGACCTGTTTCAGTGTCGAACAGTTGGCCAGCTACGAGCAGCGGCTCAGTCACCGCTCCGAGATCGCCTTCGAGCGCACCGGTTGCTACGGCATCGCCGAAAGCGCCGCCCTGGCCTTGGCCGAACAGTTGGGCACAACGCCCGCGACGCTGCTGATTACTCGCCAAAAAGGCCCCAAGAGCACGTTGGCATTGGCGGTCGTGGCGTAAATCCCGATAATCGGCGCCCAGGATCATGAGCGATCTTCATCTGGGCGACGCTCACCCACCTTTCACAGGAGCCGGTCATGACCGTTTACTTCATCGGCGCCGGCCCCGGCGACCCGGATCTCATCACGGTCAAAGGCCAGCGACTGATCCGCCACTGCGCGGTGATCATCTACGCCGGCTCGCTGGTGCCGACCGCCGTCCTGGAAGGCCACTGTGCCGAACAGGTGATTAACAGCGCCGAGCTGCATCTGGAACAGATCATCGAATTGATCAAGAGTGCCCATCTCAAGGGCCAGGACGTGGCCCGGGTGCATTCCGGCGACCCGAGCCTGTACGGTGCCATTGGCGAGCAGATTCGTTGCCTGCGGGAATTGGACATCCCTTTCGAAATCATCCCGGGCGTGACCGCGACCTCAGCCTGCGCCGCCCTGCTGGGCGCCGAACTGACCTTGCCGGACATTTCCCAAAGCCTGATCCTCACCCGCTACGCCGACAAAAGCCCGATGCCCGCCGGGGAAGAGCTGGGCAGCCTGGCGCAGCACGGGGCGACCATGGCGATTCACCTGGGGGTCAATCATCTGGAAAAAATCGTCGACGAACTGCTACCCCACTACGGCGCCGATTGCCCGATTGCGGTCATCCACCGGGCGACCTGGCCGGACCAGGATTGGGTGATGGGGACGCTGGACGATATCGCGGCAAAGGTGCACGCCAAGGGCTTTCGCCGCACGGCGCTGATTCTGGTGGGGCGTGTGCTGGGCAACGATGTGTTCAGCGAGTCTTCGCTGTACCGCGCCGGGCATGCGCATCTCTATAGACCCTGACTCGCCAGAGAATCCACCTGGATCCCCCTGTGGGAGCGAACCTGTGGGAGCAAGGCTTGCCCGCGAAGGCGTCGCCTCGGTCTATCAGCTACACCGAGGTGTTTGCATCGCGGGCAAGCCTTGCTCCCACAAGCTCGCTCCCACAGGTTACGAGCTGATCGCAAGATGGTATCGCCACAATCAGTAGTAGGCGTTTTCTTTCTGCGTGTGGTCGGTCACGTCGCGTACGCCCTTGAGTTCCGGAATGCGCTCGAGCAAGGTGCGCTCGATGCCTTCCTTCAAGGTGACGTCAGCCTGGCCGCAGCCCTGGCAGCCACCGCCGAACTGGAGCACGGCGATGCCGTCTTCCACCACGTCGATCAGCGAAACCTGGCCGCCGTGGCTGGCCAGCCCCGGGTTGATTTCGGTCTGCAGGTAGTAATTGATGCGCTCGTTGACCGGGCTGTCGGCATTGACCATCGGCACTTTGGCGTTTGGCGCCTTGATGGTCAGTTGACCGCCCATGCGGTCGGTGGCGTAGTCGACCACCGCATCGTCCAGGAAGGCTTCGCTGAACGAGTCGATGTACGCGGTGAAGCTCTTGAGCCCCAGCGCGGTGTCTTCGGGTTTTTCTTCCCCCGGCTTGCAGTAGGCAATGCACGTCTCGGCGTACTGGGTGCCGGGCTGGGTGATGAAGATGCGGATCCCGATACCAGGCGTGTTCTGCTTGGACAGCAGATCGGCCAGGTAATCGTGGGCGGCATCGGTAATGGTAATGGCGGTCATGGAAACTCCTCGCAGGCTTGCCGGCAGTTTACGCCAATCATCGCGCCGGACAAAGTCCCAGTATTTTTGTCAGGAAAGCGCCCGGCGGCACGGAGTTTGCCGCCGGCGCTGTCGATCAGAGGTTCTGGTAGCGATTCATGTCCAACACACCGCTTTCCACGGGCTCCGTCTCCTGGATGTATTGGCTCAGGTCGTGGAAGTAGTACCAGAACTGCGGGTGACTGCGGCGAATGCCCCAGCGCTCGACAATCCGCTCGAACGCTGGCGCATCCTGGGCGCCTTGCATGGCCTCGACGAATGCCGGCACTTGCCCGGCCGGAATGTTGAACATGAAGTTCGGATAGCTGCTGAACACGCCCGGGTAGACCGTCAGCGTGTCCAGCCCCAGCTGGTAGCGCCGCTCCTCGCCCAGCAGGAACGCGACGTTGCTGTGGGCACGGTTGCGCAGCAGACTGTAGACCTCACGCTGACCGCTGGCGGTTTCGACGCGCAGCAGGGTCGCTTCCGGCAGTTGGTCGATCACCTTGAGCCCCGCCGCCGGGCGCGACACCAGGCGGCTGAGGGCCTGTTCGGCGTTTTGCAGCGCCGGGTCGATGTTCGGGCGCGAGCAGTAGGCACCGTCACAGCGGTTGATCGGATCGGGACGGGCGTTCAGCTCGCCATAACGGGCCAGCAATTGCTGGGTGAAATCGCCCTTGGAGTCGCGTTCGTCAAGCTTGAGGGCGGTCGGCGTGTCATCGTCGATGGCCTCGTAATCGAGCCACATCTTGAATTGGCCACCGGCCTGGTACCAGTCGTCCAGGTAGCCTTCCCGGGCGTCAGCCGGCATCAGGCGCAGGAAGTTCTGCTCCGCACCGTTGCGGATCAAGTCGAAATACAGCCGGGTCTGGGCCTGGTGGGACACGTTGCCGAACACGTCGAAATTCACCGCCAACTGGTAATAGGTGCGCTCCAGCAACGGGAAGTCGAACAGCCACATCGTCTGCGGCACTTCGCCGATCAACCCCTTGGTGACCGAAGCACTGTCGAAATGCCGGAAAATGCTCAGCAGCGCGTTGTCGTTACCGGCCCACAGCGTCGACCAGCTCGGCGCCGGCAGCTCGGCATAGTTGTCGCGGCGCAAGGCCTCATACTCGTTGCGCTTGTCGCGGTAGTCGAGCCACAGGCTGACGACGCTGCCCACGTCGTCGTTCTGCCCCGGCATCGCCAACAGCGGTGTGGCCTGGCCGCGGTAGTTCGGGTCGGTGATGTACAGGTCGTGTTCGGGGTCCTGGAACAGCGCCCAGAAATTGTCGCGGATCACGTCCGTGGCAATCTGGCCCCGGCACACCGGCCCGCGGATGAAGGTGCGCACGAAATACTCGGCGTTATCGAGCATGAACTGGTAGCGCGCCTGGGCCGGGATCGCTTCGAAGGTGGAAAACGGGTTGGCCCGGCGCTCCGGGCCGTAGCCCGGCAACGCGGAGACCTGCCATTTGCCGCTGTAGAACAGGCTCTTGATCCGTGCCATCTTCGCCGCGCTCAAGCCGTAGGTGATGTGGGTCTTGTGCACGATCACCCCTTGCACCGGCCAGAGCCGATAATAGACGCGGGTGCCGGGATCATCGTTCGGTCGGCGGGTGTTGATCAGGTCGATGGGCTGGCCGGTGGGCGTGCGCGAACGGACCCACTGGAAGAAATGCCCCGGCTCGCCGTCCTTGAAATAGATGTGCGCCAGGAACCAATGCTCGAACAACCAGCGGCCCACCAGGCTTTCCCGGGCGCCCGGGGCATTGAGCAGGTTTTCCCATTGCACCACCTGCAAGGCTTCGGCGGCACTCGGCGCCAGGGCCTGCTGATCGATGGGGGCGCCTGCGGCCAGCCAGCGTTGCAGGGTCTGGTATTGCTGGTCGGTCAGGCCGGTGACAGCCAGGGGCATGCCTTCCTTGGGATGGCTGCCTGCGTATTCGTTGAATTGATCCGGCATCGCGCAGCTGTTTTCACGATTGAGGCCCAGCACGATCTCTTCCGGCAGCTTGGCGTTGGGCTGCAACGGTGTGCGGTGGCCCAACTCCAGCATGCGCGCCATCAGGGCAGCCTGGCTGCCTTGGGCGTCGAGCACTGAATAAAAGCCCTTGCGCTGCCAGGCGCGCGGGCCGGAGGCGTCATAGAACAAGCGAGTCGGATCGGCCGCCTGGCGCCGCTCGCCGTCGTACACCGACAGCTTGCTCGCTCCCCGTGCCGCACCTTCGCCGCTGCCCAGGTTCAACTGGCAAGCGGAGTCGTAGCAGGCATGACAGGCCACGCATTTTTCCGTGAAGATCGGCTGGACGTCGCGAGTGTAGGAGATCGCGGGAGCGGGACTCCCGGCGGCTGCGGTAAAACACAACAGCAGCAACAGACTGCCGAATAAGACGCGGTACGGCATGTCTCGGGTCCCTAAGAGATAGTCCGGCGATTCTACCGGGCCAGCATCGCCTTGCAAACATGAGCGATATTCATGCAAAAGCCCATCATGATCAAATCCTGCACAGGTTTGCTATCATCCCGGCCTTCGTAATGGTCTTTTTTCCAGGTAGTCCTATGTCTGATCGCAGCGCTCGCCTTTATCTTCTCCAGCAAGCCCTCAAGGAACGCATCCTGATCCTCGACGGCGGCATGGGCACGATGATCCAGAGCTACAAGCTGGAAGAACAGGACTACCGCGGCAAGCGCTTCGCCGACTGGCCGAGCGACGTCAAGGGCAACAACGATTTGCTGGTGCTCAGCCGCCCCGACGTGATCGGTGCCATTGAAAAAGCCTACCTGGATGCCGGCGCCGACATCCTGGAGACCAACACCTTCAACGCCACCCAGGTGTCCCAGGCCGACTATGGCATGCAGAGCCTGGCCTACGAGCTGAACCTGGAAGGCGCGCGCCTGGCCCGTAAAGTGGCCGACGCCAAGACCCTGGAAACCCCGGACAAGCCGCGCTTCGTCGCCGGCGTGCTCGGCCCGACCAGCCGCACCTGCTCGCTGTCACCGGATGTGAACAACCCCGGCTACCGAAACGTGACCTTCGACGAACTGGTGGAAAACTACACCGAGGCCACCAAGGGCCTGATCGAGGGCGGCGCCGACCTGATCCTGATCGAAACCATTTTCGACACGCTGAACGCCAAGGCGGCGATCTTTGCCGTGCAAGGGGTCTACGAAGAACTGGGCGTCGAACTGCCGATCATGATCTCCGGCACCATCACCGACGCCTCCGGCCGCACCCTCTCGGGCCAGACCACCGAAGCCTTCTGGAACTCGGTGGCCCACGCCAAGCCGATCTCCGTGGGCCTGAACTGCGCCCTCGGCGCCAGCGAATTGCGCCCGTACCTGGAAGAGCTGTCGAACAAGGCCAGCACCCACGTATCGGCCCACCCCAACGCCGGCCTGCCCAATGAGTTCGGTGAATACGACGAACTGCCAGCCGAAACGGCCAAGGTCATCGAAGAGTTCGCCCAGAGCGGTTTCCTGAACATTGTCGGCGGCTGCTGCGGCACCACCCCGGCGCACATCGAAGCCATCGCCAAAGCCGTGGCCGGCTACGCGCCGCGGCCAATCCCGGAGATCCCGCGGGCCTGCCGCCTGTCGGGCCTGGAACCGTTCACCATCGATCGCAGTTCGCTGTTCGTCAACGTCGGCGAGCGGACCAACATCACCGGTTCCGCCAAGTTCGCCCGGCTGATCCGCGAAGACAACTACACCGAAGCCCTGGAAGTGGCCCTGCAACAGGTCGAGGCCGGCGCCCAGGTGATCGACATCAACATGGACGAGGGCATGCTCGATTCGAAGAAGGCCATGGTGACCTTCCTCAACCTGATTGCCGGCGAACCGGACATCTCCCGCGTGCCGATCATGATCGACTCCTCCAAGTGGGAAGTGATCGAAGCCGGCCTCAAGTGCATCCAGGGCAAGGGCATCGTCAACTCCATCAGCATGAAGGAAGGCGTCGAGCAGTTCATCCATCACGCCAAGCTGTGCAAGCGCTACGGCGCCGCCGTGGTGGTGATGGCCTTCGACGAAGCCGGCCAGGCCGACACCGAGGCGCGCAAGAAGGAAATCTGCAAACGCTCCTACGACATCCTGGTCAATGAAGTGGGCTTCCCGCCGGAAGACATCATCTTCGACCCGAACATCTTCGCTGTCGCCACCGGTATCGAAGAGCACAACAACTATGCCGTGGATTTCATCAACGCTTGCGCCTACATCCGCGACGAACTGCCCTACGCGCTGACCTCGGGCGGGGTCTCCAACGTGTCCTTCTCGTTCCGCGGCAACAACCCGGTGCGCGAGGCGATCCACTCGGTGTTCCTGCTCTATGCAATCCGCGCGGGCCTGACCATGGGCATCGTCAACGCCGGCCAACTGGAGATCTACGACCAGATCCCGGTGGAACTGCGCGACGCCGTGGAAGACGTGATCCTCAACCGCACCCCCGAAGGCACCGACGCCTTGCTGGCCATCGCCGACAAGTACAAGGGCGACGGCAGCGTCAAGGAAGCGGAAACCGAGGAATGGCGCGGCTGGGAAGTGAACAAGCGCCTGGAGCATGCGCTGGTCAAGGGCATCACCACCCACATCGTTGAGGACACCGAGGAGTCGCGACTGTCGTTCGCCCGGCCGATCGAGGTCATCGAAGGCCCGCTGATGGCCGGCATGAACATCGTCGGCGACCTGTTTGGCGCCGGCAAAATGTTCCTGCCCCAGGTGGTCAAGTCCGCCCGCGTGATGAAGCAGGCCGTGGCCCACCTGATCCCGTTCATCGAGGCGGAAAAAGGCGACAAGCCGGAGGCCAAGGGCAAGATCCTGATGGCCACGGTCAAGGGCGACGTGCATGACATCGGCAAGAACATCGTCGGCGTAGTGCTCGGTTGCAACGGCTATGACATCGTCGACTTGGGCGTGATGGTGCCGGCGGAGAAGATCCTGCAGGTGGCCAAGGAGCAGAAATGCGACATCATCGGCCTGTCTGGGCTGATCACCCCGTCCCTGGATGAGATGGTGCATGTGGCGCGCGAGATGCAGCGCCAGGACTTCCACCTGCCGCTGATGATCGGTGGCGCCACCACCTCCAAGGCCCACACGGCGGTGAAGATCGAGCCCAAGTACAGCAACGACGCGGTGATCTACGTCACCGACGCCTCCCGCGCCGTGGGCGTGGCGACCCAGTTGCTGTCCAAGGAACTCAAGCCGGCTTTCGTCGAGAAAACCCGCCTGGACTACATTGACGTGCGCGAACGCACGGCCAACCGCAGCGCCCGCACCGAGCGCCTGAGCTACCCCGCCGCCGTGGCCAAGAAGCCACAGTTCGACTGGAGCAGCTACCAGCCGGTCAAGCCGACTTTCACCGGCGCCAAGGTGCTGGATAACATCGACCTGAACGTCCTGGCCGAATACATCGACTGGACACCGTTCTTCATTTCCTGGGACCTGGCCGGCAAATACCCGCGCATCCTCACCGACGAAGTGGTCGGCGAAGCCGCCACCGCGCTGTACGCCGACGCCCGGGCGATGCTGCGCAAGTTGATCGACGAGAAACTCATCAGCGCCCGCGCCGTGTTCGGCTTCTGGCCGGCCAACCAGGTGCACGACGATGACCTGGAAGTCTACGGCGACGATGGCAAGCCACTGGCGCGCCTGCATCACCTGCGCCAACAGATCATCAAGACCGATGGCAAGCCGAACTTCTCCCTGGCCGACTTCGTCGCGCCGAAGGACAGCGGCGTGACCGACTACGTCGGCGGTTTCATTACCACCGCCGGCATCGGCGCCGAAGAAGTCGCCAAGGCCTACCAGGAGGCCGGCGACGACTATAACTCGATCATGGTCAAGGCCCTGGCCGACCGCCTGGCCGAAGCCTGTGCCGAATGGCTGCACCAGCAGGTGCGCAAGGAACATTGGGGTTACGCCCAGGACGAGCACCTGGACAACGACGCCCTGATCAAGGAGCAATACACCGGCATCCGCCCTGCCCCCGGCTACCCGGCCTGCCCGGACCACACCGAGAAAGCCACCCTGTTCCGCCTGCTCGACCCCGAGGCCAGCGAACTGAAGGCCGGGCGCAGCGGTGTGTTCCTCACCGAACACTACGCCATGTTCCCGGCAGCGGCGGTCAGCGGCTGGTATTTCGCCCATCCCCAGGCGCAATACTTCGCCGTGGGCAAGATCGACAAGGACCAGGTGCAGAGCTATACCGCGCGCAAGGGCCAGGAACTGAGCGTGACGGAGCGTTGGTTGACGCCGAATTTGGGTTACGACAACTAAGCGTCCTTGAAAGATCGCAGGCTCCGCCAGCGCCTATGGGCTTGTGAGTTCCTGGAGCTGGCGAAGCCTGCGATCTTTTGTACATTCACTTCTTTACCGAAATAGCAATATTGACCGGCAACTTCCAGTCGGAATTTGCCTGTCGAACCTCAAGTTTTAAAAGTCCGTTGTAGTATCCGGAAGGCAATGAAGCATTGCTCCCACTCATTGGAAAATAACGGAGCTCAAGATACATACCAGAAACCGACGAACATCCGCTGCCCGAGTTCATCTCTGAACGGCAACTGGCCCTTTCGCGCCGAGCAATTAAGCTTACGTTGACATCAACCCCAGCGGCGTTGCGCAACTTCACATTAAGACGTGTTTCCGAATGATTTACATAGGGCACCAATTGGGTAGGCCCTGTAGCTGAATCCAACGCGACGACCCCAGCATCGGCCCCCGCTTCAATAGGAAGGTATAGCCGAGCAATCACACTCGGATCGGTTCCCGGCGGACTAACGACCATCATACGCAAACCAGGCAACTCTGGATTGTAACCCGTCAATCGCGCGGTATTTTCTCGCCATACACGAGCCATATCGGCGGTTTGCGCATTACCCAATGGCAACCCATGCGCGTCGTTGATAGCAGGCGTCGAATAATAAGGAACCTGGTTACCGCAAAGGTAAGTACGGGATTTTCCATTGTTATAGCCAAAATTATATTTGCTTGGGTTGTCGTTGCAGTGTTGGCCACCAGCATTGTGCCCAACCTCATGTCGAAAAGCGGCTGGCAGTTCCCAGTTGTTAACACTCGTATAGCCAGACAACAAAGCTCTTCCACCCGCATCCCCTTCCACTGAGTAAGCTGCACTGACGTCAGTGCTATAGAGTGTTCTGTAAGGCTCCAGCATAGTCTGCCAAGCGCGCAGTCCTGGGTCCGAAGTATCGTGGGTCACGTCAAAAACATTTACTGCGGCGAGTCGCAAGGAAAGATTCTCAACCCGTGAATTCCTGAGGCCGAGATTGGCTGACTCCAGTTGTGCCAGAGCAAAGGCGATAGGGTCTGTATTCAATCGACCCAAGGCATAGGCGGTGTAAGCCACCAGCATATCGATATAGCGCGGCTCACCAGCTTTTGAACTGTCCACCGCAGGCACTGAAGTCTCAGACATCTCAACGGTATCGGGAGTCATATAATCGTTGGGCGGTTCTTGGGTAAAAGTGCTTTTCCCCTGCGCATCGACCACCAACAAACCGCGCTTGCCAGGCTCATCGACAATCGCGGTGACCGCACCATCAGGCGACCTGACCACCACCAGCGAGCCTGTTTCGCCATCGCGGGTGTACAAATTGCCGCTTTCTACCGTGTACCCCTGCTCAACCTTGATAGCCGAACGCTCAAAGCGCGCGCTGCCGATTGTATCGGCATATATACTGGCCGACGTCGCTTGGGGCGAATTTTCGGGGCTATCGGTTGCAGCGCTGACCAGTGCGGGCAGCGCAAGTACCAACGTCAGCGCTGTCAGGCCGGAGCGCCCAGCCGTAGAGAATGGATTTCCAGTATTCATGGCGTATTTCCTTGCGAAGACAGGAGCCATAAGACTGATCCCATTAAACCGGGACGACTACTGTCAGATATGACAGTAGCTAGTGTCCTGTATCACAAATACTGTTCCTTTTTGACGGCGTCTGTTGTCGTCATGCTGCGTTGCCTGACGACAACAGCCACTCGCCAAAAAAGAAACGTATTTGCGAAACAGGACACTAGAGCAGCAAACAAGCCTACGCTTTAACATCAGCAAACCGACCCATCGACGGCACCGGTATCGACAGATCGGCCTTCAGGTCCGCAACTGCGGATCAGTTGCGGCGTGACGGTCCAGGTTGGGGTGACCGGGTACCGGATTGCTCCGCTTCACCAACGGTGCTTCGCAAATCGTTCAACTCGCTTCGCGTCAACTCAACCAGCTTCTCCGTGCGCAGGGCATCGACTGTTCTGCCCAACGCATTGAGTTCCAGGTTGTACCGCGGCGTATCGATTCCGCCATCAGCCCGGCGATCCTCCAGTGCGTCCAGGAGCTCATGACGCCTATTGGCGACAACGTCTTCGATATTGCGCATTTGTTGTGGATGTCGCTCCCGAAGATAGGTCATCCAGTAATCACGCGACACCATGCTCACCAATAGCGCATCGCTGCGCTCTGCCTCAAGAATCGAGGTGCGGGTGCGCGCCGCCAGTTCTCCAGTGATCGGCGCGCCGAACGCCATGTGCGTAGGCTGCCCCGGCAAATCGATGCCGTCGCCCCATCCGCTCGTCAGGCCAATGCGATAACGCAAGCGCACTTCCGCCCGATCCCTGCCCTGGCCAGCCGCTTCGGCCAACGTCTCAACCCTCTCCAGCCGGAACAACTGCCGCGACAAGCGCAGCAACGCACGGCCCCTAAGCATCGGGCGATCCAGCGGAATGTCACGCAAGGCCTGAAAGACAAACACACGCACTTCCAACTCGCTAAAGGTCAAGATGCGGCCATCGATGCAAGTACCGTGGGTTTCGGCGTTTTGAAACAGCAACTGGCGCAATTCACTGTTTTCGCTGGCAGCGTCCATGATGTTCCAGACCCGTCGCGTCAGTTCTGCCCGGTCAAACCTGAAATCGAACGTATCGGGCAACAGCGCAAGCAATTGGAAGAACCGCTCGTGATCGTTTTCTTCGGCCAACTGCGCCCAGATCCGGCTCCGGACCGTGATTTGTTCACTGTTTGAGCCCACCAGCCATGGACTCAGCGCCTCGGCCGATGCGTCGCCCGTCGGATCAAGAAGAGGTTCGACCGCAGCGACAGAAGCATGTGGATCGTGACGGCCATTAGCGCCTGCGCCACCATCGGAGTCGTCATTGAAGTCCGAGCTATCGTCTTGTGGCGCCTCTGACGTAGCGATCAGGCTATCGATTTCGTCTCGGGAAAACCCTAAAACCTCTTCGCGATTGCCTGACTCAAGGTAATCCCTGAGTTCATAAAATGTGTTGAGCGACAGGTCTTCGTTATCACTCAAATCCATTCCGTCCACGAGCCTCTGGTGGCTGCCATCCAGCAACCCCGCCGGAAGATCAGTAAACTCGTTGCCGCTCAAGTTCAGCACACCCAGCTCTTGCGCGTTCAATAGCTGGCTGGGCCAGCTTTCTATGTCGTTATAGCTGAGGTCCAGTGCTTCGATCTGGCCAAAATCCGGAGGATCGAACGTGACCAGTCTATTAATGGTCAAGTTAAGCGAACGCAGGCGACCGTTTGTCAATAACGGGTAAGCCGCCGCAGGCGGCAAATAGTTATCACCGAATCCCAGATGCTCCAACTGCTCCATTTGCAGGACAGCATCCGGAACGGCGGTCAGTTCATTGCCGCCCAGGTCCAATCGATTCAAATGAGCAAAGGAACCGAAGAAACCGTTTGAGCCCCGTTCGGTCAGCAAGACACCCGAAAGCTCCAGCGTCGTCACGCCAGGAAATTGCACACCCAACTCAGGCAAGTCGCCCAATTGCAGGCCATGCAGGCTGAGTGTTTGTCCTGCCCCACCGTGGCGTATCAGTCCCTCTTGCCAAACCTCACGGATGCTCTTGGCCGCCAGCGCGCGGCTTTGCGCGGAAACGGTGCCCCCTGCGACTCGAACTTCTCTGATGAAGAGCCAGTCATTCAACCGACGAGTCAGCGAGACACACGATTGATGCCACTGGCTGACCTGGTCGTCGATCTGCGTCTCGGTCATCCCGTTTTCACGCCATTGCCCGAGCTTCAGGGCTGCCTGTTCCTGGTTCAGGATCGGATCCAGCCGCTGCAGGCGCAGTTTGCGTCCCGCATCCCCCTCGACCACGGCCGACGCCTCGGGCGGCGGTAATAGAAGTTGAGCGATCGACCAGCTTGTTTCCGTCGGCGGGAATTGATCCGGTACAGACTCCTTGGCAAATCGAGCCAATGCCCCATGGGGAAGCCCTCTTGCATCTTCGACTCGCTGATATGCCGCACTCAAGGCTGCCTCGCCTTCAGGGCTGAAGAGGTTACCGGCCAAATGGGTCTTTAACAGGACTTCATCATTGGACAGCACTGTTGGCGGGAATGACTGCAGTTGGTTATCCCGCAAGTCAAGCCAGGAAAGCTGCGTCAGGTTCTCGGCACCGGTTGGCCAAGCCCGCAACTGGGTGGCTTTGAGGCCCAGTGCCTTGAGCCGGGTCAAGGCACTGACATCAAGCGTCTCGAGCGGGTTGTTTTCCAGATTCAGTTGCTCAAGCAGCGTCAACCCATTGAACTGCGCTTGAACAGTGGGCGTGACGAGCAGGTTGTTGTTGCGCATATCGAGTTGCGTCAAGGCCGGCAAGTCTTCGGCGTCGAAAGGCAGCTCGGTGAAGCCGTTGCCGCTTATTTCCAATGTTCGCGTACCGCTGAAGGCCCTGAAAAAGTTGCGCGCCTGCCGGGGGGAAACATCCAACGATCCCAAGCGCAGCGTTTCTACGTGGGAGAAACTTGCGGGCGGCAACGCTGGGAGCGCCGCAAACTGCTTACCGGGAAGAGCAGACCCGGAAGCCGGCAGCTCAAACAAGGAGCCCCCTGCGGTCGGCAAACCCAGGCGTTGGCGTACAGCACCGCGCCAGCTGTCTCGCAACGCTCGAAACAACAGACCTCCGCCCTCCCACCACACTGGCGAAAGCAAGGCGTATGACAAATCTTCCGCCCCCGTCGGCTCGAAAAAAAACTGCGCAAAGATTCCATCGTGTTCAGCCCTGAGTGCTTCTACCGCAGCAAATCGTTCCTGAGGAGTATTGGAGGCACTGTCAAATTTCACGGGCAGGCGCCCGACAGACTCGGCCTCCCCGACCAGCAAGCGCAATTGCCCGCGACAGTAGCCGTCCACCATTTGATCCACGTCCACCAAATGGCCGAACGCTCCCGAGTATTCGCTGACGTACCGGTAGGCGCGCGCGAACGCTTGCGGAGTCAGCGCTGACCAATTCAGCGATAGCCCGGCCCACAACTTTTCGTGCCCTTCGAATATTGCATCCGGCAGCGTACGTATCGATGTGCGCGACAGCTCCAGGCGTTCGAGCCGGGGAAGACGCTGCACGTATTCAGGCCATTGCGATAACGTTTGAGGCGCCTCGATTTTCAACGTACGCAAACGGCTCAATGGTGTCAGGTCAAGGTTGTGCATGGCGGTCTGATCGAAACCTGAGTAATCGATGTGCAGCACCTCCAGTGAAGTCAGCGAAGAGAGCCTTTGTGGAAAACTCTCGGCCAGCGAGACAGCAGCGGTGGAAAACCGCAAGTTGGTGAGTCCTGGCATCTGGCTCACCGCGTGCGGCAAGGTGGTCAACGGCGGGTGCCCGAAGGACAGATCGAGGAATCCGGATTCCCTGAGGCCAATCTCCAATTTCGTGACCCCAGGGAAAAGTGCCAGGAAGGCATCCGCATTGGCGTCTGTCATGCCGCCGCCAATCACCGACAATTCCCGTACATGCGCAAAATGGGTGGCTATTGGGGGCAGCGACACCTCACAGGAAAGCACCAGCCGCGCGCCTTCGGGGGACTCTTGCGCTAACGGGCGATTGCGCCAACCGTCCCTGAGCGCCTGCGCAAACCTATTTTTATGCGCATCGGCCGGGCTGCCGAGCGTCTCGCCCAGCCATTGTTCAAGCGTGCCGTCGAGCGACTCCCACTCGCGCTGGCGCGTTTGCAGTTCCAAATAGATCTGCCGTTCGGTCTTGCCCCGTTGTTGCCTGATGAACGCCTCGGCCTGTGGCTCGCTGGGGTAAAGTGCCTCCACCCGCGCCTCAATGGAAGGATGCATTCCCCTACCCCGGCCGCTCGCGTAATACCCCTTGAGCGTCGCGCTCACGCGAACCGGTGGTTTGAAGCGCTTGGCGGGGGTTTCAAGGAGCTGGGTCATGTCCCCACGATGCAGGTAGGCGTAATCGATGATCATGCGTTGCAGCTCGGGGCCGTTCCCCTCCGGCAGCCCCAGGGCGGAACGCGCATCAGCGGGCAGAACCTGCAGGATCGAACGGTAGAAGTTGCCGCCCCGCAGGGGCATGCCACCCGGTTCGTCACCCAGCTCATTGAAGGCCTGATAGCCAGGTCCGTTTTTGATCAGGTATTTTTTTTCAGGCGCATTCTTGTCGCCGATACTTTCGAGCAGCGCACCCGCGTCGCTTCCCTCGCGCACTTCCAGGCGCAGCGTAACGGGCCAGCCCGGCAGTCTTTCCAGGGCATGCAATGCCAAGCGTCGGCTGTCCGCCGAAACGATATTGTCGCTGTGCAATCCCCCATACGCCCGAACCTGACGTCCTTGTCGTGCATACCAGCGAGCCTCTTCGAGCATGTTCAACGGCGCGCGGCGCTTTGCGTCAAGACGGGCGAGATCCGCAGCACTACCGTGGGCGATGACCTCTTGGGCGGCAGCCTCGCTAAGGCCTGGGCACTCACGCTGCAAAATCCTGATACGACTGTCCACAGGTTCCGTGCCCTTGTAGATCCTTTCAAAAACTTGCTGCCGGGTTAACCCTCCCGGATTTTCTTCAGCTTGCAACTGATCAATCACCTGCGCGGCCTCGGCATCCGCCTTGAACAGCCGCATCGCATCCCTCAGCTCGGGAGGGGGCATCATTCGGTCCATGTGCATTTTGCGTAGCGCGTCATCGCTGACGCCGCTGACATCGGCGAGCCTGAGCAGCATCTCATCCGAAAACGCCGCGGTCTCATGGCCCATGCGCCTGAGCAGCGTCAGGCGATCCCACGCCATCGGGCGCTCCAGCGAATGCCGCCAGGCTCCGTTGCCGTCATGCAGGAGGATAGGTTGGTACGCCGCCTCGTCCGTTGGATGCTTGATTCGCCATTTGTGGATCGATGCGTCGAAAAACTGCTCGTACACCTTTCCCCCTAAACGAATATGGGTTTTCCCATCGACTTCGTATTGCCCCAGCGCGTTCGGAGTGCTCGTATCGGTGAGTGTTACAGCGCTTTCATAGCTACTCAGTTCCGGCTTCCACAAGCGTGTTTCGCCATTAGGCAACGTCACAGGCTCAAGGCACTCGATCACCGGTTCAGGCTTGATGGCGGCCAGCTTGCTGACCCCGGCCCCCACACCGGCCATCGCGCCCATCAACGCCAGGTTTTCTGCGACGTCGATCAAGTGAGCCTTGGCTGCCCGTTTGTCGCCTTCGCCCCACTCGACCGCACCTTCAAGGGTTTCATATAAAAGCTGTCCCGCCATGACGACCATCATGACCTCGCCCAACACCGGAACGAACATGGATACCAGGTTGAGTGCAAACAGACCCTCCTCCATTAAATGGGCCAGCTTTGCATCCCTTGCCTTGGTGTCGACATCATCCGTTGGAACCGCATGACTGCGCGCATCGGCCAGTACCTTTTCACGATGTCGATCATAGAGGTAGTCCCACGGATCCAAGTTATCGTCCCACAATGCTTGCCCTTTGCGGCTCACCGTCGAAGCTGCGATATAGGGATCAGATTCACGCTGCATTTTTGGGTGTTTGGGGGCAGGATTTTTAATGTACGTCAGGCTATAGGCTGGATTAGTGGACTCGATGAAAATCATCCATGGCGAATCGCTGATGGTTTCGCCTATAGAAATCACTGTATCGCCTAGTGAATGGGCCGCTTCCTGGACAAACTGACTGAAGAAATAAGGCCGCATATCGTACGGCACGAACTGACTGAAAAAACGTTGATAAGGCGTGGGGCCGATGTCTTGAGATTGCCCAGTATCGGGCGTGGTAAGCAATTGTTTGATGCGTGTTTTCAGTTGATCGCCGTTGTAACGCTTCAGCGGATGTTCGGGGTCATGAGGCACGTAGAGAATCGTTTCATCGCTGTAGCGATGCATTTCACAAATCGTGAACGCAACACAGCCCACCAGCCGTTGCTTCATAACGGTCATGTCTTCGAACCAGACCGGTTTTTTGCCCAGCCAAGGGTTGTTCTCCCCCTCGATGACCGAAAGAATCATCGCGTGATCCCCGGGCTCGATATCCTTTGCCAGCAGCGCTTGTTCGGCGGCGGCCCTCATCGCGGTTTTCTGGCTGGCAATGAAGTGCTGGCGCAAAGTCGTTTCGATCGCCGCGTCAGCCGGGTAAAAAAACGATTTGAGGTAGGCCTGGTACTTGGTACCGATATCTAGGGTACGGCACAGGGTGAGGAATTGGCTTACCGACAGGCTCAGAGCCACGGGTGCGTATGCGTCAGGGGTTCCCGTTTCCCTGACAAATCCGGAGCTATGGTGGTAGGCACCGTGATCGCATTCCCAACTTTCGAAGTTGTGCAGCGCGGCCTGCAGCATAGGCAGCTTCAACAACTCAAACGTACCAATTTCTATCCTGAACACACCCATTTCCGTGGCTCGTCTAAGGCACAACAAGGTCTTGTCGACATCCAGCTCTATCTTGAATTGATCTTTCAGTGCCTGAACCAACAGCGGCCTGGCAAAGGTATCGATGTCCTGGAATGAGGACATGGTCTTATCCAGTTGATTCTGTGCCGCAAGACTTTCCTTAAAACAGGCATCCACGACCTTGCGTTGCTCTGGCGAAGCGTTCGCGTACCAGGCCGGCATCTGCGTTCCGACTTGCTTCATCGCCTGCCTGCGTTGCGTCGAAGCCTCGATGAGCCATGCCGGCATGGCGGCTTCCAGGAAGTCCGCGTGCAGACTCTCCGTGGCCCGTGGCTTTGGCTGTATTTTTTCCGGGGACTGTGTGGAATTGGGTGACATACATCGCTCCTTTGAATGAAGCGACAGCAGACCCGTTTAGCGAACCGCATGGGCGGTACATAGTTATAGGTCGATGGGAAACTGTGTAATGAGGGATTTAAGCCTGCAGAGATTGGCTATGCTCTCCACATACGACCTTGTGTATGGAGAGCATCATGGACGAACCAAGCGAAAATAAGGCGCCCACCCTCTGGCAAATGCTCCACAGCGTGGGAGCGGCGGCCCTTGGCGTGCAAAGCGGAAAAAACCGCGCCCGCGACTTCACCCACGGCAAGCCGAGTCACTTTATTCTGCTGGGCATCCTGTTTACGGTGATTTTCGGGTTGACGTTGTATGGGATCGTCAATCTGGTGTTGTACTTTGCGGGCGTATAGAACGGATCTGCAAATATGGAACCGGGCCTCTTGCGAAACGAAACAGCCATACCGCCCGTCTCGATCTGAGTCGCTCTAGCGCCGCCCCAGGGCATCGAGCGAAAAGGCATAGCGCTCGCCATCCGGGTGAGACACCAGGCTGAAGCGCTTGAAGTCCAGGCGATAGTCCTTGGCGGGATTCATGTTCAACCACGCGCGGGCGCGGGCCGGATCGAGCGATTGCATCAGGTCGATCTGCTGGTTGTAACCGCCATGACGCGCGAGGTCGACGCCTCGGGCGTGATCATGGAGCAGCACCATGGCCCACCCTCCCAAGCTGAAGTGCCCGGTGAACAGCACGCTCAAGCGCCCGTCGATACGGGCCTGGAGCGCCGCCCTGGAGCTGTTCATGGCGCTGAACAACACATCCTTGCCCGGTTGGCGACCCGCCGCCTCGAACGCCTGCATGGCACCCAGGGCCATTTCATCGTTGGCCGACCAGACCAGCGCGGTCTGCGGATAGCGCTTGACCAACTGGCTCGCCTGCTCATGAGCCCGTTCGCGATTCCACTCGCCATAGACCAACTGGCGCAGATGCACTTGCGGGTGCTCGGCCAGCGCCCGGAGCAGGCCCTTCTCGCGCAGTTGCGCCGAAGGGGTGAGTTTCTTCCCGGAAAAAGCCAGCAAATCGAGGGTCTGCCCAGGTGCCAGCGGTCCGTATTGGCGCAACAGTTCCTTGAGCATCAGGTAACCGCTGCGCTCATCATTGGGCACCAGGCTGCCGAGCAACTCGGGAGGTGCGGCACCGTTCTCTGTCAGCAGGCGAGTCTGATCGCTGGTCAACGTGTTGTTCACCAGGAACAGCTTGACCCCACTGCCCTGCGCCAATTGCAGGATCCGCGGGGCGACATATTGCTCGTTGACCAACACCAGGTAGTCCGGACGGTCCTTCGCCGTGACGGCCTCGCGCGCCAGGCGAATCATCAGTTGGGGATCGCGCCCGGCATACTCCACGCGCAGCCGCAAGCCCAGCTTGCTTGCCGCCGCTTGCATGAATTCGGTGTAGCTGACCCAGAAGGGTTCGGTGGAGTGGCCCGGGTTCAGGAACACGACCGAAGGAGCAGTCGAACTGCCAGGCAACGCCTCGGAAGAAGAAACCACATGGGCGGCTTGGGCCTGCGTCCAGAATGACAGGCATAACAGCCCCAATAGCCTGCAGATAAACTTCGACATCCCGCCCGCCCCAAGTAATACGCCACCCAGTATAACGACCCGGGTGGCGAACCGGCACATGAACGCGAGACCTTCATGTGGCCGGCAACGGCTCGAACCTATTGATGGCTGACCCAGAACACTGCGGTGCCCACCACCAGGATAATCAGGAACAAAATGGCCCAGGCATCAACAGAACTGTCGCTTTTCCTTGCTTTGGTCGGATTGCTCATTGCATCGCCTCTTGTCGGTTTTGTAGGTGATTGCATAGGGACTCGACCACAGTTAAGACGATGATTGCCCGCACGACAAATGTGGGTTAGGCAATAATCAATCTCATTAGTCGATTTGGTTCTTTACATATACTCAAACATCACTTTTGCGCATAACTCAAAACAGGTATCTTGCACCGGCTCCTCTAGGAGTGCGCGGCCGTGCGCGCAGAATTGCCGAGGCAGAACCCGATTCCAGCGAGCCAACATGCAGCTGTTTCTGATCGGCCCAAGCCTGAGACCGAGACTTATATGTACGTATATGACGAGTACGATCAGCGGATCATCGAGGACCGCGTCAAGCAGTTCCGTGATCAGACCCGACGCTATCTGGCAGGCGAGCTGAGCGAAGAAGAATTCCGCCCTCTGCGCTTGCAGAATGGCTTGTATATCCAGCGCTTCGCCCCGATGCTGCGCGTGGCTGTGCCTTATGGCCAACTGACCTCGCGCCAGGTGCGCATGCTGGCGAAAATTGCCCGCGACTACGACAAGGGCTACGCCCACATCAGTACCCGGCAGAACGTCCAGTACAACTGGCCAGCCCTGGAAGATGTGCCCGAGATTCTCGCCGAACTGGCCACCGTGCAGATGCACGCGATCCAGACCAGCGGCAACTGCCTGCGCAACGTCACCACCGACCAGTTCGCCGGTGTCGCAGCCGACGAGCTGATCGACCCGCGCCCATGGTGCGAGATCGTCCGCCAGTGGACGACGTTCCACCCGGAATTCGCCTACCTGCCACGCAAGTTCAAGATCGCCATCAACGGCTCGACCTCGGACCGTGCGGCCATCGAAGTCCACGACATCGGCCTGGAGACGGTCTACAACGCGGCCGGCGAGCTGGGCTTCCGTGTGCTGGTGGGCGGTGGCCTGGGACGTACGCCGGTGGTCGGCGCGTTCATCAACGAGTTCCTGCCGTGGCAGGACCTGCTGAGCTACCTCGACGCCATCCTGCGGGTATACAACCGCTACGGCCGTCGCGACAACAAATACAAGGCGCGGATCAAGATCCTGGTCAAGGCCCTGACGCCTGAAGTGTTCGCCGAGAAGGTCGACGCCGAGATGGCTCACCTGCGTGGCGGCCAGACCACCCTGACCGAAGCCGAAGTGCATCGCGTCGCCAAGCATTTCGTCGACCCGCAGTACAAAGCCCTGGGCAATCAGGACGCCGAACTGGCAGCCCTCGACAAGGAACACCCGGGCTTCGCCCGCTGGCGCACCCGCAATACCCTGGCCCACAAGAAGCCGGGTTATGTCGCGGTGACCCTGTCCCTGAAGCCGACCGGCGTCGCGCCCGGCGACATCACCGACAAGCAACTGGACGCCGTGGCCGACCTGGCCGAGCGCTACAGCTTCGGCCAGCTGCGCACCTCCCACGAGCAGAACATCATCCTGGCGGACGTTGAACAGAGCCAGTTGTTCACCCTGTGGGGCGAGCTGCGCGAGCAAGGCTTCGCCACCCCGAACATCGGCCTGCTGACCGACATGATCTGCTGCCCGGGCGGCGACTTCTGCTCGCTGGCCAACGCCAAGTCGATCCCTATCGCCGAATCGATCCAGCGTCGTTTCGACGACCTGGACTACCTGTTCGACATCGGCGAGCTGGACCTGAACATTTCCGGTTGCATGAACGCCTGTGGTCACCACCACGTCGGCCACATCGGCATCCTGGGCGTGGACAAGAAAGGCGAAGAGTTCTACCAGGTCTCCCTGGGCGGCAGCGGTAGCCGCGACGCCAGCCTGGGCAAGATCCTCGGCCCGTCGTTTGCCCAGGACGACATGCCTGACGTGATCGAGAAGCTGATCGACGTGTACATCGAACAACGTACCGAAGACGAGCGCTTCATCGACACTTACCAACGTATTGGCATCGACCTCTTCAAGGAACGCGTCTATGCAGCGAATCATTAAGAACAACGAGGTCATCGACGAAACCTGGCACCTGCTGCCCAAGGACGCGACCTTCGACGGCATCTCCAACTGTGACGACCTGATCGTGCCCCTGGCCCTGTGGCGCGATCATGCCCACGCCCTCAAGGCCCGCGACGGCGGCCTGGGTGTGTGGCTGGACGCCGACGAGGAAGCCGAGGAAATCGGCGAGGACGCCAACCAGTTGCAGGTCATCGCCTTGAACTTCCCGGCCTTCACCGACGGGCGCAGCTACTCCAACGCCCGCCTGCTGCGTGACCGCTATGGTTTCAAGGGTGAATTGCGGGCGATTGGCGACGTGCTGCGCGACCAGCTGTTCTACATGCGCCGCTGCGGCTTCGACGCCTTCGCCTTGCGTGCCGACAAAGACCCCTACGAAGCCCTCGAAAGCCTCAAGGACTTCTCGGTGACCTACCAGGCTGCCACTGACGAACCGCTGCCGCTGTTCCGTCGTCGCTGAAACAGCCCCATGAAAAAGCCCTGAGCCGGGGATACCGGTTCAGGGCTTTTTTGAGGGTGAGTGATCGATGCCCAGCCACCTCGGAATCACTGTGGGAGCGGGCTTGCTCGCGAAAGCGGTGTGTCTGAACAGAGGATGTTGGATGTGCCGCCGCCTTCGCGAGCAAGCCCGCTCCCACAGGGAATTGGCGGTGGGACTCAACGCTGAGAGCCCCTACCCCCGAATTACCAGAACCGCTGCTGGGTCAGGCGGCTCCACCAACTGAGCAGCACGCGATCCACCGAACCGCTGGCCGCCATGCCGATGCGTTCCTGCAGGCTTTTGCGTTCGGCGTAGTGCAGGTGGTACAGCTCGGCACCCTTGGCCCGCTCGGCCAGGTATTCATCGCTGGTTTTCAGCTCGTCCACCAAGCCCTTGCCCTGCGCCGCGACACCCAGCCAGACTTCACCGGTCGCCACTTCATCGATGGCCAGTTGCGGGCGGTAGTTGGACACGAAGTTCTTGAACAGCTCATGGGTGATGTCCAGGTCTTCCTGGAATTTCTCCCGGCCCTTCTCGGTATTTTCGCCGAACACCGTCAACGTGCGTTTGTATTCCCCGGCCGTCAACACTTCGAAATCGATGTCATGCTTCTTCAGCAGACGGTTGACGTTGGGCAATTGCGCGACGACGCCGATGGAGCCCAGGATCGCAAAAGGAGCGCTGATAATCTTCTCGCCAATGCAAGCCATCATGTAGCCGCCGCTGGCCGCGACCTTGTCGATGCAGACCGTCAACGGCACGCCGGCCTGACGGATCCGCGCCAGTTGCGACGAGGCCAGGCCGTAGCTGTGGACCATGCCGCCGCCACTTTCCAGGCGCAGCACCACTTCATCCTTCGGCGTCGCCAGGGTCAGCAGCGCGGTGATTTCATGACGCAGGCTCTCGGTGGCCGAGGCCTTGATGTCACCGTCGAAATCCAGCACGAACACCCGGGGCTTGGCCGCCGGCTTGTCCTTGTTTTTCTTCCCGGCCTTTTCAGCCTTGCCCTCGGCCTTGCGCAGCGCCTTGAGCTGATCCTTGTCCAGCAGCGTCTGCTCCAGGCGCTCACGCAGTCCCTTGTAGAAATCGTTGAGTTTGCTCACCTGCAACTGGCCGGTCGACTTGCGCCGCCCCTTGCTGCGCAGCGCCGCAAAACTGGCCAGCACCACCAGGATGGCGATCACCAACGTCACGGTCTTGGCCAGGAAACCGGCGTACTCGATGAAAAACTCCACAGCAACTCCTTAAATGCGATGCGCCACTGAACGCAGGCGCGTAACGGCTCCAGCATACCCATGCGACTGCGTCGCGGCCAGTCATGAAACCTGTGGTTACCTTGAGGCGAGCGAGGCAGGACAAGGCTGCAACGGGCATTTCAAACAAGCGTATGTTTTTTCATTGACAGCTCACCGCCATCCCCATAACCTCGCCAAACCTTCAACGTACCGGGATGACGCGGACGTGGGCAGTATCTATCTGATTCGACATGGCCAGGCCTCCTTTGGTGCGGACGACTACGATGTCCTTTCACCCAATGGCGTGCGCCAGGCGCAAGTGCTCGGCGGCCACCTGGCGGAGCTCGGTGTCGTATTCGATCGCTGCCTCTCGGGCGACCTGCGTCGCCAACAGGATACCGCCATCGGCGCGCTGGGCCAGATGTCCGCCGCCGGGTTACCGGTTCCCGGGCTGGAAATCGACGCCGCGTTCAACGAGTTCGATGCCGACGCGGTCATTCGCGCCCTGCTGCCGGACATGCTCCCCCAGGAGCCCGAGGCGCTGCATATCCTGCGCAACGCTGCGCAGAACCGCGCCGAGTTCCAGCGCATCTTCGCACTGATCGTCGAACGCTGGCTCAGCGGCCAGTATGACCCGCCGGGCCTGGAAACCTGGCTGGGTTTCGTCGAGCGGGTCCAGGCGGGCCTGCACCGCATCCTGGAGCAAGCCGACAATACCCATAAAATCGCCGTATTCACCTCCGGCGGCACCATCACCGCCCTGCTCCACCTGATCACCCAGATACCGGCCCGACAGGCCTTCGAACTGAACTGGCAAATCGTCAACACCTCGCTCAACCACCTGAAATTCAGGGGTCGCGAGGTGGCCCTGGCTTCCTTCAACAGCCATGCCCACCTGCAACTGCTGAAGGCCCCGGACCTCATCACCTTTCGCTGAGTCCGGATTACTGTAGACCCTTGCTGTACCACCCAAATAAGGATCGAAACCATGACCTCCGTAGCCGACGCCGTACAAGCCATGAAAGCCAAGTTCAACCCAGCCGCCGCTGCCGGCCTGGACCTGGTATTCGGTTTCCGCATCGACGATACCAAGAATTTCTCGCTGATCGTCAAGGACAGCACCTGCGAACTGCAGGAAGGTGAGAACCCGGACGCCCAGGTGACCCTGGTGATGGACGGCGAAACCCTGCAGGGCATCGTCGACGGCAGCACCGACGGCATGCAAGCGTTCATGGGCGGCAAGCTGCGCACCGAAGGCGACATGATGCTGGCCATGAAACTGTCCGAGCTGTTCCCAGGCTGAGACTGCGCTCGCGTTCTTCGCGGGCCTTTGATTGCAAACGAATCCCGCCCCCGTGGCGGGATTCGTGTTTTTGCCTCAGGTATCTTCGCTGGCTGCCCCGCCGCTATCGCGAGCAGGCTCGCTCCCACAAGGGATCTGCGGTTCGCAGGTATCGGGGAGGCGCGTCAGCTCTTACAATGCCCGCTTCCCCGTATCGGCCTGAACATGGACATCGACCTCGCTCGCACCTTCCTGGAAATCGTCCGCCACGGCAGCCTCGCTGCTGCGGCCGAAAAGCTGCACGTGACCCAGACGGCGATCACCGCCCGGGTCCAGAAGCTCGAAAGCCAGCTTGGCTGCGCGCTGTTCGTACGCAACCGTGCCGGCGCGCGCTTGACCAGCGACGGCGAGGCGTTTGTGGTCTACGCCAACCAGCTCGTGCAGACCTGGGAAGCAGCCCGTCGGGACCTGCCACTGCCCGAGGGCTATCGCAACGTCTTGCACCTGGGGGGCGAGGTCAGCCTGTGCAATCCGTTGATGCTCGCCTGGGCCGGCGGACTGCGCCAGAAGATTCCCGGCCATGCCCTGCGCATGGACATCCGCGACGGCGAGAAACTGCTGCAACAGCTGGAGCTGGGTCTGCTGGACGCGGCGGTGGTGTATCAACCCGAATACTGGCCGCGGCTGCAGGTAGAACAGCTGCTGGAAGAAAAGCTCATCCTGGTACGCCTGGCCGCCCGTCCCGAGCCCTACGTGTACATCGACTGGAGTGCTGACTTCCGGCGCCAACACGACACCGCGCTACCAGACAAGGCCAAGGCCGCCGTGACCTTCAACCTCGGCCCCCTGGCCCTGCAGTACATCCTGGAAAACGGCGGCAGCGGCTACTTCCGCACCCGGGTCGTGCAGAGCTACCTGGACAGCGGCATCCTGGAACGGGTGCCCAAGGCACCGGAATTCAACTACCCCACCTACCTGGTCTACTCCCGCGATCGGGATTCAGCGGCGTTGCAGCAGGCGTTCGAGGTGTTGCGAGAGATCGTCAAGACCGGCAGCGACTGGTCGCAGCGCTGGGATCCATTGACCTGACAGGTTGGGAGGCAAGGCATGAGGGGCCGTCGTGGCCAGAGCTTGCTCCCGCGTTGTAGGAGCTGGCGAAGCCTGCGATCTTTTGATCTTTCGCTTGAGATTCAAGTGGCAGGGAAAAGATCGCAGCCTCGTTGCACTCGACAGCTCCTACACAGCTCCTACGGCCCAGCGGGAGCAAGCTCCTATCAAACAAAACGCAAGCACTTGATTTTCTAAAACAAATTCCAGGTCAAGGCTGCACGATAGCGAACAGGTTCAATTTCCACGGAAAATGTGGTTGCCCAGAATCTATGGCCAACTATCAGACCGCCTTCGCGAGCAAGCTCGCTCCCACAATTGGACCGGAGTACGACCGGACGAGCCAGGTCGGCTACTAGGCCGCCTCGGCGTGGACGTTGATCTCGGGCGCCCCGTTAACCACGCTGGCCGAACGCAGGCATTGCGCAGTGGGTATCCCGGCATGGATGCCGGGATAGCCGCGCTGGGCCATGGATGGCCCTTCGCGGCGGCCCACGGAGCAATGCCGGAGTGAGGGCATGCCGAGCCTAAGCGAGGCACCAAGTGGTGGGGCAAAAGCGTTTTGCTTACTTTTGCGCTTCTCAAAAGTGAGCCGCCGTCAGGGCGGAACCCTAAGTGGCCGTTACCGCAGCGATGGATATGTACTCGGCCATAATCCTGGCCAGCTGTCAGACTGACTTCGTGAGCAAGCTCCTACCCAAAAACTCAGGTATCTGATCGTCTAAATAGATTCCAAGGCGCAGGTTACACGGTGACGAAAGGGTTCACTCTCCTATACGTGGTCACAGCATGCTGTGCCAACAACGACTCCACGCCGATACCGTGCGGACCACTCTCCCTCTCGGGTGCGAACACGCCAGTGATAACTACGGCCTCTGTCCTGCGCGCACCTCCTATCTTAGGCCGAATAATTGTTTGCTGCGCGACAGCGCAGCGTCGAAGATGCGGCGGGGGCTCCCTCGCCACAAAAGCCCTTCGCACTACCTCTGCATGTGGGCCACGATCTCGTCCTTGACCAGTAATCGCTTCTTCTTGAGCGTCTCCAAAGCATCGTCGGACAACGCGCCGGAGGACGGTTTCTCGGCTTCGACCACCTCGGCATCAAGTTGGGAGTATTTTTGAAGTAACGAGTCGAGCCTTGGATTCTCGCTGCGTTTTTGCTGGATGTGGTCTTTTGTGCATTTGAGATCCTGGCACAAATCGTGGGACACCGGCATGGAACACCTCCTTCGATGGGTCGGTGGCAGACGCCCTTGCGGCGCCCGTCGATTATCAGGATGGCCTCCTCGACAGGGTTCTGTCGACCGCCAATCCGACCAGCGGTGACCGTTCGTCGTACCGGATCGCTTGGCGATCAAACCTTTGCCGGTGCCTCGCCCTCCATTGAGCAGAGACGACAAGAATCGCTCGTTCAACGTGTGTGGAGACTTACCTATGGACAGATTCACCCTGCGTCAACTCGGCCTGGCAGTTGCCCTGAGTACCAGCATGGGCATGGCATGGGCCGCGACTTCCAACGACTTTGTCGACAACGCGGCGGCCGGTGGCATTGCAGAAATCGAGACCAGCAAACTGGCCTTGGAAAAAAGCCAATCGGCGGACATCAAGGAATTCGCCAACAAGATGATCACCGACCACACCAAGGCCAACGAAGAGCTGAAAGCCCTGGCGCAAAAACATGACATCGAAGTACCCGACGACACCACGTTGATGAAAAAAGCCAAGGCGAAGATTCTCGACGTGCGCGATGAGTCTTTTGATGCGGCCTACGCCAACAACCAGGTCAAGGCCCACGAAGAAACCATCGCCCTGTTCAAGAAAGAAGCCGAAACCGTTACCGACGACAAGAAGGCTGGCAATACCGAACTCAAGGCGTTCGCCCAGAAGATGCTGCCGGAACTGCAACATCACCTGGAAGCCGCCAAGAAACTTCAGGCTGCGCATCCAAGCAAGTAGAGCGAGGCACGAAAAAAGCCCGGCGCCTCCGTTGGAAGGGAAGCGCCGTTTTTTCGAAGCCCTCCCTGTGGGAGCGAGCTTGCTCGCGATAGCGGTGGTCCAGTCACAGGGATATCGAATTTGCCACAGTCATCGCGAGCAAGCTCGCTCCCACAATGAATCGGTGTCGCACAGCCGTCATGGGCTAGCCACCATCGGTGTCGATATCAGCGTCAGTATCCTCGCCAGATTTCGGCCGATCCGGTTCAGGCTTGAAGCCGGGGCTGAAGGTGTTGTCATTGTCCCTATGACGATTCTTCTGATCGACCTCCGTGGCGGCGCTCTGGGCCTGGTCCGTTCCGGCAGGGCGCAGTGGTTGGGTGGTTGCGGGATCGTCGTTCATAGGCACCTCGTTCATGGCAGGGCCGGATGGATGACCGGTCTCGAACATTCGAAAGTGACGCGACGGCATCGGTTCCATTTGTTTGCAGTGCCGCGATCAGCCGCCCAGCACACTCCTCACCATCCGGGTCAGCGCGTCCGGGCCGTAGGGTTTGCTCAACAAATGGGTATCGGGGCTCAACTGATGGTTGCGGGAGATGATGTCCCGGGTGTGCCCCGAGGTGAACAGCACCGGGACCGGTGGGTTCTGCACCTTGGCCCAGGCGGCGAGGTCGGAACTCTTGATCAGGCCGGGCATGACGACGTCGGTGAAGATCAGGTCCACCGAGATGCCTTCCAGCAGCAGCCTCATCGCCTCATCGCCGTTGGCGGCCGTGAGGGTCCGATAGCCAGACTGCTCCAGCAGTTCCACCGACGCGCTGCGCACCTCGTCGTTGTCCTCCACCACCAGGATCGTCTCTTGCCGGCCGGACTGAAGCGCGTCGTGTTGCTCGGTTTCGCCCGCTTCGGGCGCAAGGCTTCGAGGAAAATACATCCGTACCCGCGTGCCCTCGCCCAGGTCGCTGGAGATCTCGATATGGCCGCCACTCTGCTTGACGAACCCGAACACCATGCTCAATCCAAGCCCAGTGCCCTGGCCATCGGTCTTGGTGGTGAAAAACGGTTCGAACACCTGCTTCAGGATCTCGGGCGGCATGCCGGCACCGCAGTCGATCACCGACAGCCGGACATAGTCGCCGGCCGAGATCCCCTTGCCGGCACAGAACGCTTCATCGAGCCCGATGTTCTCCCCGATCAGGCGGATGATGCCCTCGCCGCCCATGGCATCGCGGGCATTGATCGCCAGGTTCAACAGGGCGTTTTCCAATTGATTGCGATCGACGTGGATGCACCAGGGCTCCTGGGGCAGGCTCACTTCAATCTGGATGGTTTCACCCAAGGCCCGTTGCAACAGCTCACCCATACCCTCGTAGATACGTCGTGGGTTGTAGACCGCCGGTGACAATGGCTGGCGCCGGGCAAAAGCCAGCAGTTGCGATGACAACTTGGCCCCTCGCTCCACGGCTTCGATGGAGGCACTGACCCGCCGTTGCACGTTGACGTTGTCCCGCTCGTGGCGGGCCAGCAAGTGCAGGTTGCCGGCAATCACTTGCAGCAGGTTGTTGAAGTCATGGGCCACGCCACCCGTGAGACCGCCAATGGCCTCGAGCTTTTGCGACTGACGCAACTGCTCTTCTGCCGCCAGCCGCGCCTGCACCTCGTCGGCGACCCGCTGTTCCAGGTCGCGGGTGAATTTGAGCAGCGAAGCTTCGGCTGTCTTGCGTTCATTGATGTCAATCAGCACACCTGGAAAACGCAGGGGCTTGCCCGTGGCATCGAATTCGCAGCGACCGCTGGCCAGCACCCACAGGTCATCACCGCCTATGCGGCGCACCCGATATTCAGCGCTGTAGGGGATGCCCGTACGCACGGTCAGTTCGATCCGCTGGTTGACCTCTTCAAGGTCATCCGCGTGGATGCGCTGGCGGGCGATTTCGATGGGCAGTGCGTCCAGCGAACAGTCTGGCGGGTAGTTGAAGGTACGGGCGAAACGCTCATCGCCCGACAGCGTGTCGGCTTGGATGTCCCAGACGAACGATCCCAGCAATGGTCCGGCCGAGAGGGCCAGCTGGATGCGTTCATTGACGGCTCGGTAACTGCGTTCGGCCTCTTGCCGGGCACGCTCGGTCAACACGAGCTCGGTGGTTTCCACCACAATCGCCAGCACGCCCGCCGGGGACTGGTCGTCATCGGGCACCGGGCTGTAATAGAGGTCCATCCACACATCTTCAGGCTTGCCATCGCGCAGCAGGACCAACTCTTTGCTGCGGTAGGACAAGGTGCCGCCGGCCAGGCAGACGTCCAGCACATGCCGATTGAATTCGGCGACCTCCGGCCAGCCCAACTCCACCGCGCACCCCAGCAGGTAAGGATGGCGGCCACCGGCGAACTCGGCATAGGCATCGTTGTAGATCATGAAGCCCTGGCGGCCCCACAACATCACCATCGGCAGGGGCGAAGCCAGCAACAACTGAACGGCACTGCGCAGGCTGGCGGACCAGTGCTCGATGGCGCCCAACTCGGTCCGGCTCCAATCGAACGCCCGGATACGCCCGGCCATTTCACCGCCCCATCCAGGGCACCCGTGATTCTGGGATAGAAACTGCATGGTCGATTCTGAACCTCAAAATGCCTGCTGGGAGTCGGCATACACAAATCCCTTGCGATCAGAGCTTCGAGCGCTGGGTTGGCGTTTGGTTTCATGTGAGGGTGCTGTTTGGATCGAGGACATGATTCCTGTGGCAAAAGTAAATATCTGTGGCGAGGGGATTTATCCCCGCTGGGTTGCGCAGCAACCCCCTGCGTCCTGTCTGACACATCACAGTGGCTGATGAATCATGGGGTTGCTTCGCAACCCAGCGGGGATAAATCCCCTCGCCACGTAATTCCGTTGCCGCAGAAATCGTGTCTCCAGCCTAAAACAACGTGCGGATTCAGCGGAAATCACGGCTCTGCACCTGGATCCCCGCCAACAACTCGGTCAGGTCGCTCAGGCGCCCGGCGATCAGGTGGCGGACCTCGCCGACGCTTTCCCAGCGCCCGTCGACCTTGAGCAATTGCGAGCCCACCAGGGTCTTGCGCTGGCGCTCGGCCAGGTCGCGCCAGACCACCACGTTGAGGTTGCCGAATTCATCTTCCAGGGTCACAAAGGTCACGCCACTGGCCGTGCCCGGGCGTTGGCGGCCGGTGACCAGCCCGGCGACGCTGACGTTGCGGCCATGCTCCACATCCTGCAACTCCCGTGAACTGCGGCAGCGCCGGGCGCGCAGTTCGGGACGCAGCAGGGCCAGCGGATGAGGGCCCAGTGTCGTGCCGAGCGTGGTGTAATCGGCAAACAGGTTTTCCCCCAGCGTGGGTTTTGGCAGGGCCACAGGCGGTTCCTCCTGGCAGGGCAAACCAGCGAACAAGCCCAGTTGCTTCTGCACCCCGGCCACCTCCCAGCGGGCACGATGGCGATCACCGGCCAAGCCCTGCAAGGCACCGGCATCGGCCAGTTGCGCCTGGGCCCGGGCATCGAGTTGCGCGCGCTCGCCCAAGTCAGCCACGTCGCTGAAGGGCCGATGCCGGCGGGCCGCTTCGATACGGCGGGCATCCTCTTCGCGAAAGCCCTTGACCATGCGCAGCCCCATGCGGATCGCCGGTTGCCGACCGTCCATGGGCTCGAGGCTGCAATCCCAATCGCTGGCGCGCACGTCCACCGGACGGATCGACAGTTGATGCCGGCGGGCATCCTGGAGGATCTGGTCCGGGCTGTAGAACCCCATGGGCCAACTGTTGATCAGGGCACAGGCGAACGCCGCCGGTTCGTGGCATTTGAGCCAACTGCTGGCGTAGGTCAGCAAGGCGAAACTGGCGGCGTGGGATTCCGGGAAACCGTAATTGCCGAAGCCTTTGATCTGTTCGAAGATTTGCGCGGCAAACTCAGCGGTGTAGCCGTTTTTCTTCATCCCCTGCGCCAGGCGTTCCCGATGGGGTTCCAACCCACCGTGACGTTTCCAGGCCGCCATGGAGCGACGCAATTGGTCTGCTTCACCCGGGGTGTAATCGGCCGCGACGATGGCGATCTGCATGACCTGTTCCTGGAACAAGGGAACACCCAGGGTGCGGTTGAGCACTTCCTTCAACGCTTCAGAGGGATAAGTCACCGCCTCTTCTTTGTTTCTGCGGCGCAGGTACGGATGCACCATCCCACCCTGGATTGGCCCGGGCCGCACGATCGCCACTTCGATGACCAAATCGTAGAACGTCTTGGGTCTCAGCCGAGGCAACATCGACATCTGCGCCCGGGACTCGATCTGGAACACACCGATGGTGTCGGCGCGGCTGATCATTTCGTAGGTCGCCCGATCATCCTTGGGCAGCGACGCCAGGGCGTAGCGCTGGCCCCGGTAGTGCTCGATCAAATCGAAACAGCGACGAATCGCACTGAGCATGCCCAGGGCCAGGATGTCCACCTTGAGTAACCCGACCGCGTCCAGGTCGTCCTTGTCCCACTGAATGATGGTGCGTTCGGCCATGGCGGCGTTTTCCACCGGCACCAGGGTGTCCAGGGGCTGCTCGGAAATCACGAAGCCGCCAGGGTGCTGGGACAAATGCCGGGGAAAACCGATCAATTGCCGGGTCAGGCTCAGGACCCGGCGCAACACCGGGCTGTCCGGGTCGAAGCCGCCTTCACGCAAGCGCTCCACTGGCGACGCCTCGTCGCTCCAGCGGCCACAGCAATCGGCCAGGGCGTTGATCTGGTCCGGCGGCAGGCCCAGGGCCTTGGCCACATCGCGCACCGCCCCGGCGCCGTGGTAACTGCTGACCACCGCCGTCAATGCCGCACGATGACGGCCATAGCGCTGGAACACGTACTGCAGCACTTCCTCGCGACGCTCATGTTCAAAGTCGACGTCGATGTCCGGCGGCTCGTTGCGCTCCCGGGACAGGAAGCGTTCGAACAGCAGGCTGGTAAGGCTGGGGTCGATTTCGGTGATGCCCAAGGCGTAGCACACCGCCGAGTTGGCCGCCGAACCGCGCCCCTGGCAAAGGATATGGCGGCTGCGGGCGAAGCTGACGATGTCCTGTACGGTGAGGAAATAGCTGTCATAACCCAGCTCGGCGATCAGGCTCAGTTCCTTGTCGATCTGTGCCCGCACTTTGTCTGTCACGCCAGCCTTCCACCGCTCGCACATGCCACGCTCGGTCAGTTCCCGCAGCCAGGACGCCGGATCATGCCCCTCGGGCACCAGCTCGCGGGGGTATTGGTAACGCAGTTGGCCAAGATCGAAGGTACAGCGCCGGGCGATGTTCAGGGTTTCGTCGAGCAAGGCCCGCGGGTAGAGATCGGCCAGATCCTTGCGGCTGCGCAAGTGGCGCTCGCCGTTGGGGTGCAGGCGCTGGCCAGCCTCGGCCACCGTGACGTGGTGGCGGATGGCGGTCATGGTGTCCTGCAAGGCACGACGACCACGCACGTGCATGTGCACATCGCCACTGGCCACGGCGGGAAGATTCAAGCGCTCGGCCAGCGCCAACGAGTCTGCCAACCGGCGGCGGTCGTCCTGCCCACAATGCAACTGGACCGCCAGCCACAGGCGCCCGGCAAAGATCGACTGGAGCCAACGGCCATGTTCCTCAGCGTCGTTGCCCTCGGCTATCCACAACGCCAGCAGCCCCGACAAGGGCTGGTCGAAGTCCTCTCGCACGATGCGATAGTGGCCCTTCTCGCTGCGACGCCGGGCGCGGGTGATCAGCCGGCACAAGGCTTGATAGCCTTCCAGGTCTTCCACCAGCAACACCAGTTTCGGGCCGTTCTCGACCTGGATTTCGCTGCCGACGATCAGTTGCAACTCCAGTTCCTTGGCCGCCTGCCAGGCCCGGACGATTCCGGCCAAGGTGCATTCGTCGGTGATCGCCAGGGCCTGGTAGCCCTCTTGCCTGGCCCGACGACACAACTCCAGGGCACTGGAGGCGCCACGTTGGAAACTGAAGTTCGACAGGCAATGCAGCTCGGCATACTCAACGCTCATGCGAACCAGCCCTGCAGCCACAGCGGCCCGCCCTCGCCCACCGTTCGATAGGCCCAGCCACGTTGTCCGCTGCGGGTTTCGATCAGGTAGTAGTCGCGGCGTACGTCGGCACCGTCCCACCAGCCGGTCTCGATGCGCTCCGGGCCCATGAGGACTCGCGCCTGGCTGTCCTGCAGTACCTGGGCCTCATTCAGCAACCAGCCGGGACGCTGCACGCCAGCGCGCACCGGGCCGGCCTGGGGCCGGGGTTGGGGCGTCATTTGCCAGGCGCATTCAGGTCGATGGTCATCGCGAAACCCCAGGCCCTGCACCGCGTCATCCCCCAGCCGCGCCCGCAGCCGTTCGCGCAGTTGCTCCCAAGGCAAGGACTGTTGCGGGCGCTCGTCGAACAGCTCCAGGCGCTGGGGCACGAAACTCGGCAGGTCCTCGGCACACAAACGAAAACCCCGCACCGGGGCCGCGACCTGCACCTGTTCCAAGCGACCGCGGGCCAGTTCGAAGAGCATCGCTGGGTCCCGTTCGGCGCTGAGCAGGCCGACCTTGATCACGGTATCCGGCAACCCGGCGTGCTCCAGGTGCAGGTCGAAACGCTGCACGCCGCTGTCGCGTCCGCACAGGAAGGCCGACAAGTCACCGGTCAGCCGGCGCAACGGAAACAGCAGCGCCTGATGGGACTGAACGTCGTAGTTAAGTTCGATGCGCACATCGAAACGGTCTGGCGGCAGGTAGAACGACAGCGCCAGGGTGCGACTGCCCGTCAGCGCGTCGAGGTGCTTGAGCACCTGGGCCTCGAAGCGCCGTGCCAGGGTCTGCCGGGGCAAGGCCTGGACCTGGCTCAGGCGGCGCAGGCCCATGCGCGACAGCGCCGTGGCGACCTCGGGTTCCAGGCCGATCCGCTCCACGGGCATGTCTCCCAGGCATTGCTGCAAAGTCTCGGCGTCGGGCACCACCAGGGCGTCGTAGGCATTGGCCAACACCCGCGCCGCCACCGGATTGGGAGCGGCGACGATGCGATGGCGAAAGCCCAGCTCGGTCAGCTCGGCCCGCAAGCGCGCCTCGAACACCGGCCAGGGGCCAAACAGGCCCAGGCTCGACTCGATCTCGAACAGCAGCGTACGCGGGTAATGCACGCTGACCTGGGAGCTGAAACGGTAGGCCCAGGCTGCCAGGAACTGTTGCCAATATTCGATTTGCGCCGCGTCGTATTCGGCGGTGGCAAAGCCTTTGCTCAAGGCCTGGGCGGCGGTCATGGTCTGGCCGGGGCGCAAGCCCAGGGCTCGTGCCGGCGCATTCACCGCTTGCAGCACCCGACGCTGGGCCGGACCGGTCAGCAATGCCAGGGGCTGCTCGGGATCGGGGCGCTGACGCAGCGCGGCGTCCAGCGCCAATTGCGGGAAGAGAATACAGACCCAGCGCATCGCAACCTCAATGCCCGGTTTGTGGGGCGAGCGTGGCAAAGGCAATCGGCGCCGAACGAGCCAACCCGCCGCGGCACTTGAGCACGCGCAATTGCGCCGGCCGGGTATCGATGGCGATGCGCAGCGCCGCCGGCGACGGGTTGATGGCCTCCTGGATCGAGCGCCAGGCGAACGCCAGGGTCTGGCCGGTTTCCGCCGCCACTTGCAAGCGACGCAAGGCCCGGTCGTCCGCCTGGCGGGGCCAGCACAGGACCGCGCCACAACTGCCAGAACGCAAGCATTGTTCGGTGGCCCACAGGGCATCGCGCTCATCGGCGCGGATCACCGACAACTGACGCAGGTCGACGCCAGCGTTCTGCCAGGCCTGGGGATAGGGCACGAACGGTGGCGCCACCAGCACGATCCGCTCCCCCGCCGCCGCCAGCCGCGCCAGGGTCGGCCACACCAGTTGCAACTCGCCGACGCCCGGCGCGGCGATGAGCAGTTCCGTCAACGCCGACTCCGGCCAGCCACCACTGGGCAACGCCGCGTCCAATGCCGCATGACCGGTGGGTTGCGGGCTGGCGGCTGGCGGCGCAGGCCGGCCCTTCCAGACCTGGCCGCCGTTGAACAGCGTGTCCAGCGCAACGACAGCGCCCATCAGCCTTGCCTCACCAAGCCACAGAACACCCCTTCTATCGCCAGGTCCTGGTCGGCCTCGACGATGATCGGTTGGTAGGCCGGGTTGCGCGGCAACAAGCGCACCCGCTCGCCAATGCGCTCGAAGCGCTTGATGGTGACTTCGCCATCCAAACGCGCCACGACAATCTGGCCGTTGGAGGCCTGGGGTGTGCGCTGCACGCCCACCAGGTCACCGTCGAGAATGCCGTCCTCGATCATCGAATCGCCCTGGACCCGCAGCAGGTAATCCGGCGTCTTGGTAAAAATCGCCGGGTCCAGCATCAGGCGACTGTGGACCTCGGCATCGGCGCCGATCGGCAACCCGGCGGCCACTCGCCCCAGCACCGGCACGTCCAGCAGCTCGGGTCGTGGTGGCTGGTTCAGCAAGCGAATGCCCCGGGCCTGGTGCGGATTGACCTCGATGAAACCGGCTTCGGTCAGCGCCAGCACATGCTTGCGCGCCACACTGCGGGAGGCAAAACCGAACGCCTCGCTGATTTCAGCGAGGCTGGGAGGCTGGCCCTGATCGGCGATGCGTTCGCGGATGAAAGTCAGGATGGCGGTACGGCGGGGAGTGAGAGTCGTCATGGAGTACATTTGTACTCTTCCGGGGTTTTTCTGACAAGCGCCACCAGTCAGTTCACAGCGGGGATAACCCCCCTCACCACAGGCTCATCGTTTTCTTGGCCAACAGCATTCACAGGAGGAACGCATTCATAGGGGTTCTGTGGGAGCAAGGCTTGCCCGCGATAAAGAACACACGGTTTATCTGGTACCGAGTCGCCTGCTTCGCGGGCAAGCCTTGCTCCCACAGAGCGGCTGGCCACAGGGGCATTGCGTGCTCAGGGGAGTAACAGCCCCTGCTCCCGTTCGCACAACTGCACCACGTAATCCCACAACACCCGCAAGCGTACGGATTTATGCAGTTCGCGGCGGGTGCTGATCCAGTAGCTGCGGCGGATGGTCTCGTCCGGAAGCAACCGCACCAATGTCGGGTCGCCGCTGGCCATGTAGCACGGCAGCACAGCGATCCCCAGGCCTGAGCGCGCGGCCTGTTGCTGGGCGATGACGCTGGTGCTGTGGAACACCACCCTGGGGTTGCGGCAAAAGCTGTTGAGGAACATCAGTTCCTGGCTGAACAGCAGGTCGTCGACATAACCGATCCAGGCATGGCGGGCCAGGTCCTCGCGGCTGCGCAGCGCCGGCGAGCGGTCCAGGTAGGCCTGGCTGGCGTACAGCGCCAGGCTGTAGTCGGTGAGTTTGCGGGTGACCAGCAGGTCGGCCGCCGGGCGTTCGAGGTGGATGCTGATTTCCGCCTCACGGTTGAGGATGCTGACAAAGCGCGGCACCGCCACCAGTTCCACCTCCAGCCCCGGATAGCGCTGGAACAGCCCGTCCATGCGGCTGGCGAGGAACATGATGCCCAGCCCTTCGGTCACTCCCAGGCGGATCTTGCCCAGGGGCGCACTGGACTGGGTGATGTCCTCCTGGGCCAGCAACGCCACGTTCTCCATGGCTTCGGCGTGCTTGAGCAGCGTCTCGCCGGCCGGGGTCAGTTCATAACCCTGGGCATGCTGGACAAACAGCGCGGTGCCGAGGCTTTTCTCGATGGCCTCGATGTGCCGGGCCACCGTGGCGTGGGTGGTGTTCAGGCGTCGTGCAGCCGTCAGCAGACGCCCGCTGCGTTGCAGCTCGAGGAAATAACGCAGGTCATTCCAGTCGAACATGAGGCGATCCTTGAACGCGCCTGAAGGCATGACTGTTTATAAACGCACAGCCGCTGCGCAAAAACTAACATTCTTTTGACGAAAACTAACAACTAGGATGGATCCCACAAAAACAAGAATGAGGTCGCGAATGCAACCTGTCGTCGATGAATACGATTACGTGATCGTGGGCGCCGGCCCTGCCGGATGCCTGCTGGCCAATCGGCTGTCGGCCAATCCGCAACACCGGGTGCTGCTGCTCGAAGCCGGCGGGCGCGACAACTATCCGTGGATTCACATCCCGGTCGGCTACCTGTTCTGCATCGGCAACCCACGCACCGACTGGTGCTTCAAGACCGAAGCACAACCAGGCCTGCAAGGCCGCGCCCTGAGCTACCCCCGCGGCAAGGTCCTGGGGGGCTGCTCCTCCATCAACGGCATGATCTACATGCGCGGCCAGGCGACGGACTACGACGGCTGGGCCGCCGAGGGCAATGCTGGCTGGGCCTGGAACGACGTGCTGCCGCTGTTCCGCCAGAGTGAAAACCACTTTGCCGGCGCGTCCGAATTCCACGGCGCCGGCGGCGAATGGCGGGTCGAACGCCAGCGCCTGTCATGGCCGATTCTCGATGCCTTTCGCAGTGCCGCCGAACAGAGCGGCATCCCCAACGTCGACGACTTCAACAGCGGCGACAACGAAGGCTGCGGTTACTTCCAGGTCAACCAGAAAGCCGGGGTGCGCTGGAACGCGGCCAAGGCGTTTCTCAAGCCGGTTCGCCACCGCGCCAACCTCACGGTGCTGACCGACGTCGAGGTCGACCGCGTGTTGCTGCGTGACGACCGCGCCCACGCCATCAGCGCACGCTGGCAAGGCAAGGGCATGACCTTCAAGGCCCGCAAGGAAATTGTCCTGTGCGCCGGGGCAGTGGGTTCGCCGGGGATCCTGCAACGCTCCGGGATCGGCCCGCGCAGCCTGCTGCAACGCCTGGGCATCGGCGTGACCCATGAACTGCCCGGGGTCGGCGGCAACCTGCAAGACCACCTGCAACTGCGGCTGATCTACCAGTTGGAAAACGCCCGCACCCTGAACCAGATCGCCGGCACCCTGTGGGGCAAGATGGGCATGGGCCTGCGCTACCTGTACGACCGCAGCGGCCCGCTGTCCATGGCCCCCAGCCAACTCGGCGCATTCGCCCGCTCGGGCCCGGAGCAGGCCTCGGCCAACCTCGAATACCACGTACAACCGTTGTCCCTGGAACGCTTCGGCGAACCGCTGCACAGCTTCCCGGCGTTCACCGCATCGGTCTGCGACCTGCGCCCGCAAAGCCGTGGCCGGGTGGACATTCGTTCGGCCGACCCGCACGAAGCGCCGCTGATCCAACCCAACTACCTGAGCCACCCCGAAGACTTGCGGATCGCCGCCGACGCCATCCGCCTGACCCGACGCATCGTCGCGGCCCCGGCCCTGAGCGCGTTCAAACCGGTGGAATACCTGCCGGGCCCCAGCCTGCAAACCGAAGAGGAACTGCACCAGGCCGCCGCCCGGATTGGCACGACGATTTTCCACCCGGTCGGCACGTGCCGCATGGGCCAGGATCAAGACGCGGTGGTGGATGCGCAACTGCGTGTCCATGGCATCAAGGGCCTGCGCATCGCCGACGCCTCGATCATGCCGCGCATCACCTCGGGCAACACCTGCTCGCCGACGTTGATGATTGCCGAGAAGGCGGCGCAGATGATGCTTGAGGCAGACACCCGAATTACCACGCTGCAAAAGGAGCCCGCCACGGTATAGAAAACAACAGAGTCCCCCTGTGGGAGCGAGCCTGCTCGCGAAAGCGGTGTGCCAGTCGACATCATCGTTAGCTGACACACCGCTTTCGCGAGCAAGCCCGCTCCCACAGGGGAAATGTGTAAGCAAAGGGAAACGTATCAAATCAGGAGGCGCCACCCCGGCGTCGCAGTGGAACAACAAAAACAATCACTGTGAGGGATACCGCTATGTCCGAGCATGTTCAGTCCCTGGAAGCCACGCGCAGCGTCGGCACCAGCCAGGAAACCCAGAAAGTCATCTTCGCCTCGTCCTTGGGGACGGTGTTCGAGTGGTACGACTTTTTTCTCTATGGCGCCCTGGCGGCGGTGATCAGCAAGCAGTTCTTTGCCGGGGTCAACGACACCACCGCGTTCATTTTCGCCCTGATGGCGTTCGCCGCCGGTTTCATCGTGCGGCCGTTCGGGGCCCTGGTGTTCGGTCGGTTGGGGGACATGATCGGGCGCAAATACACGTTCCTGGCGACCATAGTATTGATGGGCCTGGCGACGTTCTGCGTCGGCCTGCTGCCCAACTACGCCAGCATCGGCATCGCCGCACCGATCATCCTGGTGGTGTTGCGCATGCTCCAGGGCCTGGCCCTGGGCGGTGAGTACGGCGGCGCAGCAACCTACGTTGCCGAGCATGCGCCAATGGGCAAGCGTGGTTTCCATACCAGCTGGATTCAGTCCACCGCCACCCTCGGGCTGTTGCTGTCACTGCTGGTGGTGCTGGGCTGTCGCTACTTCACCGGCGATCAGTTCGAAGTCTGGGGCTGGCGCATTCCGTTCCTGCTGTCGATCCTGCTGCTGGGCATCTCCACCTGGATTCGCCTGAGCCTGCATGAGTCGCCGGCCTTCCTGAAAATGAAAGAAGAAGGCAAGTGCTGCAAGGCGCCGATCCGCGAATCCTTCGGCAAATGGGAGAACCTGAAGGTGGTGCTGATCGCCCTGTTCAGCATCAACGCCGGGCAAGCGGTGACCTTCTATGCCGCGCAGTTCTACGTGCTGTTTTTCCTCACCCAGTTCCTGAAGATGGACCCGGCCCTGGCCAACAGCCTGCTGATTGTCAGCGTGGTGATCGGCGCACCGTTTTTCATCTTTTTCGGCTGGCTGTCGGACAAGGTCGGGCGCAAACCGGTGCTGATGATCGGCCTGCTGCTGGCCACCGCGCTGTACTTCCCGATCTTCAAGACCCTGGCCCACTACGCCAACCCGGCCATCGACCAGGCGAGCCGCCAGGCACCGATCACCGTGATCGCCGACCCGGCCACCTGTACCTTCCAGTTCGACCCGGTGGGCAAGGCGCGTTTCGACAGCCCTTGCGACAAGGTCAAGACCTTCCTGGTCAAGCAAGGCCTGCCTTACAGCAGCGTGGCGGCTCCGGCTGGCAGTTCCGTGCAGGTCAGCGTCGGTGACGTGAAACTCGAAGGTTACGACGAAGCCGCCCTGCGCGGCGCCGTGACCCTGGCAGGCTATCCGCAACAGGCCGACGCCCAGCAGATCAACCGGCCAATGATCGTGGCCTTGATCGTGGCACTGATCATCATCTCGGCGATGTGCTACGGACCGCTGGCGGCGTTGATGGTCGAACTGTTCCCGACCCGCATTCGCTACACCTCCATGTCCCTGCCCTATCACATCGGCAACGGTTGGTTCGGCGGTTTCCTGCCCACCGTGTCGTTCGCCCTGGTGGTCTACACCGGGGATATTTTCTATGGGCTGTGGTACCCGGTGGTGATCACCGGGGTCAGCCTGGTGGTGGGCATGATCTGCCTGCGGGAAACCCGCAACGTGGACCTGGATACCAACTGAGGACGAAACCGTGGCGAGGGCACTGGCGCCCTCGCCAGCGGATCAGAAGCGCGCCTTCATGGTCATGGTGAAGTTGCGCGGCTCACCGTAGTAGTTACCGAAGTTCTCGGTCCCGATGGTGGTGTAGTAGCGCTTGTCGAGCAGGTTGTTGCCATTGAGGGCCACCGACCAGGTGTCATCGATGCGGTAGCCAACGCGACCGTTCCACACGGCATAACCGGCCTGGGTGATCTTCTCGCCCGTCGCCGGCGATACGCGGAAGTTGTCGCTTTGGGCATTGACCCCGGCGCCGACACTGACCCGTTCGAACGCTCCGCCGAGGGCATAATCGGCCCACAGGCGCAGCACATGGCGTGGCACGTAGCTGTTGAACGAACCACCGTTGAGGCTGGTGTCAATGTCGTTGAGGGTCTTGGTCTGGGTGTAGGTGTAGCCGGCCAGCAGTTGCAGGCGCTCGATGACTTCACCGCTGATCTCGGCTTCGAACCCCTGGGCGCGAACCTTGCCGGCGTTCTCATAGCAGTAACCGTCCGAGGACGCACAACTTGAGAAGTAGTCGGTCTGGGCCTGGTCTTTCTGCAACGTGCGGAACAGGTTGAAGGCGCTGTTCAGGCGTCCCTCGAACCACTCCCCCTTGATCCCCAGCTCATAACTCTCGCCCACCAGGGGCTTGAGTGCCGAGCCGCTTGCGGAGCGATAGTTGCCCTGGGGCGTGAAGATATCCGAATAACTGGCATAAGCCGTCAGGTGCTCATTGAGGTCCAGCAACACGGCGGTAAACGGCGTGACCTGGCCCGTCTCCGTGCTCTTGGCGTGCTCCGAACCGCCGGTGAGAAACTGCGAGTCGGTCTTGGAGCGGTACCAGCTCACCCGACTGCCGACGACAAAGGTCAACGGGTCTGCCAGTTTCAGGCGCAGGGTCGAATACATGCCTTGCTGCTGGGTAACGGTCTTGACCGGGCCACCGCGCGTCGAGTTTTCAATGAAGTAACTGTCGTCCGGTTCGGGAATATGTCGATCCGGATCGAACACGTTCTGCTTCTGCGGCAAGAAGGCGACCGAGAAAAAATCGTCCTTGTCCGAACGACTGGCGTTGAAACCCACGATCAATTCATGTTGTTGCCCCAGGGCGTCGAACTTGCCGTCCAGGTAGGCGTCGAGGCCGTAATCGACCTGGTCGTAGTCGTACATGCTGCCCAGCAGGTTGGTGGTCGAGGTGCCTGGCGCCACCGAACCCGATGCAAAGGCGTATTTGATGTCCTGGGTATTTTTCGTATAGACACTGGCGACCTTCACCGCCCAGTCGTCATTGAGCTGATGCTTGAGATCGCTGAACACCGTGGTCCGCTGGCTGCGCCAAGTGTTCCACGACGGATCCAGGCAAGTGGAACGGCTGAGTTTCAGATCGCTGCCGTCCCGGTAGCGAGGAAGCCCGCCCCAGCAAGGGCTTGCATCGACGTCTTCATAGGCAACGCCCACGCCGAGCGTCGTGTCGGGCGACAGATCGAAATCCAGGGCACCGTAATAAATCTGGTCCTTGCGCCGGGCATCGTCGTAGAAAAAATGCCGGCTCTGCTCGGCGATCACCGCCCTGCCCCGCACGGTGCTGGAATCATTCAGCGGGCCACCGGTATCGACCTGCCCGCGGTAGTTGTCCCAGGTGCCGCCCGAGAGGCTGAGTTCGGTCTGGGCCGTGGCCTGGCCGCGTTTGCGCACGAAATTGACGCCACCGGAAGTACCGCCCGCGCCCTTCATCATCCCGGCGGCGCCGCGCAGGACTTCGACACGGTCGTAATAGGCCATGTCGCTGCTGAAACTGTCGGCCTGGACATAGCTGTTGCCCATGTCCAGCGGAACGCCGTCGTATTGATACTGGCCGGACATCCGGAACCCACGGGAATAGAAATACTTACCGCCCATGGTCGAGTCGTAGACGGTAATGCCGGGGGTCTTTTCCATCACTTGATCGATGGTGTTGAGGTTCTGGTCATCGAGCATCTTGCGGGTGATCACCGTCACCGACTGCGGCGTTTCGCGCAGGGAATGCTCGCCCTTGCCGATGGTCACCGCGCCCGTCGTGTAGGAGCCACTGTTCTCGGTGGTCGCCCCGAGCATCTGAGCCTCGATGCGGGTGGCTCCCAGTTCCATGACCGAACCGTTGGCGGGCAGCCGGCGCAGCACGTACGTGCCGTTGGCCTGGGGCTCAGCTTGCAGGCCACTACCGCCAAGAATGCGAGCGAAACCGTCACCCACGCCGAAAGAACCTCTCAGGCCGGGCGATTGCAAATCCTCCAGTTGCCGGGCATCAAACGACAGGGCGACACCGGCGGCGCTGGAGAAGCGGGTCAGCACATCCACCAGGCTGCCGGCGCCGATATCGTAGGCCTGCACCAAACGCTGCTGCGCCGAGGCACCTGGAACCGGGCTGGCATTCACGGCCGTGGCGCCGGCGGTGGTGACAGCCAGCAAGCCGATTTTCACTGCAAACACCAGACGGCCTGGCGCGCTTACCCAAGGCATATTTCCCCTCCCCAAAACAGTCGATAAAAACTCACTGAGGAAGAGCCGAACGAGGGGGGTGAAAAGTGCAGGGCCGGATTTTTTTATTACACAGCGTCACCGCCGATCGCCACCCGCGACCTGGACCCAGAATCGGCTGTAGCGGGTCACTCGCAACGAGAAACCACTTTCCAGCGCGGCCAAGGCAAGATCGGTGTTATCGACGGGAAACACACCGGACACCTTCAAGTCGCCAATCGCCGGGTCCCAACGCAGCACACCGGGGCGGTAGCGCGACAGTTCATCCAGCAGCGCCGCCAGGGGACGATCAATGGCGATGATGCTGCCCTTCTGCCAGGCACCGACCGACACATCGTTGCCACGCAACGTGCCCAGCGACCGCTCATTGAAACCCAGGCGCTGGCCGGCTTCGACCCGCCTCCTTGCTCCAGTCGCCAGCAGGCTCACCTCGACCGCTTTCTCCAGCACCGCCACTTCGCCACCCCGCGCCTGGCCACGGACGATAAACCGCGTGCCCAGCGCAAGCACCTCGACTGGCCCCGTGACCACCTTGAACGGACGCCGCAAGGGATCGACCGCCGTCGTCACGAGCACCTCACCCCGCAACAGCTCCAGGCGCCGCTGCTGTCCATCGAAACGAACATTGATCGAGGTATCGGTGTTGAGCAGGACCGTGCTGCCATCGGCCAGTTGGAATTCGCGACGCTCGCCCACGGCGGTGCGGTAATCGCAAAACAGGTTCTGGCTTGCCTGGCTGTGCCAGCCCAACCAACCCAGGCCGCCAGCGGACGTCAGCAGCAAGGCGCTGCGCAACACCTGGCGGCGGGATCGATGGTGGGTGTCGCTCAAGGTCGGCGCGGCCAGGGCGCCCGGTACGCTTGCCATCTGCTCGGCCACTGCCGCCATGCGTTGCCAGGCCTGGCTGTGCAACGGATCGGCAGCCAGCCAGGCGTGCCAGTCGGCCCGGTCCGCGTCGGTGCTGATGCCGGAATGCAGCCGGGCGTACCACTGCGCCGCTACACGAATGGCGTTCAACTCTTCCGGGGGCAGGTTCATGAAAGTTGCAGTTGAATCTGCATCAGGCAGCAATGCTCCATGGCCTTGGCCATGTGGTTGTTGACCGTGCGTACGCTAACCCCCAGGCGTTCGGCAATTTGCGGGTACGTCAGGCCATCGAACTGCGACAGGATGAACGCCTGCCTGACCCGCGGCCCCAACCCCAGGAGCAAGCGGTCGATCTCCATCAGGGCCTGGAGCATGATCGCCTGCTCTTCCAGCGAGGGATGCTGCTCTTGCGGCATGGCCGCCAATACTTCGAGGTAGGATTGCTCCAGCGAGCGACGGCGAAACAGGTCGATCAACAGCCCTTTGGCGATCATCGACAGGTACGGTCGTGGCTCACGGATATCCAGCGCAGTGCGCGCCTTGATCACCCGCACAAACGTATCCTGGGCAAGGTCCGCGGCATCGAAGGTGTTGCCCAAACGCTTGCGCAGCCAGCCCTGGAGCCAACCGTGATGATCACTGTACAGAACGTCGACAGCACTGCGTAGGGACAGATCGTTGGCGGACATGGCAATGGAATAATTCGCGACTGATAATGACTCGCATTGTCATAGAGCCCATCGCCGCTTGCAACCCAAACATGCCCGACCACTGCCCGCTCGCAGGAATGACTCAGTTCAGGGAGTGACTTTTCACCGTGCTTTCCACCAGGTCCAGCATTTGTCCCAGCGCCCAGGGCTTGGCGATGAACGAAGCGTGGTGCTTGATTCCCGCGCTTTCCGGCGTTTCGAAGCCGGACATGATCAGCAGCGGTATCTGCGGCCAGCGGTCTCCGGTCAGGTTGGCCAGGTCCGCGCCGTCGATCTTGCCGGGCATGGTGATATCGGTGAGCAACAGGTCGACGTAATCGGCGCTCTCTTCGAGAAACGTCAACGCCGCGTCGGCGCTTTCCCGAGGCTCCACGACAAACCCTTCCTCCTCGAGGATTTCACAGAGGAACTCCAGGATGGTCGGATCATCTTCCACAACGAGAATCAAACGTGTAGTCGCCTGGCCGTTGCCATTTGGCATCGAATTCATGAAAGTGACTCTCCTTGACCTCATAAAACCTTCTTTGCGGCAACAACCGCCTTGAAGTTATGAGCAATCCCCCTGCGAGAAATTCATTCTGTGTGCCAACAGGCCGCCGAATGTCACGCCAGAGCCCCCCCGGCAACGCAGCGCAACGCTTTTTATCTGTATATCCATACAGATAAAACTTGCCCTGGCGCGCATCCATGACCATGCTACAACCCCATGAAACCTGCTCAGGAAAAGGGCGCTATGCAGCTGTACCTGTGTGAAAAACCGTCCCAGGCCAAGGACATCGCCGCCGTGCTCGGTGCCACGCGCCGTGGCGACGGTTGCTGGCTGGGCCCTGGCATCACGGTCACCTGGTGCATCGGCCACCTGCTGGAAACCGCCCCGCCCGACGCCTACGACGCACGCTACAAGCGCTGGGTACTGGCCGACCTGCCCATCGTGCCGGCGCAATGGAAAATGACCGTCAAGCCGAAAACCGCCAGCCAGTACAAGGCGGTCAAGCGCCTGCTGGGGGAAGCGAAGGAATTGGTGATCGCCACCGACGCCGACCGCGAAGGCGAAATGATCGCCCGGGAACTGGTGGAACATTGCCGTTATCGCGGGCCGATCCGGCGGCTATGGCTCTCGGCCCTGGACGAAGCATCGATCCGCAAGGCCCTGGCCGCCCTCAAGCCAGGGGCCGAAACCTTCAACCTGTATCACTCGGCGCTTGGCCGTTCCCGGGCCGACTGGCTGATCGGCATGAACATGAGTCGCCTGTTCACCTTGCTGGGGCGCCAGTCCGGCTACCAGGGCGTGTTGCCGGTGGGCCGCGTGCAGACACCGACGCTGCGGCTGGTGGTGGACCGCGACCGCAGCATCGCCGACTTCGTGCCCGTCGCCTACTGGGCCATCGACGTGCAGCTCAGCCACGAAGGCACGGCGTTCACCGCCCAGTGGCGCGCCGATCCGGACGCCTGCGACGACCAGGAGCGCTGCCTGAACCAGGCCCTGGCCCGGGACGCCGCCCAAGCCATGAGCAACGCCGCCACCGCCCGGACACTGAAGGTACGTACCGAACGTCTGCGCGAAGCGGCACCGTTGCCCTTCGACCTGGGCACGCTGCAGGAAGTCTGCTCGAAGAAACTCGGCCTCGGCGCCCAGGAAACCCTGGACATTGCCCAGTCGCTCTACGAGACCTACAAGCTCATCACCTACCCGCGCAGCGATTGCGGTTTCCTGCCCTTGAGCCAGCACAGTGAGGCACCGGCCATCCTGGCCGCCCTCGCCCAGGCCGACCCAAGCCTTGCACCGCTGCGCGAGCACCTGCAGCCGCAACGCAAGTCCCGGACCTGGAACGACGCCAAGGTCAGCGCCCACCACGGCATCATTCCCACCGCCGCCGCCAGAAACCTCGACAAACTCGCCGGCAAGCAGCGCGCGGTCTATACGCTGATTCGCGCGCGCTACCTGGCGCAGTTCCTGCCCAACCACGAATACGACCGGACCCAGGCCGACTTCGACTGTGCCGGCCAGGTGCTGCGTGCCGTGGGCAAGCAGATCGTCGAACCCGGCTGGAAACGTGCCCTGCCCGAAGCACTGACACCAGCAAAGGGCCGTGAAGCACCGGCGCCGCAGACCTTGCCGGCGCTGAGCGAAGGTCGCGATTGCGCCGTGGACGAGGTGAAACCCAAGGACCTGTGGACCCAACCGCCCAAGCCGTTCACCGAAGGCGACCTGATCAAGGCGATGAAGAACGTCGCCAAGCTGGTGGAAGACCCGCTGCTCAAGCAAAAGCTCAAGGACACCACCGGCATTGGCACCGAAGCGACCCGGGCCTCGATTATCCAGGGGCTGCTCGACCGCGGTTACCTGGTGAAAAACGGCAAGGCGCTGTCCGCCACCCCGGCGGCCTTCAGCCTGATCGACGCCGTGCCCCGGGCCATCGCCGACCCGGGCACCACGGCCATCTGGGAGCAAGCGCTGGACATGGTGCAAAGCGGCGAAATGAGCCTGGAAGAATTCGTGACCCGGCAAGCCGCCTGGATGAGCAAGCACGTCGCCCGCTGCCAGGGCATGAGCCTGACCATCAGCGGCCCGGCCAGCCCCGCCGGGCGTGGCGCCACGCCATGGAAAAACAAACGCAAGCCAGCCAAGCGCAAGACCAGCGGTGCACCGCGCAAGCCGAGCAAGGCCAAGGCGACCTGAGCAGCGGCTCACCGAAGACATGGAACCTGTGGCAGAAGATCTGTGGGAGCAAGGCTTTGTGGGAGCAAGGCTTGCCCGCGAAGCAGACGACTCGGTTCCAGATCGACCGTGTGTTCTTCATCGCGGGCAAGCCTTGCTCCCACAGATAAGTCCGCGCCTTCGCCGATTTTTCATACCCAAACCGTTTTGTCCGACAATATGTAGTGACCAAAAATAATCACTACAAAACCGTTGACGCCTCCGATTTGCCCTTGCATGATGCAGACGTCTCCCCGATCGGGAGTACAGGCAACTGTTTGAGCAAGCTCGTCTGACCGCCGAGCTGTTTTTTGGATAAGGGACTGCCCACAAGGCAGATTGAAGGTACTGACCTGGCCTGACCGTCCGGTAACAAGGACGAGAAACGTCGGCGAAGATCCTCATGATGCGCGTGGTTCAACCCTCGAAAGTTGACACTGCCTGAAGATTCTTCGCTGTTTCTCTTCGTTGTAGCGCATTTGCGTAGCAGCCCTTCGATAACACTACACAACCGATGCACGACCCCGTCGAAGTTCGATGGAGGAACGCTGACGGCCTGGTTTCGGTGCTCGCCATGCAGGCACTGGGCAGGTACTTACCGAATAGCGAAGTTTTTGCGAACCACCAGACAGATCAACCAAATGGTCAAGGGGCTTACACATGAATCTGAATAATCAACCATCTATTGATGAACTGGCTCGCATATTCGCCGCACACAAGGACACGCTCGACAACCATATCCTGTGGATCAGCAAGACTGGCCAGGTGCATATGGACTGCCTCTCGCCCTACACCCGCGAAGACGAGTTCGAAAAGAACACGCAAGAGCTGGGTGCCCGGCTGAAGATGTACCGCCGTGGCCAGGGCTACGTTGGCAAGAAGGCTGCGGCAGACAAAGACTTTATCGGTCGCGTCCTGCAAACGCTGACCCAGGCCTGGCAGTCGATGCAGAGCACCTCTGAGGTCCGGGTCATCGACCGCCTCTGCTGATCACCACTCAACAAAAAGGCCCGCGCCTGGATCAGGAGCGGGCCTTTTTTTATGAGGCCGGCTCTAGAACACCGACCAGCCGATCCGCTGGCTCATCAACTCCAGCGCCGCCATGCCGGCCAGGGAGTTGCCGGCGACGTTGAGCTCAGGCGACCAGACGCACACCGTGAACCGCCCCGGCACCACGGCGACAATCCCGCCACCGACCCCGCTCTTGCCCGGCAAGCCGACGCGATAAGCGAAATTGCCGGCCTCATCGTACAAGCCGCTGGTGGCCATGATGGAGTTGACCTGCTGGGTTTGCCGGGCGGTGAGGATCTGTTCGCCGCTGTGCTTGCAGAACCCGTCGTTGGCCAGGAAGCAGAACGCCCGCGCCAGGTCGACACAGCTCATCCGCAGGGCGCAGTGGCTGAAGTAACTGCGCAGTACCGCTTCCACATCGTTATGGAAATTGCCGAACGATTGCATCAGGTACGCCATCGCCGCGTTGCGGGCGCGGTGCTGGTATTCCGATTCGGCGACCTTGCCGTCCACCATCACCTGTGGATTACCCGACAGACGGCGTACGAAATCGCGCATCGACAACGCCGGAGCGGCGAAACGCGACTGGTTGATATCGCAGATCACCAACGCGCCGGCATTGATGAACGGGTTGCGCGGTCGACCACGTTCGAATTCCAGTTGCACCAGGGAATTGAACGGTTGGCCAGACGGCTCATGGCCCAAGCGCTCCCAGATCGCCTCGCCTGAATGCCCGATGGCCTGCACCAGGCTGAACACTTTGGAAATACTCTGCACCGAAAACGCTGTTTCGGCGTCGCCGGCGCAATACAACTCGCCGTCGTTGCCATACACGGCAATACCCAACTGGTTGGACGCTACGGTGCCCAGGGCCGGAATATAGTCGGCCACCTTGCCCTGACCAATCAGGGGGCGAACCGTATCGAGGATCTCGTTCAACAGTGCTTGCATATGCGCGGGGTCCAGTCATTCCCCGTTCGAGTGCGGGGATACAGACGCTAGACGCTGGTGGGCGGGAGCAGAGCACACTGATTATCAAACTTCAGGCACACACACCTATGGCAAGGGGCTCTGTGGGGCAGACTTTGTGGGAGCAAGGCTTGCCCGCGATGAAGATCACACGGTCTATCTGGAACCGAGTCGCCTGCTTCGCGGGCAAGCCTTGCTCCCACAGGATGCAAGCGTTTTCATGGGCGCTGGTTATCAAATCGAGCGGTCTATAGTGCAAAGGATCAATCGGCAGGAGTAGACGATGCGTCAGGTCATGCAAAAAGAACCCTGGTGGGCCTCGCCGCCCAAGCCCGGGCAGGATGAAAGCGAGCTGGAATGGGGCTGGCTGGTGATCTACAGCGAAGGCGAGCCGCGCTTCGAATTCATCAAGGAACGCCCATCGGACGAGCAGATCCGCCAGCGCAAGGGTTGTCGCGTCACCCTCGGGTCAGAATGAGTCGGCCCGTCACGGCTTGATGTCCGGCAATGCCACCGCGCGATTGGCCAGGTCCGCCTCCACCAGGTCTCCTTTAATTGCCTCGTCCAGGTAATACACCGGTGCCATCACCCCGCTGAGGGGATGCTTGAGCGACTTGGACCACGCCTCATCGAACGCAGCGCTCAGGCTTTTGCGGATCTGCGCCTCCATTTCCGGCCGCTCGCCCTCGTGGATGATCGCGCGAATGCCCGCCACGCCCACCGAGATCAACGCCCCGGCCGCCTTCCCGGCCACGGCCGCCGCCGCGCTGGTCGCCCCACGCGTGGCAAATTGCGCCTCGATTTTTTCGCTGGTGCGTTGCGCCACCGTTGCGATCACCGCCTCCGATGGCCCGGCCCCTGTGTCAGCGGCCTTGTTGACGTGATCGATCAGGGCCGCATAAGCCGGCAGTGTGTTCAGCGGCTCGGTGTGAACCATCTCGTACAACGAAGCATCACGCGCCGGCGGCGGCCCCAGGCGGACGGCAGGAATGCCGTGCAGGCGCCGGTTCATCAATTCGTTCGGGATGCGATGGCGCAGGGCAATGACCTGGACCTGCTGATTGAGCAGGCGTAGGTAATAGCCCGTCGCGTTGGCCCTGATCGCCTCGGGATCAATTTCCACCGCCACCGGTTCCAACACCTGCTCACGATATTGTTCTTGCAGGTAGACCGCCAGGCGCCTGGCCGAGGAATCCGCCTCACCCTCGGCGCTGGCGGCGTACCAACTGACCTTCACCGCCAGCCACTCCTGGGTCCAATAGCTGCTGAACCAGGGAATGAATTCAGCCTCGGTGCGTTCATAGACCAACACACGCCAATGCTCCATCGAACCGCGGGCGTAGAGTCCGGCCTGTTCGATAGCGCTTTTCGATGCTGCGATGATCTGCTGGTCCACCTGTCGCCAAGTATCCTGGGCTATCACTACCTTGGCGACCGGTTGGCCGCGCTGTGACGTGGCGCACCCCGCCAGAACGAGCATAACGGCCAACATCAGCGAACGCAGCACAGTCGCGCCACCCCGGATTCAGGTCATCCACGGGGTTGAGTATAGGTCGCGAGAAACAGGGATCCCGGCCTAAACCAAAAACCAATGTGGGAGCGAGCTTGCTCGCGATTGCGGTGGGTCAGCAGCATTGATATCAACTGCTCCACCGCTATCGCGAGCAAGCTTTGCTCCCACAGGAACGCCCACTGGATCTGATCCAACAGGTCTTTGGCAGGGCCTTCAGCCCAGCGCCGTGTCGAGGAACATCATCACCGCAAACCCCATCATCAAGCCCAGGGTGGCCGGGGTTTCATGGCCGTTACGATGGGTCTCGGGAATCACCTCGTGGGACACCACGAAGATCATCGCCCCCGCCGCCAGCCCCAGGCTGATGGGGTACGCGATGGCGACGCCCGACGACATGCCCAGGCCGATCACCGCGCCCAGTGGTTCCATCAACCCCGAACCAACCGCGATGAGCGCGGCGCGCAAGGTGCTGATACCGGTGACGCGCAGTGCCATGGCAATGGCCAGGCCTTCGGGGATGTCCTGGATGGCGATGGCAGTGGTCAGGGGCAGGCCGACCTTGAAGTCGCCGTCGGCAAAACTGACGCCGATGGCCATGCCCTCCGGCAAGTTGTGCAAGGTGATGGCAAGCACGAACAGCCAGACGCGATTGATGCGCTCGACCTGGGGCCCACGTCGGCCACTGAGTTCGTGCTCGTGCGGCACGAAACGGTCCAGGCCGATCATGAGAACAACGCCCAAGCCCAGGCCGACCACGACGACAAATGCGGCGAGCAACTGGTTGCCACAGATGACTTGTGCCGCCTCGATGCCTGGCAGGATCAACGAGAAAGAACTGGCGGCGAGCATCATGCCGGCGGCAAAACCGAGCATGATGTCCTGGGTACGCGAGGAGATATCGCGCAGTACCACAGCCATCAACGCCCCCAGGGCGGTAGCGGCAAAGCCCGAGGTACCGCCCAGCACCGCGTAGCCCAGGTTCTGACGGTCGGCGCCGACCAGGGCGTTGTAGCCGCTGTAAAGCAGCAATGCAGTCACCAACGCCAGCCCGAGCCAGAACGTCACCCCCAGCAACAGGTTGTCTTGCACCGGATTCAGCCATGTGCGCCAGGGGGATCGAATCCGGGAGGTGGGCTGGTCCATCGAAGGTCCTTACGGGTCTTGACCAAAACATGGCTGATCGTGCGCCTAAACGGTGACAACGATCAAACGTAATATCCAGGCAAGGAAGCGCTGCCCTCGCCGTTTTTTTATAGTCGAAGGAAGTAACAGGATGATTTATCTTTTATTCAATAAACGAGACCAACGGTGATTGACTCAGCGATTAACCAATATCTTTTAACGAATAAAGCGGAAAAGCTGTAAAACCCGGCTGTAGTTTAAACCCGGCAAACTCCACTATATAAACCCATTGGGGCCCCATGCCATGGGCACGGGGCTAGCCATGTCAGCGGGCATTATGAATCGTCGCCACGGCTGTTTTCACCGCCTTTTCTACCCGCGTTGGAGGCTTTTTCCCGATCGTTGGCAAAGTTGCCGCCCGAGGCCTGGCCACCTTTGCGGCCGGCTTCCGACGCCCGTTCAGGGTCGTTGGCAAAATTACCGCCCGAGGCTTGCCCGCCTTTGCGGCCGGCTTCTGCGGCACGCCCAGGGTCGTTGGCAAAATTACCACCCGATGCCTGCCCTCCCTTGCGCCCGGCCTCGGATGCACGCTCAGGATTATTGGCGAAGTTGCCACCTGATGCATGGCCGCCCTTTTTCCCGGCTGCCGATGCCTTTTCACGATCGTTAGCGAAATTGCCAGGATTGTTATTTCCTGTGTTAGCCATTTCATTCACCTCGCTTAGTTGATATCAACGAGCCTTGCTGGCTCGTCTTATTCGGAAAACATGACGCCGCCAAGGTTTTAAGAGAAATCTGCAAACGGCGACGAGTGGTCAATGCCGATATTTCCCCTGCTGCCTCGGCCTCTATTGCAACAGGCAGTGATTGATTAGCCGCCCTGAACACCGAAACTTCATCCAGCAAAATCCTGTGGGAGCGAGCTTGTTCACGATGGCGGTGTGTCAGTCAATATCAATACAGGCTGATCCGACGCTATCGCGAGCAAGCTCGCTCCCACATGGGGCCATGTCGCGCCGGCCCCCCGTTGCAGCGGTCTCGAAGGCGCCGTCAGGAAGAGCCCACCATCAACTGGACCTCAAGGTTGGCCGTCGCCACACCGTGGTTTGCCACATACACATCGGCGGTCCAGCCCTTGGTCTGGTTGTGATAGGACTGAGTGCCCAAGGCCGTGCCGCTGTCCCACTCCAGGATGTCGCCAATATCGATGTCATTGGCCGAACGCAGCGCCAGCACGGTATGGCCGTGCTCCTTCCCCACGTACACACCCACCAATCCGCGCTGCCTGTTGATGGCCCGTACTTCACCGATGGTCTGCTTCATAAGCCTCCTCTGCGACAGGTTCAGAGCGACCGAAACAACCCGATCGCTCTTTCACACATAAGTGTGGAGGCCCCTGCTGCAAGGAAAGTTTGCAGAACAACGCCGCTGAGCGACGAAAGGCGTGACGCAGGCCTCGTGCTCGACAGTGCTACCCTCAACGAATCCAGGCCCACGGAGAACCCCCCATGCCGGACGATTTCCATCGCGAACCGCTCGATCAGTTGCAGGCGTACCTGGCCGGACGCCGTTTCCTGGTGCTCACCGGTGCCGGCATCAGCACCCCTTCGGGCATCCCCGACTACCGCGACAGCGACGGTGTGCGCCGGGGTCGACAGCCGATGATGTACCAGGAGTTCCTCGCCCAGGCCGAGGCACGACGGCGCTACTGGGCGCGGGCGATGCTGGGCTGGCCCCGCGTGCGGCAGGCCAGGCCGAACGCGGCTCACGAGGCCTTGGCCGAGTTGCAGGCACGGCAACGCATCACCGGCCTGATTACCCAGAATGTAGACACGCTGCATGACCAGGCCGGCAGCCAGGACGTCATCGAACTGCACGGCAGCCTGCATCGCGTGCTGTGCCTGGATTGCGGCCAGCGCAGCCAACGACAGCAGATTCAACAGTTGATGGAAACCGAAAACCCTTACCTGGCCGGCGTCGATGCGGTGCAGGCGCCCGATGGCGACACCCTGCTCGACCCGGCTTTCGAGGCGCGCTTCCAAGTGCCCCGCTGCCCTCATTGCGGCGGCGAGCGGTTGAAACCCGACGTGGTGTTTTTCGGCGAGAACGTCGCCCCCCTCACCGCGACCCGCGCCGTGCAAGCCGTCGAGCAAGCGGACGGCCTGCTGGTGGTGGGCTCGTCGCTGATGGCGTATTCGGCGTTTCGCCTGTGCCGGGCCATCAAGGACCAGGGCAAGCCGCTGCTGGCGATCAACCGGGGCAAGACCCGGGCCGATGAGCTGCTGGACCTGAAGCTGGAAGAGCCGTGTGAACAACTGTTGCCACTGTTGATCTGACACCACGCCATACCCCTGTGGGAGCGGGCTTGCTCGCGAATGCGGTGTGTCAGTCGATATCTGCGTAGCTGACACACCGTTTTCGCGAGCAAGCCCGCTCCCACAGGGGATTGTGGTTACTTCGGTATCAACTGCGCCCCCAAATCCTGATCCCTGAGCGTATCGAACAACGCCTGCGCCGCCGCCGACAGTTCATGCCCCGGCTTGGTCAGCACCCCGATGGCCCGTTCGATCACCGGATCGCTCAAGGTGATGCAGCGGGCACCCAGTTCATGCATCTGCCCGACGCACAGCGCCGGCACGGCACTCACCCCCAGCCCGCTGGCGACCATCCGCCCGACGGTCGCCAACTGGTGGCTCTCGAACTCCACAGGCAGTTTCATGCCCCGGGCCAGCAGATGTTCTTCCAGCATCACCCGTACGGTGGAGGGTCGTTGCAACGTGATGAAGGGCTGTTCCAGCAAGGTTTCCCACTGGATCTCGTCGCGCAGGGCAAGCGGTGAGTCCAGCGGCACCACCGCGACGAAGCGATCGAGATACAAGGGTGTGAACGCCAATGACGAACCCTGCATCGGCTCGAACGCCACGCCCAATTCGACATGACGATCACGCACCATTTCCAGCACCTGTTCGTTGATCACGTCGTTGACCGTGACGTTGACATTCGGGTAGCGGGCGCGGAAGGTCTTGAGGATCGGCGGCAACAAGTTGCCGGCAAATGACGGCATCGCCGCCAACGTCACGCGACCGCGCTGCAAGGTGAAGCGCTGGCGCATTTCGTCCTCGGCGTTGTCCCAGTCGGCAATCAGCCGTCGGGCCAGTGGCAGCAAGGATTCACCTTCGGGCGTCAGCGCCACGTTACGGGTATTGCGGCTGAACAAGCGACCGCCGAGGCCTTCTTCCAGGGCCTTGATGGTCAGGCTCAGGGCCGACTGGGACAGATGCAGCCGCTCGCAGGCCACGGCAAAGCTCAGGCTCTGGGCCACGGCGAGAAAGGCGCGGATTTGCTTGAGGGTCATGGGCGTCCTGTGTCCGGTTGCGTAGGAGCTGCCGAAGGCTCGGGCCGAGTTCGGACGATCTTTTGATCTTTCGCTTGGGATTCAAGCGTCTCTGGCAAGATCGCAGCCTCGTTGCACTCGACAGCTCCTACAGCGGGAGGCAATTATTGAGTTTTATCAATCAATCCAACCTAAAAATCAACTTAACAAATATATGACTTGGCGCAACACTGCATTCCATTGCGACCCCATCAAGAATAAAAGAGGTGTCTATGGCAGGTTTCGACAAACGCGTGAGTTCTTATGAAGAAGCGCTGGAAGGCTTGAAGGACGGCATGACCGTCATCGCCGGCGGCTTCGGCCTGTGCGGTATCCCGGAAAACCTGATCGCCGAAATCAAGCGCAAGGGCATCCGCGACCTCACCGTGGTGTCCAACAACTGCGGCGTCGACGGTTTCGGCCTCGGCGTGCTGCTGGAAGACCGGCAGATCCGCAAGGTGGTCGCCTCCTACGTGGGCGAAAACGCCCTGTTCGAGAAGCAGCTGCTCAGCGGCGAAATCGAAGTCGTACTCACCCCCCAAGGCACCCTCGCCGAAAAAATGCGCGCCGGTGGCGCAGGCATCCCGGCGTTCTTCACCGCCACCGGCGTCGGCACCCCGGTGGCCGAAGGCAAGGAAGTGCGTGAATTCCATGGCCGCCAGTACCTGATGGAAGAATCCATCACCGGCGACTTCGCCATCGTCAAAGGCTGGAAGGCCGACCATTTCGGCAACGTGATCTATCGCCACACCGCCCAGAACTTCAACCCGCTGGCCGCCACGGCGGGCAAGATCACGGTGGTGGAAGTCGAAGAAATCGTCGAACCCGGCGAGCTGGACCCGACGCAGATCCACACCCCTGGCATCTACGTCGACCGGGTCATTTGCGGCACGTTCGAAAAACGCATCGAACAGCGCACCGTGCGTAAGTGATCCCCTGCCCCCGGCCCGAATGAAGGAATAACAACATGGCACTTTCCCGCGAACAAATGGCTCAACGCGTCGCCCGCGAAATGCAGGACGGCTACTACGTGAACCTGGGCATCGGCATTCCGACCCTGGTCGCCAACTACATTCCCGAAGGCATGGAAGTCATGCTGCAATCGGAAAACGGCCTGCTCGGCATGGGCGCGTTTCCCACCGAAGCCGAAGTCGATGCCGACATGATCAACGCCGGCAAGCAGACCGTCACCGCGCGCATCGGCGCATCGATCTTCTCTTCGGCCGAATCGTTTGCCATGATCCGTGGCGGCCATATCGACCTGACCGTGCTGGGCGCGTTCGAGGTGGATGTCGAAGGCAACATCGCCTCGTGGATGATCCCCGGCAAGCTGGTCAAGGGCATGGGCGGCGCGATGGACCTGGTGGCCGGCGCCGAGAACATCATCGTCACCATGACCCATGCGTCCAAGGACGGCGAGTCGAAACTGCTGCCGCGTTGCAGCCTGCCGCTGACCGGCGCCGGTTGCATCAAGCGGGTGCTGACCGACCTCGCCTACCTGGAAATCCAGGACGGCGCCTTCATCTTGAAAGAACGTGCCCCAGGCGTCAGCGTCGAGGAAATCGTCGCCAAGACCGCCGGCAAATTGATCGTGCCGGACCACGTGCCGGAAATGCAGTTCGCTGCCCAGTGAGGAGAGATTCGATGCAAGAAGTCGTGATTGTCGCCGCTACCCGTACCGCCATTGGCAGTTTCCAGGGTTCGCTGGCTGCCATTCCCGCGCCGGAACTCGGTGCCGCGGTGATTCGTCGCCTGCTGGAACAGACCGGTTTGTCCGGCGAACAGGTCGATGAAGTGATTCTTGGCCAGGTGCTGACCGCAGGATCCGGGCAAAACCCGGCTCGCCAGGCGGCGATTCTGGCCGGCCTGCCTCATGCGGTGCCGGCGCTGACCCTGAACAAGGTCTGCGGCTCGGGGCTCAAGGCATTGCACCTGGGCGCCCAGGCGATCCGCTGTGGCGACGCCGACGTCATCATCGCCGGCGGCATGGAGAACATGAGCCTGGCCCCGTACGTGTTGCCGGCCGCCCGCACCGGCCTGCGCATGGGCCACGCGAAGATGATCGACAGCATGATCACCGACGGCCTGTGGGACGCCTTCAACGATTACCACATGGGCATCACCGCCGAGAACCTGGTGGACAAGTACGGCATCAGCCGCGAGGAGCAGGACGCTTTCGCTGCGGCGTCCCAACAGAAGGCCGTCGCCGCGATCGAGGGCGGTCGGTTCGCCGATGAGATCACGCCGATCCTGATTCCCCAGCGCAAAGGCGATCCTGTGGCGTTCGCCACTGACGAACAGCCGCGCGCCGGTACCACCGCCGAATCCTTGGGCAAACTCAAGCCTGCCTTCAAGAAAGATGGCAGCGTCACTGCGGGCAACGCGTCCTCGCTCAACGATGGCGCCGCCGCGGTGATCCTGATGAGCGCGGAAAAAGCCAAGGCCCTGGGCCTGCCCGTGCTGGCGAAAATCAGTGCCTACGCCAATGCCGGCGTCGACCCGGCCATCATGGGCATTGGCCCGGTCTCGGCCACCCGTCGCTGCCTGGACAAGGCTGGCTGGTCGCTGGATCAACTGGACCTGGTCGAAGCCAACGAAGCCTTCGCCGCCCAGTCGCTGGCCGTGGCCCGGGAATTGAAATGGGACATGGACAAGGTCAACGTCAACGGCGGCGCCATCGCCCTGGGCCACCCTATCGGCGCATCGGGGTGCCGAGTCCTGGTGTCGCTGCTGCATGAAATGATCAAGCGCGACGCCAAGAAAGGCCTCGCGACACTGTGCATCGGCGGCGGCCAAGGCGTGGCCCTGGCGCTGGAACGGGCATAACCGACACAAGTTCAACGGTGGTTGCGCGGACCCACGAATATCCGCGCAGCCACTGGCACCACCACCGGCGCAACCTCGGTTGCGCCGGTTTTTTTTGCCTGCTGGTTTTGAGCACGCCCTACCGGCCCCTTCGCGAGCAGGCTCGCTCCCACAGGAGGGCCTGGGTGTTCACAGATCCGCTGCCCGCCACAGATCCATTGTGGGAGCGAGCCTGCTCGCGATGGCGGTGAGTCAGCTTGCAGTGATGCTGGATGTGCAGGCCCCTTCGCGAGCAGGCTCGCTCCCACAGGAGGGCCTGGGTGTTCACAGATCCGCTGCCCGCCACAGATCCCCTGTGGGAGCGAGCTTGCTCGCGATGGCGGTGGGTCAGTTTGCATTGATGCTGAATGTGCAGACCCCTTCGCGAGCAAGCTCGCTCCCACAGGAGGGCTTGGGTGTTCACAGATCCGCTGCCCGCCACAGATCCATTGTGGAGCGGGCTTGCTCGCGATGGCGGTGGGTCAGTTTGCAGTGATGTTGGATGTGCAGGCCCCTTCGCGAGCAGGCTCGCTCCCACAGGGGGCCTGGGTGTTCACAGATGCGGCGTCCACCACAGATCCACTGTGGGAGCGAGCCTGCTCGCGATGGCGATGGGTCAGGCGACGATGAGCCGTCAGGAACCTGCGCCAAACCGGTCACGGCTGTTGGTCAGGTGCAGCCACATGGCGGCGCGGGCGGCGTCCGGGTCCTGGCGTTTGATGGCGTTGAAGATCGCCTCATGCTCGAGGTTGGCCAGTTGTGCCAGCTTGCCCAGGTCGGCCTGGCCGCGTTCGGCCACGTTCACTCGGGTCCTGGGGATCATCGCACTGCCCAGATGCTGCATGATTTCGACAAAACAGGCATTGTCCGTGGCCTCGGCGATGAGCAGATGGAAGCGCCGGTCGGCCTCGACACAGCTGTCGTTGTTGCTGGACAACCGCTGATAGTCATCCAGCGCCTGGCGCATCTGCTGCAACTGGTGTTCGCTGCGACGCTGGGCCGCCAAGGCCACCGCCTGGGTTTCCAGGCCCAGGCGCAGCTCCAGGATTGCCCGCACACCCGCCGCAGTGTCGACATTGAGCCGCAACCCCGGCTCGCCGGTTTGCGCCAGCACAAAGGTGCCGATGCCGTGGCGGGTCTCCACCAGCCCCGAAGCCTGCAACTTGGAAATCGCCTCGCGCACCACGGTCCGGCTGACGCCGTGGGTCTGCACGATGGCGCCTTCCGACGGCAACTTCTCTCCTGGCTTCAACTGCCCCAACAAGATGCTCTGGCTCAGCTTCGCCACCAGGTCATGGGCCAGGTTGTGGGTACGCTTGCGCAGGGGTGCTTCGGTGTCTTGCGGCATCGCCAGGGTTCCTCGAAAACAGGCTGATCGATCCTACCACCGGCAGGCTTGAGAGTGAGCATTACAGAACGCCAAACTTGTATGACAACACACTATATCTGGCGATTAACTTCGAAAATCAACGCCAAAAAAAACTCGACCCCTACCGCACCGCACCCCCTGCGCACAATCAAAAACCTCAACACCACCTAATAAATACGGCACAAACAAGTCCAACCGCCCATCCAGTCGCGCTAAAAAATGTCTTGTCACTCAAAAAAATCAAGTTGTATGATGTCTATCAACATCGGCGCCTGCACGATGCCCCGCATAAAAATAACGAGTGGGAGAAAAACCAGTGAACACATCCAGCCTCAAGGCGAATGCCGGAGCGGATCCGGTGCTGCTGTCGGCCATTGCCAAGGTCAAGCGCCACATCCTGCCGCTGTTCGTCATCATGTTTATCGTCAATTACATCGACCGTGTGAACATCGGCTTCGTGCGTGCCCATATGGAGCACGACCTGGGCATCGGTGCCGCGGCCTATGGCTTTGGTGCCGGCCTGTTCTTCATCGGCTATGCGCTGTTCGAAGTCCCGTCCAACATCCTCTTGCAACGAATCGGCGCGCGCATCTGGCTGACCCGCATCATGCTCACCTGGGGCCTGGTGGCCGCCTGCATGGCCTTCATCCAGAACGAAACCCACTTCTACATCCTGCGCTTCCTGCTGGGCGTGGCCGAAGCCGGTTTCTTCCCTGGGGTGATCTACTACTTCACCCGCTGGCTGCCGGGTGTCGAACGCGGCAAAGCCATCGCCATCTTCCTCAGCGGTTCGGCCATCGCGTCGCTGATCTCCGGCCCGCTGTCGGGGTTGCTGCTGCAAATCAACGGCCTGGGCATGCACGGCTGGCAGTGGATGTACTTCATCGAAGGGATGTTTTCCGTCTGCCTGTGCGTCTTCGTCTGGTTCTGGCTGGACTCCAAGCCCCACGACGCCAAATGGTTGAGCCGCGAAGAACAAGATGTGCTGGTCCAGACCATCGACGATGAACAGCGCGCACGGGAAGCTGCTTCGCCGATCAAACTGTCCATCGGCCAGCTGCTCAAGGACCGCCAGATCCTCCTGTTTTGCCTGATCTACTTCTTCATCCAATTGACGATCTATGCCGCCACGTTCTGGCTGCCGAGCATCATCAAGAAAATGGGCGAACTGAGCGACATCCAGGTCGGGCTGTTCAACTCGATCCCGTGGTTGCTGTCGATCGTCGGCATGTACGCCTTCGCCTCGTTGTCGGCCAAGTGGAAATTCCAGCAGGCCTGGGTCGCCACGGCCCTGTTGATCGCGGCAGCCGGGATGTTCATGTCCACCACCGGCGGGCCGATCTTCGCCTTCGTCGCCATCTGTTTCGCGGCCCTGGGTTTCAAGTCGGCGTCGTCGCTGTTCTGGCCAATTCCCCAGGCTTACCTGGACGCCCGGATCGCCGCCGGGGTGATTGCCCTGGTCAACTCGGTGGGCAACCTCGGTGGGTTCGTTGCCCCGACCACGTTCGGTCTGCTGGAGGAGCACACCGGCTCGATCCAGGGCGGCCTCTACGGCTTGGCGGCCACCTCGATCATTGCCGCGATCATCGTGTTTGCCGCACGCAACACGCCCAAGCCCAAAGCCGTGACAACTCCAGCCGACCCGGCCGCCAGCCACGTCTGATCATTCGATTGTTCAAGGATAAGTACAGATGAGCACCCCAGAAACCAGCAAAGCCCCGATCATCACCAGCATGCAGATCGTGCCCGTGGCCGGCCATGACGGCATGTTGCTGAACCTCAGCGGCGCCCATGGCCCGTTCTTCACCCGCAACATCGTCATCCTCAAGGACAACGCCGGCCACACCGGCGTGGGCGAAGTGCCCGGTGGCGAGCGCATTCGCCAGACCCTCGAAGATGCCCGTTCGCTGGTGGTCGGCAGCCCCATCGGCACGTACCAGAAGATCCTCAACACCGTGCGCCACGCCTTTGCCGACCGCGATGCCGGCGGCCGTGGCCTGCAGACTTTCGACCTGCGCATCACCATCCACGCGGTGACCGGCCTGGAAGCGGCACTGCTGGACCTGCTCGGCCAACACCTGGACGTACCGGTCGCGGCGCTGCTTGGCGAAGGCCAGCAACGCGATGAAGTGAAGATGCTCGGCTATCTGTTTTACGTCGGCGATCGCCAGCAGACCGACCTGCCCTACCGCAGCGAACCGGACGCCGACAACGACTGGTTTCGTGTGCGCCACGAAAAAGCCCTGGACGCCGACGCCGTGGTCCGCCTGGCCGAGGCCGCCCACGCCCGCTATGGCTTCCAGGACTTCAAGCTCAAGGGCGGCGTGCTGCAAGGCGACGCAGAGATCGAAGCGGTCACGGCGCTGGCCGAGCGCTTTCCCCAGGCACGCATCACCCTGGACCCGAACGGCGCCTGGTCACTCAAGGAAGCGGTGCGTTTGTGTCGCGACCAGCACAAGGTGCTGGCCTACGCCGAAGACCCTTGCGGTGCCGAGAACGGCTATTCGGGCCGCGAGGTCATGGCCGAGTTCCGCCGCGCCACGGGCCTGAAGACCGCCACCAACATGATCGCCACCGACTGGCGCGAGATGGGCCACGCCATCACCTTGCAGTCCGTGGACATTCCCCTGGCCGATCCGCACTTCTGGACCATGCAGGGCTCGGTACGGGTGGCGCAGATGTGCCATGAATGGGGCCTGACCTGGGGCTCGCACTCCAACAACCACTTCGACATTTCCCTGGCGATGTTCACCCACGTGGCCGCCGCCGCACCGGGCGACATCACGGCCATCGACACCCATTGGATCTGGCAGGACGGCCAGCGGCTGACCAAGGCGCCGTTGCAGATCCAGGGCGGTTGCGTGCAGGTGCCGAAAAAACCGGGGCTGGGGATTGAGCTGGACATCGACCAACTGGCCAAGGCCCATGAGTTGTACAAGGGCATGGGCCTTGGCGCGCGGGACGATGCGGTGGCGATGCAGTTCCTGATTCCGGGTTGGACGTTCAACAACAAGCGGCCGTGCCTGGTTCGCTGACGCGACACAGCCCTCTGTGGGAGCGAGCCTGCTCGCGATGACGGCGGCACATCCAACATCACCTTCTCAGGTAGACCGCATCGCGAGCAGGCTCGCTCCCACAGGGCTGCATGGCTAGACTCGCGACTAACCCTCCGGCCGCAGGATCAATACCGCCAACGGCGGCAAGTTGAGTTCCAGCGACAGGGCCTGGCCATGGCTGGGCACTTCTTCGGTGGAGGCCCCGCCGCCATTGCCATAGTTGGAGCCGGCGTAGGTGTCGGCATCGCTGTTGAGCAATTCGACCCAACGCCCGCCGAACGGCACGCCGACCCGGTAGGCCTCGCGCGGCACCGGTGTGAAGTTGGCGACCACCAGCACCGGCCGGCCCTCCTTGCTCCAGCGCAGCCAGGCGTAGACGCTGTTGAGCGCATCGTCACCAATCAACCACTGGAACCCCTGGGGCGCATCATCCTGGTCATGCAGCGCCGGTTCTTCGCGATACAGCCGGTTCAGATCGCTCACCAGTTTCTGCACCCCACGGTGCTCAGGGTATTGCAGCAGGTACCAGTCCAATTGCTGGTCGTGGTTCCACTCGCGCCATTGGCCGAACTCACAGCCCATGAACAACAGCTTCTTGCCGGGATGGCCCCACATGAAGCTGAGGTAGGCCCTCAGGTTGGCGAATTTCTGCCAACGGTCACCGGGCATCTTGTCGATCAGCGAGCGTTTGCCATGAACCACTTCGTCATGGGAAATCGGCAGGACGAAGCGCTCGGACCAGGCATACACCAGGCCAAAACTCAGTTCGTTGTGGTGATGGGCGCGGTACACCGGGTCTTGCTGGATGTAGTGCAGCGAATCGTGCATCCAGCCCATGTTCCACTTGTAGGCAAAACCCAGGCCGCCCTGCTGGGTGCTCTGGCTGACGCCTGGCCACGCCGTGGATTCTTCGGCGATGACCAGCGCACCGGGGGTTTCCAGCGCCACCACATCGTTGAGGTGCCGCAGGAAATCGATGGCTTCGAGGTTTTCCCGTCCGCCGTGGCGGTTAGGCACCCACTCACCGGCCTTGCGCGAATAGTCGCGGTACAACATCGAGGCCACGGCATCCACCCGCAGGCCATCGACGTGGAAATGCTTGAGCCAGTGCAGCGCCGACGCCAGCATGAAGCCGTGCACTTCGGTGCGGCCCAGGTTGTAGATCAGCGTGTCCCAATCCTGGTGAAAGCCTTCCAGCGGGTTGCCGTATTCGTACAGCGCGGTGCCGTCGAACTGGGCCAGGCCGTGGGTGTCGGTGGGGAAATGCGCCGGTACCCAGTCGAGGATGACGCCGATATTGGCCTGGTGGCAGGCGTTGACGAACGCGGCGAAATCGTCTGGCGAGCCGAAGCGTGCCGTCGGCGCGAATTGCGACAGCGGCTGATAGCCCCAGGAACCGCCAAACGGGTGCTCCATGATCGGCATCAGCTCAATGTGGGTGAAACCCAGGTCCTTGACATACGGGATCAGCCGCTCGGCCATTTCATGCCAGTTGTATTGCCGGGCCACCTCCCCCGCCTCGTCGATTTCGCACTGCCAGGAGCCGGCGTGCAATTCGTAGATCGACAGCGGCGCACCCGGGAGCTGGCGCTCGCGACGGTGCTGCATCCACTCGTCGTCCTGCCATTCGATCTTCAGGGGTGAGGCGACTCTCGACGCCGTGTCTGGCGGCATCTGCGTGGCCAGGGCCACAGGGTCGGCCTTGAGCGGCAGGATGCCGTGGGCACCGAGGATTTCATACTTGTAACCTTCACCGGCACCCAGCCTGGGGACGAATATCTCCCACACGCCGGACGGATAACGAATGCGCATCGGATGCCGACGCCCGTCCCAGACGTTGAAATCCCCGACCACCGAAACGCGCCGGGCATTCGGCGCCCAGACCGCGAACCGCACGCCGTCGATGCCATCGACGGTGGTCAGTTGCGCACCGAGGCAGGAACTGAGATCGCGGTGATTGCCCTCGCCAAACAGGTAGAGGTCCATCTCCCCCAGCAACGGACCGAAGCTGTAGGGGTCTTCGGCAACCTGCTCGCCGCCGGCCCAACGGGTGCGCAGCAAGTACGCCTGGGCACGGTCGAAATGGCCGACGAACAGCCCCGGGGTTGCGGTGGGTTGCAGTTCCCCCAGCTCTTCGCCGCCATCGCGGGCCAGCACATGCACGCTCAGGGCTCCGGGCAGATACGCGCGAATGAATTGGCCGCCGGCGTCGTCGCCATGAGGCCCCAGGATGGAAAACGGGTCGTGGTGTTCGGCGCGCACCAGCGCGTCGATGTCATGGGGCGCCGGCAGCAACGACTCTTTGGCCTGCCCCTGTGGTTCTTTGTTCGAGACACTCATGATTCTCTCCACTAAATCGGTCCGGCTACGTCGGAAAAGGGTTGCAGCCCACTCAATAACCCGACCAGACCGTGCAACGGCACGGGCAGCCAGGTGGGGCGATTCTCGGCTTCATAGGCCACTTCATAGGCCGCCTTCTCCAGGCCGAACAACGCCAGCGCGGCGTCTTCGCCTTCAGCATCCTTCCACTCATGGGCAAGACTAGCTGCCGCCAGCCGATATGCCTCGACAAATGCCTGGCGAGCCTCTTTCAGATAACGATCGGCGACCCGTTGCCGCGCCGCATCGGCATCGGCCGTGCTGTCGACGGTGTGCAAGTGAATCGCCATGGCTGCCGCATAATCGAAGGAACGCAGCACGCCACTGACGTCCTTATAGGGGCTGTGCTTGCCCCGTCGTTCATGCAATGGTCGCGCCGGCTCACCTTCGAAGTCGATCAGGTAGGCGTCGCCCTTGATCACCAGCACCTGCCCCAGGTGCAGGTCGCCATGGACGCGAATGCGCAAGCCTCCTTCAGCCTTGCCGGCCAGTGCCTGGACATGGGCCAGGACGGTTTTCTTGTGCTCCAGCAAGCGTGCGACCATGGCTTGGTCCGCGGGGTTCAATTGGCCCTGGTTCTGCTTGAGCAGGCGCAAGGCGTTTTCCACTTGGGCGACCACGTCCTTGCCGATGGCCTGGGCTTGCTTGGCGTTGGTGGCCTGCGGCGCGAAGTCCGGATCGTCGGTAGCCTGGGCCAATACCTGGTGCATTTCCCCCAGGCGCTGGCCGAGCATGCCGGCGAAATCCTTCAGTTCGCCCAGGGCGTTGTAATGCTGCTCCTGTTCGGAGACTGCGTCCGCCAGCTCATCGCGCAGGGCGCGTTCGAGGTTGTTCTGGGTCCATTCCCAGGCATCGCCCTGATTGCTCAAATAGCCCTGGGCGATCATCAGCAGCGCATCTTCACCCTGGGCGTCGCGGCGAACCACCGAACCCAACAGCGGTGAAATATTGCTGAAACCGGCAGCGGTCAGGTAGGCGCTCATTTCCAGTTCCGGGTGGACACCCGAGGCGACCTTGCGAATCAACTTGAGCACCAGGCTGCTGCCCACCACCACCGAACTGTTGGACTGTTCGGCGGACAGGTAACGCACCTCTGGTTCGTCTCCCAGGTTCAGCGCGGCCAGGCCTTCGGTGGGTTCGAAGCGCAACTCACCTTCGGCGAACGGCAGCACCGTGGCGGCCTGCATGCTGTGCAGCACGGCGCGCACGAAGCTTTCCAGGCTGAATGCATCGGTGATCAGGCCCACCTGACGCACCCGACGTACCCGCGACAACGCCAGTTGCTGCGGTAACGCCGCACCCACCTGGTCTTCGGCGAGCAGGCCGAACGGCAGTTGATAACGCAGGGTCTGGCCGCCACTGGTGACATCGATTTCACTGAGCAGCACCGGGTGCTGCGGGTCACCAAAGCGCACGCCATAGACAATCTCGACCTTCTCGATCGCACTGTCCTTGCCGGCGAACCAGCGGCGGTTCTGCAGCCAGCTCGGCAGAATGGTTTGCTCCAGCGTGGTGCGCGATGGCGCTTCGAGTAATTCTTCCAGGCGTTTTTTCAGCACCAGGGTGGTGAAGTCCGGCAAGCTCTGGGCCGGTTCCACGTGCCAGCTCGGCATCTGGTTCTCGGTTGCCAGGGCGAACCAATAGAAGCCATACGGCGCCAGGGTCAGCAGGAAGTTCAACTGGCCGATGGGTGGGAAAGCGTTACCGCCGAGCATCTCCACCGGGACCATGCCGGCGTAGGTCGACAGATCCAGTTCGGCGGCCTGGGCGCTGCGGGACACGTTGGCCACGCAGAGGATGATTTCGTGCTTGCCGTCGGGGCCGGTGTATTCGCGGGTATAGGCCAGGATCCGGCGATTGCTCGGCGAGAGCATCTTCAACGTGCCACGGCCGAAGGCCTTGGACTGCTTGCGCACCGCCAGCATGCGTCGGGTCCAGTTGAGCAGCGAGTGCGGGTCACCGGCCTGGGTCTCGACGTTGACCGATTGGTAGCCGTATTGCGGGTCCATGATCGGCGGCAGCACCAGGCTGGCCGGGTCGGCGCGGGAGAAGCCGCCGTTGCGGTCGATGGACCATTGCATCGGCGTACGCACGCCATCGCGGTCGCCCAGGTAGATGTTGTCGCCCATGCCGATTTCATCGCCGTAGTACAGCGTCGGCGTGCCGGGCATCGACAGCAGCAGGCTGTTGAGAAGCTCGACGCGACGACGGTCGCGCTCCACCAACGGCGCCAGGCGCCGACGAATACCCAGGTTGATGCGCGCCCGACGGTCGGCGGCGTAGTAGTTCCACAGGTAGTCACGCTCCTTGTCGGTGACCATCTCCAGGGTCAACTCATCGTGGTTGCGCAGGAAAATCGCCCACTGGCAATTGGCGGGGATCTCCGGGGTCTGGCGCAGGATGTCGGTGATAGGGAAGCGATCTTCCTGGGCCAGCGCCATGTACATGCGCGGCATCAGCGGGAAGTGGAAGGCCATGTGGCATTCGTCACCGTTCATCCCTTGGGCGTCGACATCGCCGAAGTACAACTGGGTGTCTTCCGGCCACTGGTTGGCTTCGGCCAGCAACATGCGGTCGGGGTAGTTGGCATCGATCTCGGCGCGGATCAGCTTCAGGACATCATGGGTCTCGGGCAGGTTTTCGTTGTTGGTGCCGTCGCGCTCGATGAGGTACGGGATGGCGTCCAGGCGCAGGCCGTCGATGCCCATGTCGAGCCAGTAGCGCATCACCGACAACACGGCCTTGATGACCTGCGGGTTATCGAAGTTGAGGTCGGGCTGGTGGGAGTAGAAGCGGTGCCAGAAGTACTGGCCCGCCACCGGGTCCCAGGTCCAGTTGGACTTCTCGGTGTCGAGGAAGATGATTCGCGTGCCGTCGTACTTGTGGTCGTCATCGGACCAGACGTAGAAGTCCCGCGCCTTCGAACCCGGCTTGGCCTTGCGCGCGCGTTGGAACCAGGGGTGCTGGTCCGAGGTGTGGTTGATGACCAGCTCGGTGATCACCCGCAGGTTGCGCTTGTGGGCTTCGGCAATGAACCGCCGCGCATCGGCCATGGTGCCGTAGTCGGCGCTGACGCCGCGGTATTCGGCAATGTCATAACCGTCGTCACGCCGGGGCGAAGGATAGAACGGCAGCAGCCAGATGGTGTTGACGCCCAGGTCGGCGATGTAGTCGAGCTTTTCGATCAGGCCGGGAAAGTCACCGATCCCGTCGTTATTGGAGTCGAAATAGGATTTTACGTGGACCTGGTAAATCACCGCGTCCTTGTACCAGAGCGGATCTTTGATGAAGGTGGCAGACCGGGGTTTCTTCGCCATTTGCAACTCCTGATGAATTCAATAAAGCCGCGGGATACAGGCTTGTGAGGTCTTGTTGTGTTGCGAGGCCTGCGCTTTAGTGGGAGCAAAGCTTGCTCGCGATGCAGGCACCTCGACTCCTCAGGGAGGCCGCGTTCTCTTCATCGCGGGCAAGCCTTGCTCCCACAGCATCACGCCACGCTGATCCGCCAAATCCCGAACGGCTGGTATGCCGGGTCAATCCGCATGAACTGGTGCTTGCCGTACCAGCTCCAGCGATGTCCGTTCATCAGATCCTCGCCCTGGGTCTGGGCGTCGTCGGGCAGGCCCATCTCCCAGAGCGGCAACTCGAAACTGGCTTCCTGCGGGTTGTGCGGATCAAGGCTCACCGCCACCAGGATGAAATTGCTGCCGTCGGCGGTGCGCTTGCCGAAATAGAGAATGTTGTCGTTCCAGGCGTTGTAGATTTTCAGGCCCAGGTGGGTATGCAGCGCGGGGTTCTGCCGGCGGATGCGGTTGAGCTGGGCGATCTCGGCAACGATGTTGCCCGGCGCGGTGAAGTCCCGGGGGCGGATCTCGTATTTCTCCGAATCGAGGTATTCCTCCTTGCCCGGCACCGGTGCCGATTCGCACAGTTCGAAACCCGAATACATGCCCCACAGGCCCGAGCCCATGGTTGCCAGGGCCGCACGGATCAAAAAGCCGGCACGCCCCGATTCATGGAGAAAGGCCGGGTTGATGTCTGGCGTGTTGACGAAAAAATTCGGTCGGTAGCATTCACGCCACGGCGATTCATTGAGTTCGCTGAAGTAGGTCGCCAGTTCAGCCTTGGTGTTGCGCCAGGTGAAATAGGTGTAGCTCTGGGAGTAACCAACCTTGCCCAGCCGCGCCATCATCGCCGGCGTGGTGAACGCTTCAGCCAGGAAGATCACTTCAGGGTAGTGCGCCCGCACATCGGCGATCAGCCATTGCCAGAACGGCAGTGGTTTGGTGTGAGGGTTGTCGACGCGGAATATCTTCACGCCTTCCTTGACCCAGCCCACCACGATGTCCCGCAGCTCCACCCACAGGCTGGGAATCGCATCGGCCGCATAGAAATCAACGTTGACGATGTCCTGGTATTTCTTCGGCGGGTTTTCCGCATATTTGATCGTGCCGTCCGGCCGCCAGCTGAACCAGCCCGGATGCTGCTTGAGCCAGGGGTGATCCTGGGAACACTGGATCGCGAAGTCCAGGGCAATCTCCAGGCCGTGGTCAGCGGCCGCCGCCACCAGGCGCCGGAAGTCCTCGCGGCTGCCCAATTGCGGGTGAATGGCCTCGTGCCCGCCCTCCTCGCTGCCAATGGCATACGGGCTGCCCGGGTCGTCGGGACCGGCGGTGAGGGAATTGTTCGGGCCTTTGCGGAAACTGCGACCGATGGGATGGATCGGCGGGAAGTACAGCACGTCGAAGCCCATGTCCTGGATCATCGCCAGGCGCGAATGCACGTCGTTGAAAGTGCCGTGGCGTTGGGGATCGTCGGTGATCGAGCGGGGAAACAGCTCATACCAGCTGGCAAACTCGGCCAGCTTGCGCTCCACATCCAGCGGATACTCTGGGCTGATGCTCAAGTATGGGCGATGATCGGCCCGGGACATCAGATCGGCACTGCGCGGTGCCAGGAACAGCGCCACCTGCTCGGTCGGCAACAGGCCGGAGAGCTCATGGTGCAAGGCCGCCAGTTGCTCGCTCAGCTCACCGGTGCTGCGCTCGACGGCCATTTGCACTTGGTTGCGCCCTTCCTGCAATTCCAGGCTGATCGGCACCCCTGCCCCGAATTTCTTTTCCAGCTCGTAGCGAAAACTGGCGAACTGATCGATCCAGGCCTCGATACAAAACACATAGCGGCCTTGTTCCGGCACGTTGAACTGGCCCTGCCAGCCGTTGTTGCCCAGGTCACTCATGACCTCGCTGTTCCACACTTCATCCTGCAGCGCACGCCAGCGAATGCGCACGGCCAGCTTGTCATGACCATCGGCGAAGACTTTGCTGGTCACTGTCACGTCCTGCCCAGCCACGGCCTTGGCGGCGAATTGCCCAGCGTCGATCACCGGCATGGTGTTTTCAATCGCGATACGCGGCAACAGCAAGGCTTGGGACAGCGGTAAATGCGGGTTGCAGGCCAGTTCAGTCGGGTGTTCGGCAGTCATCGAGCATCGCTCCTTTTACGCCCCATGGACGCGCTTGTGGCGGTAAAGGCCCAACGGGTCCCTGAAAAAACTCACTTAAACTCCGAACCGAATCAACGGCTAAAAGTTCAGAGGTATTTACCCCGATGCATCCGGGGATCAAAGCCGGCGCAAGGTGGTCAACAACAATAAGCACGACTCAAGCCATGTGCGTCACGGAGACCCGTCCTGATGAATATTCCCATCCCGGCCGAAACACCCGATCCGAACATCGACGACCCCACCTTGCCCCCGCCCGGCCCTGATCCGGAACCGATTCCAGAGAAGGACCCGCCGCTGGACCCACAACCGCCGCTGGGTGACCCGCCGAGCGAGGCGCCGCCGGAGCGGGTTTGAATCAAGCGTAGTAATAAAGAAACTGGATGACGAAAAACCTGTGGGAGCGGGCTTGCTCGCGAAGGCGGCGTGACAAGCAATATTTTCATTGACTGACACACCGCTTTCGCGAGCAAGCCCGCTCCCACAGGTTGTGTTTGCAGGCTTATAGCGGTGTCACGGCTTGTCGCCCTTCTCCAACGCCCGGACGATCACCGGCATCACACTGAAGATCGCCAGCGCCAGCACCGTACTGAGCACCGCCGTCGCCTCCCGGCCCAACCCGGCGGCGACGCCAATGGCGGCAGTCATCCAGAGGCCGGCAGCGGTGGTCAGGCCCTTGACGTGACCTTCGTCGCCGTCGGTGTTTTTCAGGATGGTGCCGGCGCCGAGAAAACCGATGCCAGCGACCACGCCTTGTATCACCCGGCTCATCGCGTCGGCCTGGGCCCCGGACATCTGTGGCACCAAGACGAACAGCGCCGCCCCCAGGGCCACGAGCATGTGGGTTCGCACGCCGGCAGCCTTGCCCTTGTGTTCGCGCTCGAAACCCAGGATGCCGCCCAGCAGCGCGGCCATGAGCAGGCGCACCGTGACCCGGGTCATCTGCTGGGCATCGGTGATGTCGGCGAATTCCGCCTGCAGGGTTACCCAGACTTCATGCCACCAGGCGTCCATGGACCGTCCTCTTGTTCAGTCGATAAACGATGGACCGCAGGCGACGCCAGAGGTGCGCCTGACCGCTGATCAGCCGCCACGAACCCTGGCTTGTTCGCGAGACCTAACGTTCATGACCCCAGAAGGAGGAACACCATGACTGTCCGTATCGATGACAACCAGACCTGCCATTTCGAAACCCCCAACGGCACCGAACAGCGCCCCGCCAGCGAGCTGACCATCATCACCGACCCGGACAAGGCCATGTCAGTCGTGGAGCTCAATGGCGACCGGGTCTACATCACCGAGGCCGAGGCCGATGCACTGACCGTGGCCGGCGCGGTCGACGGGCGCAAGCACCTGAAGGCCAGCGAAAGCGGCTCGGCGATCTGAACCGCTTGAAGCCTCTGCGAGGTCTTCAATCGGTGGGAGCAAAGCTTGCTCGCGATGAAAACAACACGAGACCTCTTGAACCGAGGTGCCTGTATCGCGAGCAAGCTTTGCTCCCACTGCCCCCTGGCCTCAACGGTATGTTCGCTCGTCCTCGGGTGCATCAAAGTGTCGCAGGGCCTGGGTTTCGCGGCATCTGATCCGGTTTTTATCGAAACACCTGAGTCTGTTATGCAAACAGTTCCATGGTCATAGTGCGCCGGCCAGATAGAGGCTGATGAGCGACCGACCATGAGCGATAGAATCCCCGTCCAGTTGATACAGACGTTCGAACCTGCGCCAACGAAGATAAAGGCCAGGAGCACCGACAACCTGATCCACACCCGCAGTTTCACCGGCTTGTTTCGCACCTTGCGTATCAGCGGTGCGGGGGTTCTGTTCCTGCTGTTCTTCGGCACGGTGTGGTTGAACTGGGGCGGTCGCCAGGCGGTGCTCTGGGACCTTTCCGAAAGCAAGTTCCACATCTTTGGCGCGACCTTCTGGCCCCAGGATTTCATCCTGCTGTCGGCCTTGCTGATCATCGCCGCCTTCGGCCTGTTTGCGATCACCGTGTTTGCCGGTCGCGTGTGGTGCGGCTACACCTGCCCGCAGAGTTCCTGGACCTGGATCTTCATGTGGTGCGAGAAAATCACCGAAGGCGAACGCAACCAGCGGATCAAGCTGCAGGCCGCGCCCTGGGGCCTGAACAAACTCTTGCGCCGCTCAGCCAAGCACACCTTGTGGCTGGCCATCAGCCTGCTCACCGGCCTGACGTTCGTGGGGTACTTCACGCCGATCCGCCCATTGGCCGAGGAACTGCTGACCCTGCAAATGGCCGGCGTGAGCCTGTTCTGGGTGCTTTTCTTTACCGCAGCCACCTACCTCAACGCCGGCTGGCTGCGTGAAGCGGTGTGCATGCATATGTGCCCCTATGCACGCTTTCAGAGCGTGATGTTCGACAAGGACACACTGACCATTTCCTACGATGCGGCCCGTGGTGAGATCCGCGGCCCACGCAAACGCGAGGCAAACCCGGCCAATATTGGCCTGGGCGACTGCATCGACTGCCAGATGTGCGTGCAGGTCTGTCCCACCGGCATCGACATCCGCGACGGCCTGCAGATGGAATGCATCGGCTGCGCGGCCTGCATCGATGCCTGCGACTCGATCATGGACAAGATGGGTTACGCCCGCGGCCTGATCAAATACACCTCCGAACATCAGTTGCAGGGCGGCAAGACTCACCTGCTCAGGCCTCGGCTGATCGGCTATAGCGCCGTGCTGCTGGTGATGATCGGCGCGCTGGTCGTGGCGCTGATGCAACGGCCCATGGTGTCGCTGGATGTCAGCAAGGACCGTGGCCTGTTCCGCGAAAACAGCGCAGGCCAGATCGAGAACATCTACAGCCTGAAAATCATCAACAAGACCCAACAGCGCCAGGATTACCAACTGTCCCTGGTGGACGGCGACGGCTTCATCCTGCAAGGCAAGACCCAACTGAGCCTGGCCCCGGGGGAAATCGTCGATGTGCCGGTGTCGGTGGCGATGCTCAGCGAACGGCCTGATAAAGGCTCCCAGGAAATGACGTTCAAGGTCGCCGACAGTGACGAGCCGGGCATCTACAGCATCGCCAAGAGCCGTTTTGTCGCACCGATGAATCGTTGAACCCGTAAGATGCCGGGCACCTGTGGGAGCGAGCCTGTGAGGGCAAGCCTGTGGGAGCAAAGCTTGCTCGCGAAGAACGATGACACGACCTTACTGTTGATTTGTGTCGCCTGTATCGCGAGCAAGCTTTGCTCCCACACGCTCGCTCCCACAGTTTAAGAAACGCAAACCACGCGTTATCCACTACTGGGCCCCACCATGAAACGCTACGAGAAATTTGCCGACGACATCGCCGAACTGATCCGCTCGGGCATGCTGGGGCCAGGTCAGCGCGTGCCGTCGGTACGCTACGCCAGCCAGACCTACGGTGTCAGCCCGTCCACCGTGTTCCAGGCCTACTACCTGCTGGAACGACGCGGCATGATCCGGGCCCGGCCGCGCTCCGGCTACTTCGTCAACACCCACGCGCCGAGCCCGTTTTCGGAGCCTGCGATCAGCAGCCAGGTGCACGAGTCCACCGAAGTCGACGTCAGTGAGTTGGTATTTTCGGTCCTCAACTCGATCAAGGACCCGGCCACCGTACCGTTCGGCTCGGCATTCCCCAGCCCGACGCTGTTCCCACTGCAACGGCTGTCCCGTTCGCTGTCCAGCGCAACACGGGACATGGACCCGCGAATGGTGGTCACGGACATGTCGCCGGGCAATCCACACTTGCGCCGACAGATCGCCCTGCGCTACATGGTCGGCGGGTTGATGCTGCCCATGGAGGAACTGCTGGTCACCAACGGCGCCCTGGAAGCCTTGAACCTGTGCCTGCAAGCCGTGACCGAGCCCGGCGACCTGGTGGCGATCGAAGCGCCAGCGTTCTACGCCAGCCTGCAAGTGTTGGAGCGCCTGAAGCTCAAGGCCGTGGAAATTCCCGTCCACCCGCGCGACGGCATCGACCTGGACGTGCTGGCGCAGACACTGGAGCGCCATCCGATCAAGGCCTGCTGGTGCATGACCAGCTTCCAGAACCCCATGGGCGCGACCATGCCCGAGGAGCGCAAACAGGCGCTGGTCGAGTTGCTGCGCCGTCATCAGGTGCCGCTGATCGAGGACGACGTGTACGCCGAACTCTATTACGGCCAGCAGGCCCCCAAGCCCGCCAAGGCGTTCGACACCGAAGGGCTGGTGATGCATTGCGGTTCGTTCGCCAAGAGCCTGGCACCGGGTTATCGCATCGGCTGGGTTGCCGCCGGGCGCTACGCGCAGAAGATCGAACGGCTCAAGCTCATGACCTCGCTATGCGCCTCGATGCCGGCCCAGGCTGCCATCGCCGACTACCTGCAACACGGCGGTTACGACCGTCACCTGCGCAAACTGCGCTACGCCCTGGAAGAACAGCAAAGCGCGATGCTCGCCGCCATCGCCCGCTATTTCCCGGCCCAGACCCGAGTCAGCCAGCCAGCGGGGGGCTACTTCCTGTGGCTGGAGTTGCCGGAGCAGATGGATTCACTGAAATTGTTCCAGATGGCCTTGGCCCAGGGCATCAGCATCGCGCCGGGACCGATCTTTTCACCGACCCGGCGTTTCAGGAATTGCATCCGCTTGAACTATGGCAGCCCGTGGACCGAGGCCTCGGAAAAGGCCATGGAGACGTTGGGGCGGATTATTCGATCGTTTTGATATTGGAGTGCCTGTCGGGCCGCCATCGCGAGCAAGCTTTGCTCCCACATTGGAACGCTGCCCCCTGTGGGAGCAAAGCTTGCTCGCGATAGGGCCAAAACAGACACCCCAGGACTCAGCGCCCGCCCCCCAGGTCCACAAACGTCCCGGTCGCATACGAAGCCTTGTCCGACAGCAGCCAGATAATCGCTTCGGCCACTTCATCCGGACGCCCGCCCCGGGCCATGGGGATCGCAGATTCCAGCTTGCTGACCCGGTCCGGGTCGCCACTCAGGGCATGGAAATCGGTGTAGATATAGCCGGGGCGCACCGCGTTGACGCGAATGCCTTCGCCGGCCACTTCCTTGGACAAGCCGATGGTGAAGGTGTCCAGCGCGCCCTTGGAGGCCGCGTAGTCGACGTACTCCCCCGGCGACCCCAGGCGCGCGGCCACCGACGAGACGTTGACGATGCTGCCACCCTGCCCGCCATGCCTGGGCGACATGCGCAGCACCGCGTGCTTGGCGCAAAGAATCGGCCCTAGCACGTTGGTCTTCATGATCTTGAGAATGCGGAATTCGGACATTTCATCGAGCCGGGATTTCTGCGCGACCGTGCCGGCGTTGTTCACCAGGGCGGTGACACGGCCCAGCTCGGCATCCACCCGGTCGAACAGGCCGATCACTTCGTCTTCGATGCTCACGTCGGCCCGCACGGCAATCGCCTGCGCGCCCTTGGCCCGGACCTGTTCGAGCACCTCCTGCGCGGCACTTTCGTCGGACTGGTAATTGATGCAGATCCGATAACCCAGCTCGGCAGCCAACAGCGCCGTGGCCGCCCCAATTCCGCGGCCGCCACCGGTAATGACGATGACTTTATCCACGTTTGCTTCCCCCATTCCACGGATAGACGTGCGCTGCCAAGAATAGCGTTCACGTCACGCTTTGCAAAAACCGCTGCGCTTACCGGGCCAGGGCGCGCAGATCCAGGCGTCCATCCAGCAGCGGCGGGCACCAGTAATAGCCGCCGGTGATCGGCCGGCTCATGCGATACAGGCCATCGGTGATGCCGTCTTCCAGGCCACTCATGCGGCGCAGTTGTGCCTCGAAGGCATCGAGGGAGAAACCGAACGCCAGGAACATCAGCCCCGCACGGTCGCCTTCGATCCACGGCATGGAGCGACGGACCACGAACGCCTCCGGGGCGAAGCTTTCCTGGGCGGTGCGCTTGACGTGGGCCGACTCCGGCGCGTCGTCGAGTTCTTCGTTGTCGCTCAGGCGGCGGCCCATGATGTTGTCGCGCTCATGGGGTTGCATCGCCGCGAAGCCGTCCAGATCGTGCTGCCATTGCTGGATCGCGGCGAAACTGCCACCGCGCACCCCATCGGCGCCCTGGGCCAGGGCGGCGGCGATGGCCGCTTCGTCGTGAGGGTTTTCGGTGCCGTCTTCGTAGCCGGTCAGGTCATGGCCGGTCATGTGGCGGAAGGTTTCGTTCATCTGCACCAGGCGCAGCGCCGGGGCCAGCGCCGCCTCGATGGCGCGACTGCGGTGCATCAGCTCGCCGCGGTCTTCGCCGTGCAACCAGCACCACAGCGCGTGTTGGGTCGACGGGTTGTCCACGCCCACTCCGGTCAAGGCAGGAAAGGCCCGCAGGCCTTCGACCTGGGCCCCCAGCGCCTGGACCAGCGATTCGCCAAAGCCGACCACGGCCCGGCCATCGAGCAGCAACCGGAGTCTATCTACCGCAGCCGGCAACGCCTCGACCGATTCCAAGGCAAAAAACATATGACGGGCCTGAGGCGGAACAGGGGTGGCGAGAATGCCGGGCTGGTAGTAACTCATATGAACTCCTTTAGAAAGAGCGCAAGTTTACCCGGCGGCTGCCGCTTTGTGTGGTTTGGCTTGAGGTCCGGTCGCGCCGGGAAACCGGGCCGTTTTGTGGGAAGGCTCCCGCAGCCCTGTCAGACCACTCAGAAACATGCCTCGGCCCGATAGCCTCGGATTGCCGGGCAGCCAAAAACGCCCTAGATTGCCCCCCTCTAGGAAGGCCAACGAGAACGCTGCACCATGCAAATTGCCAGATCGATACTCGCCGGGACTTTTTTCCTGGTCTGCGGGACGCCCGCAGGCTTTGCCCAGGAGCGCATTGAAGACACAGTCAATGCCGTCATCCAACCGTTGATGAAGCAACAGGACATCGCCGGCATGGCCGTGGCGGTCACCTACAACGGTCAACGCCATTACTTCAACTACGGCGTGGCCTCCAAGGACACGAAAAAGCCGGTCACCGACCAGACCCTCTTCGAAATCGGCTCCGTCAGCAAGACCTTCACCGCCACCCTCGGCGCCTATGCACAGGCCCTGGGCAAGCTGTCCCTGGCCGACCCGGCCAGTCGCTTCGCCCCCGAGCTGCGCGGCAGCGCCTTCGAGGGCATCAGCCTGCTCAATCTCGCCACCTATACCGCCGGTGGCCTGCCGCTGCAGTTTCCCGACGAGGCGGACCATCCGGACCGGATGTTTGGTTATTACACAACCTGGAAGCCGCTCTACCCGGTCGGCACCCAACGGCTCTATTCAAACCCGAGCATCGGCCTGTACGGCTATCTGGCAGCCCGCAGCCTGGGGCGGCCGTTTGACGAGGTGATGGAACGCACGCTGATGCCAGGACTGGGGCTCAAGCACAGCTATGTGCGGGTGCCGCAGGATCAGTTGGGCCGATACGCCCAAGGCTATGCCAAAGACGGCAAGCCCGTCCGGGTCGGGCCAGGTGCCCTGGATTCCGAGGCTTATGGGGTGAAAACCAGCTCATCGGACCTGATGCATTTCCTCGAGGCCAACCTGCGACCTGAAAAACTGGACGCGGATCTGAAGCAAGCGATTGCCACGACGCATACAGGTTTCTACAAGGTTGACGGGATGAATCAGGGGCTGGGCTGGGAGTTCTACCCCGCTCCGTTCACCTTGGATGACCTGCTCGCGGGCAACACACCGCAGATGGCCCTGACCCCACAAAAAGCCGAAGCGCTCAACCCGCCCCGCCCTGCGCCGGACGGCGCCTGGATCAACAAGACAGGATCCACCAACGGTTTCGGCGCGTACGCGGCGTTCGTGCCCGGAAAGGACATGGGGATCGTCATGCTGGCGAACAGAAACTACCCGATCGAAGAACGGGTGAAAGCGGCGCATCGGATCCTGATGGCGTTGGATGCTCAATAAAGGACGACGAGTCCCCCTGTGGCGAGGGGATTTATCCCCGCTGGGGCGCGAAGCGGCCCTAACATTCTGGCAACTCGATATGTCAGGCATATTGAGTTGACGGCTTAGGGGGGCTGCTGCGCAGCCCAGCGGGGATAAATCCCCTCGCCACAAAGGGGCCTCGGCGCTATTGGGGATCAATCATCCAGCGGCTTCGGCGGCGCCGCCGGCTTGGCGGCCTTGCCAGGCTTGGTGCCTTTCGCATCCTTGGCCGGTGCAGGCTCTGGCGCGGGTGGTGGGGCTGGAGGTGTCGCTTCTTTTTCTGCCGCAGGCAGTTTATCGACGGCATCGAAGAGGTCTTTCAATTCGATCGCCCCGGAATGCTCAAGCTTCTTTTCCCCGTCCTTGCCCACCAGGATGATCTTGGTCTGCGCACCGGCTCCCAGCTTGAGCGAGCGAATCAGCGCCATGGTGCTTTGCGGGTCCAGGTCCTTGCCATCGCGCTGCCCAATGGTATTGAGCACGGTATAGAGCACCATGTTGCGCTCGGAAAAGCCCTGCTTGCCTGCCGGCTCATCCAAGGCCTTTTTCAGGCTCACCCAGGTAGGGTCGACCGTACTGGGCGCGATAACCACAAGGGGACGTGACCTGCCTGCGTCCGCCAACAGGGGGGAATCGCCATCGGCAGCGAACAGAGGGCCGGCAATGGCCAGCAAGGTAGCGAAGGTCAACGACCGAATGAGCATGCGCCTCTCCTTTTGATATTTACGCTGTACTGAGTACACAGGGCGGCGATTGTTCCGCGTGCGTCACCCAATACTGCGCCGGCCTGACTTGAAGCTTAGGCGAGGGGGTTCATTGCGCAACCGCAAGGAGAGCGCCGAAGTCGGGAGAGACGATTGTGGGAGCGAGCTTGCTCGCGATAGCGTCATGACGGCCAACATCGAGTCGACTGACACACCGTTATCGCGCGCAAGCTCGCTCCCACATTATTGGACTTGAGGTGACCCGTTCTAGAACGCCAGCTTGAACCCGATCATCGCCAGCATCACCGCCAGGCACGGACGCAGCAGTTCGTCGGAGATGCGTCCCGACAAATGACTGCCCAGGTAGATCCCCGGCAGCGAACCGATCAGCAGGAAGCCCAGGATGTGCCAATCCATGTTGCCCATGCTCGCATGGCCCAGGCCCGCCACCAGGGTCAGCGGCACGGCGTGGGCGATCTCGGTGCCCACCAGGCGCTTGGTGACCAGGAACGGGTAGAGGATGAACAGCGCGACAGTACCCAGGGCGCCAGCGCCGATCGAGGTCAACGCGACCATCGTACCCAGCACGAGGCCAGTGATGACCGTCAGCACATTGAGGCGGACACCGGAGGGGTTGTAGTGGCCGCCAGCGCGGTCATGGGCGAATTGAAGCAGGCGCTTCTTGAACAGGATCGCCAGGGCGGTGGCGAACAACACAAAGCCCAAGGCTTGCTTGATCACCGCGTTCATGGCGTCGGGGGAGCTGTGCAGGCTGCTGAGGAACCACAGCGTCAAGCCGACCGCCGGCACGCTGCCCAACGTCAGCCAGCCGGTGATCGCCCAGTCGATGTTGCGATTTTTTGCATGAACCAGCACACCACCAGACTTGGTAATGGCCGCGTACAGCAGGTCTGTACCTACCGCCGTCGCCGGGTTGATACCAAACCACAACAGGATCGGGGTCATCAGCGAACCCCCGCCGACGCCGGTCATCCCAACGATGAAGCCGACCACCAGGCCTGCAACGACTAAACCGACATTACCGAAATCCATTAAACCCGTCTCAGCACGACCGCGTGAAAAATCTGGCCGCGAGCATAGCGATTTTTCTTATAACCCCCTATATCGATGTGATCTATCTTTATTCCTTTTCCATCACTTCACTGAACCGGCAAGAAGTTGAGGAACAGCAGGCTCTGGGCATAATTCAAGCCGATCCGCCGGTAGCGCTCATCGAGCATCTGGGTCAGCAGGTCCAATCGGGCGACGATTTTTCCAAACTCCACGGCAAAACTCAGGTTGCTGCCCTCCTCCGAAATCTCATTGGAAAACAGCAACAGCTTACCGTCCTTGTTCTGCCGCTGGCTCAGCAGCCAGGTGGCTTTTTCGATATTGCGCGCCGCGTTGCTGACAAAACGCGGGTCGATGGTGTCGGTCATGTAGAACTCGAGGCGATTGCCGTGCGCGGTGACCAGCATGCTGCCGATGGCATAGATGAACGCCCCGACCCGATCGCCGAGAAATTCCGGGCTCATGGCATAGCTCAGGGCCGCCAGGTCCTTCTTGCCACCCAGGGTCGGCAAGGGCTGTTGCTGCTCGATGGCCATGCGCACCTGTTTTTCCGCAGTGCGGGCGTCGAGAAAGCCGGACTTGCGCAGTTCCTCGGGGTTGCGCAGGTACAGCTTGTTCATCAGCAGATAGAGGCTTTGCAGGTTGTCGTGCATCGACAACGTGGCCATGCGGTCGACGCTGGTCTGCAAGAACTCCTGGGGCCTGGCGTTGCTGAACTGCGTGACCATGTCCTGCCCCTGCTGATGGCTACAGCCGCCGCTGAACAGCATCGACACACCAACCAACAACGCCAGGCAGCAGCGGCGCAATCTCGTCACAGAGTAAAAAACACCGGCCATCGAGTCTCGGTCTGGGCATGGGGAAGCGATGGGGGTCGCCGCTTCCAGGCCCATGGATAGAGCAGCAAAAAACGCAAAAGTGCAGTGTTGGAAGAAAACCTCAATCTATCGCAACGCCTCCGCAGCCTAATTAGTCTTACTTTTTAATTGATAAATCTCTATTTATGGCTATAAATCCCTTCTCACCCATCAAATAGAAAGACTACTAACCAGAAAAACCTTCAGCGCTGTCCGACCAGTAACGGACTCGCCCCGCGTTCAAAACAACAACAAAACAACAGGAAGGAAGGTCATACCATGCTTGAATCCAGACAACTGCTCACGGCCCTCGGAGTGTCCCTGATGATCGCCACCTCGGCTTCCCAGGCTGCCGGCCTGACCAACGAACGCGGTGCGTTCGGCAAGACCGACGACGGCACGGCGGTGGAGAAATTCGTGCTGCGCAACAGCCACGGCATGGAGGCCACGGTCATCACCTATGGTGGCATCCTGCAATCGCTGAGCGTGCCGGACAAAAACGGCAAGGTCGCCGACATCGTGCTCGGTTTCGACGACGTGCAGGGTTACCAGAAGAACGGCAGCGTGTATTTCGGCGCGACCATCGGCCGCTTCGGCAATCGCCTGGCCGACGGCGCCTTCGAGCTGGACGGCAAGCGTTACCAAGTGCCGCAGAACGACCATGGCAACTCCCTGCACGGCGGGCCGCAAGGGTTCGACAAGCGTGTCTGGAAGGCCCAGCCCCATAATGCCAAGGACTCGGTGGGCGTCACCCTGACCTACCTGTCACCCGATGGCGAGATGGGCTTTCCCGGTGCGCTGAAGACCGACGTCACCTACAGCCTCAACGAACAGAACGAGTTGCGGATCGAGTACAAGGCCACCACCGACAAGCCCACGGTGCTGAACCTGACCAACCACAGCTATTTCAACCTGGCCGGCGCAGGCAACGGCGACATACTCGAGCAGCTCGCGACCCTGCACGCGGCCCATTACACACCGGTCACCGGCAAGCTCATTCCCACCGGCGAACTGGCCCCCGTGGCCGGTACGCCGATGGACTTCACCCAACCCACCGCCATCGGCACCCACATCAAGGCCGATCACCCACAACTCAAATTCGCCGAACCGAAACAAGGTGGCTTCGATTTCAACTGGGCGCTGGACGCCAAAGGCGACGTGAACAAACTGGCCGCCGAAGTGTATGACACAGACTCCGGACGACGCCTACAGCTCTACACCACCGAGCCTGGCGTGCAGTTCTATACCAGCAACTTCCTCGACGGCACCGTCAAGGGCAAGCAAGGCAAGGTCTATCCGCATTGGGGCGCGTTCACCCTGGAAACCCAGCATTACCCTGACTCGCCCAACCAGCCGAACTTCCCCTCGACGCGGCTTGATCCGGGCCAGACCTACACCCAGACCATGGTGTTGAAGTTCTCCGCAAAATAGAAAAGCTGCGCAACCCCCGTAGGAGCTGACGAGCGAAGCGAGGCTGCGATCTTTTCCCAGGCAATTGAGTCTGGAGCGAAAGATCAAAAGATCGTCCGAACGCGGCCCGAGCCTTCGCCAGCTCCTACGACTATCCTGCTGTCCATTGGATTATCGATCAGCACAACAGGAGAAAGGCATGAGGACGCTGGAATTGGCGGGTGTGTCCGTACCGGTCATTGGCCAGGGCACCTGGCGCATGGGTGAGGAACCGTCTGATCACAAGAAAGAAGTGGCCGCCCTGCGGTTGGGAATCGAATTGGGCATGACCCTGATCGACACGGCAGAAATGTATGCCGAAGGCGGTGCCGAGACCGTCGTTGGCGAAGCGATCACCGGCCTGCGCGACCAGGTTTTCCTGGTGAGCAAGGTCTATCCCCACAACGCCAGTCGCAAAGGTATTCCCCTGGCCTGTGAACGCAGTTTGCGCCGGCTCGACACCGATTACATCGACCTTTACCTGCTGCACTGGCGCGGGCAGTACCCGCTGGCCGAAACCGTCGAAGCCTTCGAGCGTCTGCGCGAAGAAGGCAAGATCGGCCGTTGGGGCGTGTCGAACTTCGATGTGGCGGACCTTGAAGAGCTGGCCGCGCCGGCCTGCGCGACCAACCAGGTGCTGTACAACCTGCAGGAACGTGGCATCGAATTCGACCTGCTACCTTGGTGCCAGCGCCAGTCCATGCCCGTCATGGCTTACTGCCCGGTCGGCCAGGGCGGGCACCTGCTCAAGGATCACACCCTGGGACAGATCGCCGAACGCCATCGCGCCACACCGGCGCAGATCGCACTGGCCTGGCTGCTGCGCCAGGACAATGTGATTGCCATTCCCAAGGCCGTGAAACCTGAGCATGTGCGTTTGAATGCCGAAGCGGCCAACCTCAAGCTGGAACCGCAGGACCTGGCCGCCCTCGACCTGATATTTCCCCAGCCCCAGGGCAAGCAGCGCTTGGCGATGGTCTAACCCCCATCCAAAGATTCACGCTGATCTGTGGCGACGGAGTTTATCTGTGGGAGCAAGGCTTGCCCGCGATGAAGACGACACGGTGTCCTGGGAAAACGGGGCGCCCGCATCGCGGGCAAGCCTTGCTCCCACAGGGGATAAAACCCTGACCACGGGCTTGGTCTGAATACTGGAGAACCTCAGAACAACCCCATCTGCCCGCCCACCAACGTCGAAAAATCATCATCCACAAACGGCAGGATCGCATCCGCCACTGGCTGTAGCTGTTTGCTCACGTAGTGGTCGTAATCGATTGACGCGCTGCGGATTTCCAACGGTTCGGGGCCGGCGACGGTGATGACGTAGCTGATCCAGCCACCATTCTGGTATTGCCGCGGGCGGCCCTGGCGCTGGTTGAACTCATCGGCCAACCGCGCCGCCCGCACATGGGGTGGGACGTTGCGCTCATAGTCTTCCAGCGGCCGGCGCAGACGCTTGCGGTAGACCAACCGTTCATCGAACGCACCGGACAGGGTCTGCTGCACATAATCGCGCACATAATCCTGATAGGGCTTGCGGTGGAAGATCCGCCCGTACAGCTCCTGCTGGAATTGCCGGGCCAGCGGCGACCAGTCGGTGCGCACGGTTTCCAGGCCTTTGTAGACAATTTCGTCGCTCCCATCGGCACGTGTCACCAGCCCGGCGTAGCGTTTCTTGCTGCCCTCCTCGGCGCCGCGGATGGTCGGCATCAGAAAACGCTTGAAATGCGTTTCGAACTGCAGCTCCAGCGCACTTTCCAGCCCGAACTCATCACGCACCTGCCCACGCCACCATTGGTTGACGTGCGCCACCAACTCGCGACCGATCCTGGCCGCTTCCTCCTGGCCATGGGCCCGGCGCAGCCAGACGAACGTGGAATCGGTATCGCCATAGATCACCACATGCCCCTGGGCTTCGATCAACTGGCGGGTGTGCTGCATGATCTGGTGACCACGCAGGGTGATGGACGAGGCCAGGCGCGTGTCGAAGAAACGGCAGCCACTGGAACCGAGCACGCCATAAAAGGCGTTCATGATGATTTTCAACGCTTGGGACAGCGGCGCATTGTGCTCGCGCTTGGCGATCTCCCGGCCTTCGGAGATCCGCGCCACGATGGCCGGCAGGCAATGTCGAGTACGGGAGAAGCGCGCCCCGCGAAAGCCTGGCACCGACTCCTGGTCATCCGGGTGGCGCAGCCCTTCGATCAAGCCCACCGGATCAATCAGGAAGGTGCGGATGATCGATGGATACAGGCTCTTGTAGTCCAGCACCAGCACCGACTCGTAGAGCCCCGGCTGGGAATCCATGACAAACCCACCCGGGCTGGCCTCGGGCGGGCGCTGGCCCAGGTTGGGCGCAACAAACCCTTGGCGATGCATCAGCGGCATGTACAGGTGCGTGAAGGCCGCCACCGAACCCCCGCTGCGGTCCGCCGGCAGGCCGGTGACGCTGGCCCGTTCCAAGAGAAACGTGAGCAGTTCGGTCTTGGCGAAGATCCGCGTCACCAGTTCACAGTCCTTGAGGTTGTAGCGGGCCAGGGCCGGCTTGTCCTCGGCGAACATGCGATTGATCTCGTCCATGCGCTGGTACGGGTTATCGATGGACTTGCCCTCCCCCAAGAGCGTCTGGGCAACGTTTTCCAGGCTGAACGAGGGGAAACTCCAGGTCGCCGAACGCAGCGACTCGATACCGTCGATGATCAACCGGCCAGCGGCCGAGGCGAAGAAGTGATTCTTGCGCGCGCCGTGCTCGCGCCATTGCATCTCTTCGCCACCACGCCCCAGGCGCAACGGCACGGCCAGGCGCCGGGCGTGTTCATGCAGCACCCGCAGGTCGAACTGCACCAGGTTCCAACCAATGATCGCGTCAGGGTCGAAATGGGCGAGCCAGTCGTTGAGTTTTTTCAGCAAGACCGTGCGCGATTCGCAGTATTCCAGCTGGAAATCCACGCCGGTATCGTCGCCATTGGGCGGCCCGAGCATGTAGACCTGGCGCTCGCCGCAGCCCTCCAGGGCGATGGAATACAATTCGCCCTGGGCGGTGGTTTCGATGTCCAGGGACACCAGGCGCAATGGTGGACGGTATTCGGGCGCCGGTTTCATCTGGGCATCGACCAGCAGGCCATCGGCGGCCGGTGTACCGCCAAACCAGACCGGGGCGGTGATGAAGCGCTCCATCAGGTAGCGCTCCGGCGGCCGAATGTCCGCCTCGAACACCTCCACACCGGCGCGGCGCAAGGTGCTGTCCAGGCGCATCAGTTGGGCGTGTTGCTGGCAATACAGCCCCAGCACCGGACGATGCTCGAAATCCAGCAGGTCCAGGGGGCGTAGTTCTACCTCCTTCTCCCCTTGCAGCAAGGCTTCGAGCTGGCCGCGCTGGATCTGCGGCACAAAGGCCACCGACGTTTGCACGGGCAGGCGCACGCGCCGGGGACCGGCGTCGGTCGCCAGCCAGAACTCGACTTCGGTGCCGGCCGGGGTATCGCGCCAATGCCGGGTCAGGACGAAGCCCTGCTGTAAATCCACCGCTGCAACCTCGAATTCTACGTAGGCGACGATTCTACCCTGTGGCGAGGGGATTTATTCCCTTGTGGGGGCAAGGCTTTTGTGGGAGCAAGGCTTGCCCGCGATGCGGTTCAACTGCTAGACCGCGTCATCGTTCATCGCGAGCAAGCTTTGCTCCCACAGGATTGCTCCCACAGAGAGACGCCCCTCGCCACAAAGGTGGATGACATCACATCGAAGGAGAATTTCCGGGCAATGACGCTTTTGGACGACTGGCCGCCGCTTTACCGCTTGCTCTGCGCCGTTGGGTCTACGATGCTTTAACAACCAGCAAAAACAACACCTGAGGCTCCCCCATGAAAACCGTCGCGCAGTTGCTCCGGATAAAAGACGAGAAGAACCAGCAAGTGCACACCATCTCACCGGACGACATGGTATTGCAGGCCCTGATGCGCATGGCCGAGAAAAACGTCGGTGCCTTGCTGGTGGTGAAGAACGACGAAGTGCTGGGGATCATCAGCGAGCGCGACTATGCCCGCAAAATGGTCTTGCGCGGGCGCTCATCGGTGGGCACGAAGGTCAGTGACATCATGGTCTCCCCCGTGATCACCATCGACCCGCACCAGAACGTCGAGACCTGCCTGAGCATCATGACCGAAAAACACCTGCGGCATTTGCCAGTGGTAGAGGACGGCAAACTGGTCGGCCTGCTGTCCATCGGTGACCTGGTCAAGGAAGCCATCGCCGAACAGGCCGATCTGATCAGACAACTGGAGCAATACATTCGCGGGGAATGATCCATTCGGTCGGGTTGCTCATTCCCAAGGCACTTCTATATTGAAGGGGTTGTTCCTGCGAGCATCCCGATGGCCGACACCGACCGATTGATCATTTGTGAACATTGCGATGCGGTGTACGAACCGGCGATGCTCGCTGCGCACCAGAAAGCCTCGTGCGTGCGCTGCCACGCGGTGATCCAGCGCCACAACGGCCTTACCATCGAGCAGCGCCTGGCCTTGAGCGTAACGGCCGCGGTGCTATGGGCCTTCGCCAACATCTACCCGATCATGAGCATCCGCCTCCAGGGCCTGAGCAACAGCGCGACGTTATGGGATTCCATCGTGGCGCTGAGCCATGGGCCGATCACCTTCATCGCCCTGGTGACGGCGGTGGCAATCATTATCGCGCCGGCCTTCCAACTGGCGCTCCTGATCTGGGTGCTGGGCCATGCCTACCTCCAGCAGCGGGCACCGGGGTTCAACCTGTGCATGCGCAGCCTGGAAACCCTGCGGCCCTGGAGCATGCTGGAAGTGTGCCTGCTGGGCGCGCTGGTGGCGGTGATCAAGCTCGCCGGCTTGCTGGACGTACTCCCGGGCATCGGCCTGTTCGCCCTGGCGGCCTTGAGCCTGCTGATGATCCGCATTGCCGGGCGCGATGTCCGCGACCTTTGGGACAACCTGTGAACGGCCAGCCGCTGGACACCCCGCCAGAGGCCCGCGACCTGGACCTGTGCCTGTGCCACAGCTGCGGCCTGGCCTGCGACATGACCAACGAGCCCGAAACCTGCCCGCGTTGCGACGCCCCCTTGCATCGACGCAAACCCGATGCCATCACCCGTACCTGGGCCTACATGCTGGCCGCGCTGGTGTTCTACATCCCGGCCAACCTGCTGCCGGTCATGAATACCCAGATGCTCGGCGAAGGCGCCGACAGCACCATCATCAGCGGCGTCATCGAGTTCTGGCAAAGCGGCGCCTGGGACATCGCCCTGATTATCTTCATCGCCAGCATCGCGGTGCCCGGCATCAAGTTCGTGGTGCTGACCCTGCTGCTGGTGACCGCACAACGGCGCAGCACCTGGGCCCAGGTCCAGCGGGCGAAGCTGTACCGGCTGGTGGAAGTCATCGGCTACTGGTCGATGCTCGATGTGCTGGTGGTGGCCCTGGTGGCAGCCCTGGTCAAGTTCCAGGCATTGAGCGACATCGAACCACGACCGGGCATCCTGTTCTTCGGCCTCGTGGTGCTGTTCACCATGCTGTCGGCCATGAGCTTCGACCCCCGGCTGATCTGGGATACCCAACCATCCGAGGAGGTTATGGATGAAGTCGCAAGCCACTGACGGGCAACACCCCGCACCCGGCCGCGCCCACGTCACCACCCGCCGCTGGACGGTGTCGCTGGTATGGATCGTGCCGATCATTGCGGTGCTGGTGGGCATTTCCCTGGTGGTCCACAACTGGCTGCAGGAAGGCCCGACCATCACCATCACCTTCAAGACCGGCCAGGGCCTGACCGCCAACAAGACCCAGGTGAAATATCGCAACGTGGTCATCGGCCAGGTCACCGACGTGCAACTGAGCCACGACCAGAAGAACGTCACCGCCACGGTCAAGCTCGCCAAGACAGCCGACACCTTCACGCACGAAGACTCGGTGTTCTGGGTGGTTCGGCCGCGCATCGGGGCCGGCGGTATCTCGGGGATCGACACCTTGCTGTCCGGGGATTTCATCGGGGCCGACGCCGGCCAGTCGAAAGTGCGCGCCAAGTCCTTCACCGGCCTGGAGAACCCGCCCCCCATCACCTATGGCGAACCGGGCAAGCGCTTCACCCTGCACTCCCAGGACCTCGGCTCGCTGGACATCGGCTCGCCGGTGTACCTGCGCAAGATCCCGGTGGGCCAAGTGGTGTCCTACGCCCTGGACGCCGAGGGCAAAGGCGTCAACATCGACGTGTTCGTCAACGCGCCCAATGATGTGTACGTCACCGAAAACACCCGGTTCTGGAACGTCAGCGGCGTGGACGTGAACGTCGGTGCCAACGGTTTCGCGGTCAAGACCGAATCGCTCTCGGCCCTGCTGCTGGGCGGCATCGCGTTTCGGGCGCCGGAGTACAGCCCCAACGACGTCCCCGCCAGCGAGGACAAGACCTACGAACTGTTTGCCGACCAGCAGAGCGCCCTCGCCCCGCCCGATGGCAAGGCGCAATACCTGGCCCTGCGGTTCGACCAGGCCCTGCGCGGCTTGCGCGTCGGTGCGCCGGTGGAGTTCCTGGGGGTGGAAGTTGGCAGGGTGGTGGCCATCAATCTGGATTTCGATGAGAAACAGCGCAGTTTTCCGGTCAACGTCGGCGTGGTGATCTACCCACAGCGCCTGGGCAAGGCCCATGAGAAACTGCTCAAGGCACTCAATCACGACCCGGAGGACGAAGCCGCCTCTGCCCGCCTGATGGGCAGCTTTGTCGATCGGGGGCTGCGTGCCCAGGCCCGCAGCGGCAACCTGCTGACCGGGCAGTTGTACATCTCGCTGGATTTCTACCCCAAGGCGGAAAAAGTCGCCTTCGACCCCACCGCCCGGCCTGTGCGCATACCGACCATTCCCGGTAGCCTCCAACAATTGCAGGAACAATTGCAGGCGATGGTCGAGCGAATCAACAAACTGCCGCTGGAAAGCGTCGCCAGCAACCTGAATGGCAACCTGGTGGAGCTGCGCAAAGGCCTGGCCCAATTCAATAGCAAGACGCTGCCAAGTGTGCAAAACACCTTGCAGGACGTCAGCAAAACCCTGCAATCGGCCAACTCGACCCTGGCCGAAGATTCACCCCAGCGCGAACAACTGACCCAGACCCTGGACGACCTGGGGCGCATGTCGCGCTCGCTGCGCGAGCTGTCGGACTACCTGAGCCGCCATCCCGAATCGCTGCTTCGCGGCCGTCCCAAGGACGCACCGGCGCAGAACCTCACATTGCCGGTGAAAGAATGATCACAGGAGCGCGCCCCATGCCACTGACGCTGAAACTCACCCTGGTTGCCGTGGCGTTGCTGCTCGGCGCCTGCCGCAGCGATCCGATCCACTACCACACCTTGAGCCCCGCTCAGCCGGCGGGCCTGTCGCGCTCCGGCGTGGACATCCAGATCGAACAGGTGAGCGTTCCGCCCCAGGTGGATCGCACCCAGATGGTCATTCGCCAGGGCAACAGCGGGTTGGCGATCCTGGAAACCGAATGGTGGGGCGCCAGCCTGGCCGACGAACTGCACAGCAGCCTGGACGAACAACTGAGCAACCCCGGCGCACCGAAATCATTGCTGCGGGTAGACGTGCAACGCTTTGACTCGATCCCTGGCCGCTATGCCCGCATGGATGTGCAATGGCGACTGCGCAGCCTGGGCGGCGACGCTCGCCCCCTCACATGCCGCAGCAGCCTGCAGACACCGGCGGGAACCAACATCGACGACCTGGTGACGGCGCACCAGCAGAATGTCCGGCAATTTGTCGACCTGGTTGAGCAGGCGGCTGCACGCAAAGCCTGTCCTTGACCCTGTAGGAGCTGCCGAAGGCTGCGATCTTTTGATCTTTTGATCTTTCGCTTGAGACTCAAGCGTCAGGGGAAAGATCGCAGCCTCGCTTCGCTCGGCAGCTCCTACAAAGGCCAATGCAGCGACAGCACCGGCGCCACGCGTGGATGGCGGTCGATGCGTTCCAACAATTCGTAGAACGCCGGACGGGCGCTCAGCATCGCCTCCCGCGTGTTTCTCCACTTCGTGATCACGGCCGCCAGGATATCCAGCGCCCCCGGTTCCTCACCGCCTAGAAAAGGTCGGGCCGAGAACTGGTCGGCAAACAACGCCCAGTTGCGATACAGCCGTTGCTGCGTGCCGGATACCAAGCGCTGCCGAGTCGCTTCATCCGCGTCGTCCAGCCAGCGCTCCGGAAAATCGATAATGCCGATGGGCGTGTAGCAATTGGCCGCGATGTAGACCAGGCCCCGTATGGCTTGCGCACGCAGGGCCGGGTCTTGCGGGAGCAGCTTCGATGCGGGGAAGGTCAACCCGAGGTGAATCAGGATCGCCGCCGCTTCGGTCAGCACCGAGCCGTCCGGTAACTGCAGGGTCGGCACCTGCTTCAGAGGATTGAGTGCCTCGAGCGCTTTCGCCGCATCGTTGTCTTGCGTCGAATAGGCATCGACCCGCCGATAAGCCACCTCACAAAGACACAGGGCAACCTCCACCGCCGAAGAGCCGGATTGCCTGCAACCGAATAACTGATACATGAACCTACCTCCTGCATAAGGGTTAGCCGGTAGAACCCCCGAGTCCATCCGTGTTCCATCAAGCTGACCGGTAGCGGGCCAACGAGCTATCACTGCCGTCGATGTTCACCATCATGCCAATGAAGTTCTCTTGATGATCGCCCGGGACAACAATGGCCCCACACAAACCACTGCACCCCGGAGCACACCATCATGAAACGCCAAATCATCCTCAGCCTCGCTTTCTCCGTACTGGCCGCCAACGTATTTGCCGCCTCGTCCCAACCCGTCGTCGCCGAAGGCGGTTCTGATCGCCTGATCGAAAACCGCGTCGCTGAAGGCGGTGCCGATCGCCTGCTGGAACGTCGTGTCGCCGAAGGTGGCTCCGATCGCCTGATCGAAAACCGCGTCGCTGAAGGCGGTGCCGATCGCCTGCTGGAACGTCGTGTCGCTGAAGGTGGCTCCGATCGCCTGATCGAAAACCGCGTCGCTGAAGGCGGTGCCGATCGCCTGCTGGAACGTCGTGTCGCTGAAGGTGGCTCCGATCGCCTGATCGAAAACCACGCATGAATTGCTTGAACGCAACAAATGATCGGCAACACACCTCGTGGCGAGGGAGCTTGCTCCCGCTCGGGCGCGCAGCGGCCGCAACAATCACCAGGCCGCTGCGCAGTCCACCCGATACACCGCTTAAGACTGATCCCGCACCAAACCCATCCCCCTAAAAGCCCGGCCTCATCCACCGGGCTTTTTCATGCCCCAAAGCCTGGCTAACGCCCCGACGCCCGCCTCATGCATCGCTGATAACGCTCATCCACCCGCTTGGCAAACCACGCCGTGGTCAGCTTGCGCGTGATCTTTGGGCTCTTGAGCACGATTCCCGGCAATACCGCCCGAGGCAACGCCTTGCCCTCGGCCCGCTCTGCCAGTTCGAACACACGCTTGTAGAGCTTGCTGTCCTCGAACGCCAGGCTCTCGCCCAGCTCCAATTGATTGCGAATGGTCGGGTTGCGCATTCCCAGCGACTTGCCCAGCGTGCGCACCGCCAGTTCCGTGCTGCCTGGCATGATGGAATCATGGGCAATCAGATCGCCATCCAGCGCCAGGGAAATGCCCGACGCCACACTCACCGCATGCTGGAAAGCCGCGTTGCGGCTGGCGTACCACCCCGCATTGAAATCGGCAAAACGATACAGCGGCTCGGTGTAGCTCACCGGATAGCCCAACAAATGCGCGATACCGAAATACATCCCGCCACGACGACTGAACACTTCGCGACGAATCGAGCCATCCACCGTGTAGGGATAATTGCGCGCATTGGCCTGTGCAAACGCGATGCTGACCTGCATCGGCCCACCGGTATGCACCGGATTGAAACCGCCGAACAGTGTCTTGCCCAACGGCACCATGCCGATGAAATCATCGAAAATCCCACTCAGCTCTTTTTCACTACGCGCCGCGTTGAGCCGATCGCTGTAGCTTTTACCGTTGGGCGAGCGCACCTGAAGTGCACCACTGACCAGCAGCTCCGGAATGTGCACCTTCGCCGCACGACGGTTGATCTCCTGACGAGCGATCTTGCCCAGCCCCGGCACCGGTGGGTCAGACTGGAACGTCGATTCCTGTTCGGTCACCGCCAGGACAGCACAGATGTTCTGCGTCGTAGAGGGAATCTGCTGGGCCGCAAAGGCCACGTAGATGTCAGTCGCCCAGCCTTCGCGATCCACAGTCTTGGCCGGCAACAACTGTACGATCTGCTTCTTGACCTCAGCGGGCGAACGCTCAGGCTCCTGCGCCTGACGGCTACCGCAACCAGCCAAAGCCAGCAGCGCAGCAAGGCTGATCATCAATCGGTTGAATTGCATGGTGCTCCATCGAGTTCGTTATTCCGGAGCAACCATACGATCAAAAGTGGATGCGGGCTATGCCCAATGTGGGAGCGAGCTTGCTCGCGATGGCGGCGGTACGGGCAACACTGATGCAAGCCGACCCACCGCTATCGCGAGCAGGCTCGCTCCCACAAGGGAATGGCGGTGAAGATGGATCTCACACCCAACCCCGGGAGCAGCGCTGGATCAGATCCCGCTCAGCGCCAGGTCCATGGCAAAGTAGGTGAAGATCAGGTCTGCCCCCGCCCGCTTGATTGCGCCAAGGCTCTCGCGTACCACGCGGGCTTCGTCGATGGCGCCAGCCTGGGCGGCGAACTTGATCATCGCGTATTCGCCACTGACCTGATAAGCCGACAGCGGCAGGTTCGAAGCCTGGCGAATGTCGCGGATGATATCGAGGTAGGCACCGGCCGGCTTGACCATCAGCGCATCGGCACCTTCCTGTTCATCGAGCAAGGACTCGCGCAGTGCTTCGCGGCGGTTCATCGGGTTCATCTGGTAGCTCTTGCGGTCACCTTTCAACGCGCTGCCACCGGCCTCGCGGAACGGGCCATAGAGCGCCGAAGCAAACTTGGTGGAATAGGCCATGATTGCCGTCTGGCTGAAACCGGCTTCATCCAGGGCCCGGCGAATCGCCTGGACCTGCCCGTCCATGGCCGCCGATGGCGCGATCACATCAGCACCGGCGCGGGCCGCCGCTACGGCTTGCTTGCCCAGGTTGACCAGGGTCCGGTCGTTGTCCACTTCATCGCCGTGGAGCACACCGCAATGACCATGATCGGTGTATTCACAGAAGCAGGTGTCGGACATCACGATCATTTCCGGCACCGCGTCCTTGCAGATCCCGGCCATGCGTGACACCAGGCCGCGCTCGCTCCAGGTGTCGCTGCCATCGTTGTCCAGGTGGTGGGACACACCAAAGGTCATCACCGACTTGATGCCGGCACGGGCGTAGCGCTCGATCTCACCGGCCAGCTTCGACTCAGGGATGCGTACCACGCCCGGCATGCTCTTGATCGGCACAAAATCATTGATTTCCTCTTCGACGAAAATCGGCAGCACCAGATCGTTCAAGGTGAACTCGGTTTCCTGGAACAGGCTGCGCAGGCTTGCATTGCGACGCAGACGGCGTGGACGTGCTTCGGGGAACTGACTGGACATGGGACTCCTGGGCAGAAATGGGTGCTCGATCATAAGGAGCAAAGCTTATGCCCTGGCCGGCCAGGGCACAAACGTCGACTGGAGAACAGCGTGTTACCGGCCGGGCAATCATCTACTCACAAGGTCAGCGAGTCATTGATGCACGTCACCCGGCATTCAGGCTGCCGGTGGCTTGTAATCGAATCGGCGAGTCGGCGGGTGACTCATTCCGGAATCTTCAACCCACGCGCTACAGCCGGTCGAGCCAGGAAACGCTCCAGCACCCGCGTCACATTGGGGAAGTTCTGGATCCCGACCAAATCACCGGCCTCGTAAAAGCCGATCAAGTTGCGCACCCAGGGGAACGTGGCGATATCAGCGATGGTGTAGCGCTCGCCCATGATCCAGTCGCGCCCTTGCAGACGCCCATCGAGCACCTTGAGCAGGCGCTTGCTTTCCTCGACGTAGCGATCGCGCGGCCGCTTGTCCTCGTAGTCCTTGCCGGCGAACTTGTTGAAGAACCCCAACTGCCCGAACATCGGCCCGATCCCGCCCATCTGGAACATCAGCCACTGGATCGTCTCGTAGCGCGCCGCCGACTCCTGGGCCAGCAGTTGCCCGCTCTTGTCCGCCAGATAAATCAGGATCGCCCCCGACTCGAACAACGCCAACGGCTGGTCGCCCGGCCCATGGGGATCGAGAATCGCCGGGATCTTGTTGTTGGGGTTCAGGGAAAGGAACTCGGGCGACAGCTGGTCGTTGCTGCCAAAGTCCACTTTGTGGGGCTCGTATGGCAGGCCGATCTCTTCCAGCATGATCGAGACCTTCACACCGTTGGGGGTGGGCAGGGAGTAGAGCTGAATCCACTCCGGGTACTGGGCAGGCCATTTCTCGGTGATGGGGAATGGGGTCAGGTTGGGCATGAGGTGGATTCCAAGTGCTATTTAGAAAGCTGGAGCATAAATCAGATGACTGAGCTTTTGGATCCGGGATCATGCTGGCTACACATGGCTATTCAAAAAGCCGAAAGGGAAGGAGAACAGGTGAAAGTCCCTACCGGGTGCGAATTAAGCTGCCTGACCGCGGGTTAAAAATACGCGTCGCCAACGCCTGCGTATTTTTTGCATCAAAACGGCCTATCGTTGGTTGAATTGCTAGGTCCGTGGCTCTGAGGGCGAGCCACGGCCTATGGGATCATCCTTTGGAGTAAATCAGAAGCGGAGAAAGCTGATCCTCTTCAGTCAGAGCCCCGTGATGCCCTTTCCATGACATTTGGTTTTTTTCCGTAAGGCTCTGTACGATGCCACCCCGTCCTGTCGGATATACAATCAGATCTCCCAAACGCTGTTCAAAGGAGACTCTCACAGTCCCCCCGAACAAACCCTCGTTAACCGCTTGGCTGCGAGAGAGCACCATGAAATCGTCACCGAGCTTGTTCTTCCAGCGCTCCAATGCAGCACACGTTTTTCCAGCCTCTGTGTAAATGTGCCGGGCACGAATATCACCCGCAATCCACGCCACGCCCTCTTGAAGACCAGCGTCGGTATCAAAGTCGAAAATGGCTTCGGACGAAAGGGTTGTCATGCCGTGGTCGGCAGCGACTAGTAGTTTTGTTCCTCGAGCAAGCGCGCTGGCCGTTGAGGAAATCAGAGTGTCCACCTGCCGCAGGCTATCGAGCCAGGCTTCTGAGTTCGTGCCATAGACATGACCCGCGTAATCCAACTCACCCAGATAAACGTAAATCAACCGTCGCGATGACTTTTTAAGCGCCCCCCTGATTTTAAAACCACAGTGCCAATAGTCCATATAGGGAGTAATTGTGGCTCCTTTATAAATAGCTTTACTGTAACGGGAGTTAGCTATTTTTAACGGGAGTATACATTCTATGTTCAGACCCAGTTCGCTGGCAGTTTCCCAAGCAGTCTTTTCGATTGCAAAAATCGGCGGATCAACGGAATGAGTGCCGCTTGTTTGATTACGACAAAAACCGCCCATTTGCCATGACAATGGGGAAAATTCGGTCCGATTATTCAACGCAAAGCGGCTCCCAACTATACCGTGCTGGCCGCTTCCTTGCCCGAGAGCAAAGGAAGCCAAACTGGTCGCGGTAGTGGCAGGAAATCCGACTCCGAAAGACTGACCTGTGCAAAGCAGTGTTTTCAGGAATGGTGCATGGGACTGATGCTCGTCGAGCAATAGCTGCCCCAATCCATCAACGATGAAAATGACCAGTCCATTTGTAGGCTGGAGGTCGAATCCAGAGTCAAATGAGGGAACACCCAAGCTCGCCAAAATGGCATGTGACAGTTGAGTCAGTCCGGACTTCGGAGCGTGACTCGCGTTTTGAGTCGAGATCTTCATGTCAGCGGTCTCGCGAAAGGATAGCGGAACTGGCAGCGACGCTATGCATTACGTTGCGTACTACATCGGTGGTCGCCAGAAACTCTCCCTTTGTCAAATCACCCACAACAAAAAGCCCGGGAATTTCATTATGACGGTTGGAAAGTGCTTGATAAGTTAGCGAATTAATGGAAACACCGCCCAACGGGTGGGTCGTGATCGAGCCATTGGCTAACATATTCTTCAACAAGGGTACTTCTTTGAGATCCATCTCCCCATAACCAACACCACGTCCGTCGATCAAATACTGGACATTTAAGCACTCGTTTCGACCATGATAAATATCAAAGCCCTGCTCAGTAGCCTCGACCCCCTGTAAATCAGAGTAAATCTCTAATTGTTCACCTTGCATTAATTGCAGTATACGTACGGCGCTAAACACAGGGAACGCCGCTAGATACGTCATCCAAGGTCCATAGTATTTTGTCATGAACTCGGCTTTCTCTGGATCACTTAGTCTCGCCCACAATTTATCTATGACCGAATAAGAGGCCAACAAAACGCTTTGCCACAGGTGATTACCCCGCGAGCAACTGCTTATTTCTCGCTCAAGTTCCTCGGTCCGTGTCGCTCCGGGTTTTGCTAGGGCATCCCAGTCAATGAGACCATTTGTGACCCTATCGAGTTCTTTTTTATGGTGCGTAAGAATGGACTCAAGTGTTTGGTTTTTTTCATTAAGCAGAGCTGTGATAAACGTGCTTGGATCATAGCCAGAGTGCTCAGCAATAACCTTGGGTAGTTTGCCAGTTCTGGACACCATTGTTATTCTTCCAATATGGCCTTTTTCTTGGAGTGCCAGTGCCGCATCGATCGCCGTTAACCGAGAACCTATAATCCCCACCGTGGCATGGATCGGTATGTCCATAGCTTGATAGGGAGAGCAGAAAAACTTTTGGGGGGCATTGGATAGCAACGGAAACCTAGGTGCATGCCCGATACAAATAATAACTTTGTCAAAAATCTCTTTGGTGCCGTTGCTAAACTCCACGGAAAACTTACCAACAGACTGAATAGGTGTCACACAGGAAACCGACGTATTAATAAGTTCCGCAAAGGAGGCGCCGTTCAATGCTCGTTGCAACTGATGACCTACATACAATCCAAATAAGCGCCGCGACGGAAACTCTGACCATGCCTGTTCTTCATCTGGGAAATATTCTTGCCACAACGATTGATTTTTTGCGCGCCACTCGACGAATTCTAGAGGGTTATCAGGATTAATACTCATGACTGAAGCAGGCAGATTGATAAGATGACTGTTATAGCCAGTACCAAAAGCTAGACCTGAGCCCGGTTTTCGCCCATCGGCTATAACGTACTCAAGTACGGAATACTGTGTTTCGAGCTGAGAGTGTAGCCGAATGAACAGACTAACTCCCGTAGGCCCCGCACCGACTTGAAGAATTCTCACTTGGCCACCCCCGCTTGCAATGTGATGGCTATCCTATTCGCTTCAACTCGATCTATCTTCCCGCTCATGGTCACCGGCAAGTCCTTGGTGAAGTAAATATCGTTACTGCTGACAGGATAATCCTCAAGATTGGAAACATGCTCGGCGATTGCTTCGCGCTTAAACTTGGCACTAGTCGGCTTGAGCTTTACCAGCAGAAGTATTTTTTTATTTAAATCGTGCCGCGTTGTGGTGGCGACGCACTCCAATATATCTTCATGGGCGCGCAAGTGCGCCTCTAACTCTGTGAGATCTATGAGTTTTCCGTGTACTTTAATCCGAGCATCGGCGCGGCCATGAAGATTGAAATTTTGCCCATCATATGAAGCCAGGTCGCCCGTCCGATACCATCGAGCATGGCGGCCAAGCGGTAGACGACGCAGATATCGACCTGATGTTCTGACGTCATGGTGCAAATACCCCTGACCAACACCACCTCCGCCAATGTAGAGTTCTCCCACCTCATGGAGATCAGTATGCGTACCGTCATCCTTTAGAATCGTAATTAAAGTGCACGGAAAGGGCACACCAATAGGAAGAGGAGCATCATTTTGGAGCTTACTTAGCGCTTCATGGGTAGCCTCAAAATAGGTGCTATCTATGGTTGTTTCGGTCGTCCCATATGAAAACACCAAGCGACAGTCGTCAGAGATTATTTTACGAACATCCTTAAACTCCCTAACACGCATAACATCAGACCCAGCAATCAGCAGTTTAAAACTACTCAGTTTTACGTTATTTCTTAACGCATAACCGTAGAGCTCCCTAAGAATAATTGGAGTAAACTCAGCACACTCTATCTGGTAGGTGATAATAAATTCAGCCAAGTTTTCAACAACATATTTCTCGGCTGAAGTAGGCACGTAGATTATGGCCCCAGAGCAAAGCCCACGAAGCCAGTCACCAGCAAACACGTCAAAGGAAAGGCTGGCGAACTGGAGATGCCTTTTGAGTTTTTTCAATTGATAGATCTCGTCCCACCCCCTGAATATTTCAATCAGATTGGCGTGCCCAATAGCTACTCCTTTGGGGTCTCCAGTTGAGCCGGAGGTGAACATAATGTAGGCCAAGGGATGGTAACGTTGTGTGAGCGCAGCGTAGGAAGCAGGTATAGGCAGTTCCTTATAGTGGACAAACTCAGGATCATCGCTTTGCCAAATATAAGGAAGGTCTTGTTCGGATAGAACAAACTCGACATTAGCTACGGCCAAGGTACGTTGTATTTTTGCAGGAGGCAGAGAGACGTCTATTGGACAGTAAATGCACCCCGCGTGTAGACATCCCAACATAGAAGCAAGCGCATCGCCAATATTATTTTGCATAATAGCGATGACGCTGCCGACCTCCACACCTCTGCCTTGAATGTAAGTAGATACCTTATAAATTTTATCTCTTAGCTCTTGATATGTGACAACACTATCACCTATCACAATAGCTGCCGTATCGGGTGAGGAATAGCAGTGACCCAACACAAGATCAAGTATCGAATCATGAGGAACTGCCTGAGACATAAAAACCCCTTATATTTATAATTTTGGCGCATCAAGCTTTAAGCGTGATGCTATTAACCAAAGAGCACCTTGACCTAGCAATTAGAAACAAGGCACACCAGCGCCGGGCATAATTTCACTGGAGGCATACCTGAATCAGCTATTTCGTGCGAAATATAAATTCCGAAGGCCGCAGCAAATTATCCACCACTGAGAGTGGTGAACCCGTAGACACACACCGAGGTAAATAATTAGGGAGACAGTTTGTTAAAACAACAAACATACGCGAGACAAAACCCAGGCGTTATCCTAATCATTTTCCGCCTTCCTTGGCTGTCATCTGAACCCAATGTTTAGCGGTTGTTGTTTTTCCTGTCAACCCTCACCTATTTGTTTAGGCCAACTAACCTTGCACAGCGGGCATTTCAAAGTCATTCGCAAAAGCTACAAAATGTAACGACGCCTTCGCAAGCAGCTGAGAAGCTGCCACTCCCATACAACAAAGATATATCTAAAGTACGCACTATAAAAAAGTACGACTCCAATATTTTGTAGCTCTACTGAGACATGACTTCACTGGGCAAAAAATTCTTGTCAGACAAGAATGTCAGATATCTAAACAGGCGCGCTTTTCAGGGGCTGACATACAGGAACCTTGCGGTGCCGGGCGAACACGAGACTTTGTCAACGGGGCGGGGTCAGGGAGAGAAGCGATGAACGTAGAGCGATTCGCTAAATTCAGATGCCCATGAACCCGTCACGGAATTCACATCGGCCCTTCTTAAATCCGCAACATCCTGTCGTTAACGTTCGTCCCATCTCCTGACGGAGATCGCTAGAGTGCACCGGGACCAGCCAGGATCGAACCAAAGGACTTGAAGAGACTCTGAGCAATGCCCCCGAGGATTCGACGCGGCGTAATGACAGGGAAACCACCCGAGGCCAACCGCTTCGCGGTGCCAGGGTTTGTCAGCCTGACTCAAGAGTGCTGAAGAAAAACTATTCGATGATGAACCCACTGGATTTCGCCAGGCGCTTCAAACACCGTTCGTGGCTGGTGCTGCCGACGCTGCTGGTGGTCTGTGGACTGGTGCTGTCGCTGGAATCCAGCGTCAGCCGCGCCCAGCCGGCCGATGGCGTGCAGACGTTGGTGTTCCTGCGCCACGCAGAGAAACCCGCCGGAGGCCTGGGCCAGCTCAACTGCCAGGGCCTCAACCGCGCCATCGACCTGGCCACCCTGCTGCCGGAAAAATTCGGCAAGGCCGACTACGTGTTCGCGGCCAACCCGACCCGCAATGTCGAAGAGGGTGAGCTGGACAATTCCTACAGCTATATTCGCCCGCTGATGACCATCAGCCCCAGTGCCATCAAGCTCGGGTTGCCGGTGAACATCAATTATTCAGCCAACGACACCAGCGACCTCGCTGATGAACTGCTGGACGACAAGTACCACAACGCTACCATCTATACCGCCTGGTCACATGGCTACCTGCCGGAGCTGATCAACAAGGTCGCCGGGGAGGCCTTGGGCAAGAAGCAGACCATTACCGATGACTGGGCGTCAGGCGATTTTGATTCGCTGTACGTGCTGACCCTGACCTGGCACAACGGCAAGGCCAGCCTCACCAGCCAGAGCTACAAGCAAGGCCTGGATAATGGCCAGGAGACCTGCCCGACGTAATCAGCGGTTCTTTTGACAGGGATCAGGGTGAACACCAAACTCGCGATCACCTTTGAACCCTGTGGGAGCGAGCCTGCTCGCGATGGCGCTGGATCATTGGGCGTTGATGTGACTGACAGTCCGCTATCGCGAGCAGGCTCGCTCCCACAGGTTTGGGTCTTGATGAAACTGGTCACCCACCCCGGGCCGCCCGCTCCCGCAGATATTCCAACACCGCCGCCTGCTCCCCCGAGAACTCGATCCGCAAGCCCTTCTTTTCCCGCTGGAACACGTACATCGGGTCGTAATACTCACGCAACAAGCCTTCGATCCAACCGCGATGCAAGTCGACGGCGCCGCTGTTGGCCTGCTCGGCCAGGGCGGCTTCCAGGATGTTCATCAAGCGCCGGTGACGGTCGCCGCCCAGGCGCTTGTGGATATTGTCCAGGCTGGCCAGCAACCGCTCGGAAAACAACGAGAAACCTTCGTCGCCATGTACAGCGACAAATTCCACACACAGGTCGATGACGTAATCCTGCAGGATCCGCTCGACCCGATGCTCCAGGCTGTCTTCCAGCCAGACCATCGGAACCTGCTGCATGCGCTGGTACAAAGGCAGCGGCAAGGCGCAACTGCCGACCGCACGGCTCTCATCTTCCAGCACGAATTGTTCGATGCCGCTGGCGCGTTTTTTCAGTACGTCCACGGCCAGGCGGTTCTCAAAATCGATGTTGGAAGGCTGGCCGGTGGCGCGTTTGCCGAAGCTGGAACCGCGATGGTTGGCATAACCTTCCAGATCCAGGCTATTGCTCAGTTGGCCCAGTGCTTCGGTCTTGCCGGTACCGGTCATGCCGCCCAGCAGCACCAGGTCGCACTGGGCGACCGCCTGCTCGACAGCGTCCAGCAAGAAGGTGCGCATGGCCTTGTAGCCACCGCCGACCCTGGGATAATCAATGCCCGCTTCGTCCTTGAGCCATTGCTGGACGATCTGCGAACGCAAGCCTCCGCGAAAGCAATACAGCAAGCCGTCGGGATGGGTCTTGGCGAACTCGGCCCAGGCCTGGATGCGCTGGGCCTTGGTTTCGCCGGACACCAGTTGATGCCCCAGGACAATGGCGGCCTGCTGCCCCTGCTGTTTGTAGCAGGTACCGACGCGTTGCCGTTCGCTGTCGGTCATCAACGGGAGATTGACCACGCCGGGGAACGCCCCCTTGATGAATTCGATCGGGGCGCGCGTGTCCATCATCGGCCGGTCATTGAGGAAGATGTCGCGGTAATCGGTGATGTCATGGCTCATCAAGACACCTCGACCGCGTAACTCTGTCGCTCGACCAGTTCGCCGATAGGTTCCAGCGCCAGCCCGAGTTCAGCGGCCACCCGCAGGAACTCGATCTCGCCTTCAGGGGTGACGGCAATCAGCAGGCCACCGCTGGTCTGCGGGTCGCACAACACGCGCTTGTGCAGTTCCTGGACCCGACCGACCTTGCTGGCGTAGCTGTCGTAGTTGCGCAGCGTACCGCCCGGTACACACCCCAGGTCGAGGTAGTACTCGACGCCCGGCAGGCGCGGCACCGCGTCATAGCGGATGCGCGCGGTCAGTTGGCTGCCGTCGGCCATTTCCACCAGGTGCCCGAGCAGGCCGAAACCGGTGACGTCGGTCATCGCCGTCACTCCGTCGAGCTTGCCGAAGCGGCTGCCGGGTTTGTTGAGGGTGCACATCCAGTCACGGGCCAGGCCAACATCGGCGGCGCGCAACTTGCCTTTCTTTTCCGCCGTGGTGAGGATGCCGATGCCCAAGGGCTTGGTCAGGTACAGGCGGCAACCGGCGGTGGCCGTGTCGTTGCGTTTCATGTGGCGCTTTTGCACCAGGCCTGTGACCGCCAGGCCGAAAATCGGCTCGGGCGCGTCGATCGAATGCCCACCAGCCAGGGGGATACCGGCCTCATCACACACGGACCGACCGCCGCGAATCACGTCCCGGGCAATTTCCGGGGCCAATACGTTGACTGGCCAACCAAGAATCGCGATGGCCATCAGCGGATCACCGCCCATGGCGTAGATATCGCTGATGGCATTGGTGGCGGCGATGCGTCCGAAATCGAAGGGATCGTCGACAATCGGCATGAAAAAATCGGTGGTCGAGACCACGCCACGCTCCTCGTCGATGGCGTACACCGCCGCATCGTCCCGCGAAGCATTGCCGACCCACAGCTTGGGATCAAGGTTCTGCGCACCGCTGCCGGCCAGGATCACTTCCAGTACCTGGGGCGAAATCTTGCAGCCGCAGCCGGCGCCGTGGCTGTACTGGGTCAGGCGAATCGGCTCGCTCATGGGCATACCTCTGGTCAGTCAAGATGGCCGATTCTATCAGCAACTCCGCCGACCCAGTGCCGCGTCGAACATTCACCTCTGCCAACAGAACAAGAACAAGAACAAGAACAGAACAGAACAGAACAAGAACAAAGCCTGAATTGCGTTTTACGCTGGTGGGCCGCTACTTTCACAACGGCGGCAACTGGCAGGACGGCAGTGAGCTTAACTTTGGCGATGGCCACTTCCGCGCCCGCTCCGACGGCTGGGGATACTACGCCGGGGTTGGCTATCAATTCTGAGCACACCGTAGAAGCACACTTCGAATCCATGGAGGTCACGAATACATGATCAATCGCCTGTCTATTTCAATCGGCCTGGCCTGCACGGCCCTGTTCTGCTCGACCGCCGGGGCCGCACCGCCGCTTCAGCCCAAAGTCCTGCTGATCACGATGTTCGCCCCCGAGGCTCAGAACTGGATCGATCGCCTCGAACTCAAGACTGAAATCCGCGTGCCGGGACTGTCCGCCGAATACCCGACGATCCGCTGCAATGCCGAGCGGGTCTGCCTGCTGATCACCGGCATGGGCCAGACCAACGCCGCAGCCTCGACACTGGCCCTGGCGCTCTCCCCCACCGTCGACCTGCGCAAAAGCTATTTCCTGGTGGCCGGGATCGCCGGCATCAACCCACACCACGGCACGCTTGGCACGACGGCCTGGGCCCATTACCTGGTGGAGTTCGGCACCCAATGGGAGCTGGATTCGCGGGATGTGCCCGAGGACTGGCCCACCGGCTACCTGGGCATCAACACCAAGGGGCCGAATGAAAAGCCGCCGCTGGACTACAAAACGGAAGTCTTCGAACTCAACCCGGCCCTGCAAGCCAAGGCCTTTGCCCTCAGCCAGAAGGTGACCTTGGCGGAAAGCAAGGAATCGGCGGCCTGGCGCTTGAAGTATCCGTACGCCCCGGCCAACCAACCACCGGTGGTGACCCGCTGCGACACCCTGGCCGGCAACACCTGGTTCTCCGGTACCCGCCTGAGCGAGCGCGCCGAAGTCTGGACTCGCCTGCTCACCGACAACAAGGGCGTCTACTGCACCACCCAACAGGAAGACAACTCCACCTACGAGGCCTTGCTCCGGGCCAGTCGCGAAGGTCGGGTGGACATCAACCGGCTGGCCGTTCTGCGGGCCGGGTCCGACTTCGACCGTCCCGAGCCCGGCGGCAACGAAGTGGACAACCTGCTCAAATACGCCGACCAGGGCGCGTTCGTCCCTGCGTTGGAAAACCTGTTCCGCACCGGCAACCCGCTGGTGCAGGACATTGTGAAGAACTGGTCGGCGTGGAAAGACGGCGTGCCTGGCGCTTGATCACCAGCCGTGCCGGCTCTTGGGGGGAAGGAGGCGATCTGTGGGAGCAAGGCTTGCCCGCGATGAAGTCGACGCGGTCCTTTGTGAACCGAGGCGCCTGCATCGCGGGCAAGCCTTACTCCCACAGGTTGGGGCTAATCTCTACGGATCACCCAATGGAATTTTCCATTGCGGGAAGAATCACTTGAACATCAGCCGTGCGTACCCATCCAGGAGACCGCCGATGTCCCTCGACCCTGCTGCCGACAGCACTCACCTTGATTACGGCCTCGACACGCTGTTTGGTCGTGACACCAAAAGTGTCGACTGCGAGTTCGACGTCAAACGCCTCGATGACGGCGAACCGCCCTGGTTCGCCCTGCACGTGCGACCACCACTGCCGGCGGATCTGGATAAAGCCCAGATCGTGGTGTTCAACGCCGAAGGCCGGCGCATCAGCGGTATTGTCCGGCGAACCGAGCGCCTGGCCGACGACAGCCTGCAATTGGACGTGGAACCCGACTGAGTGCTTCAGGCCGGGCTCCCTCGCTGGTCGAGCGCTTCCTTACACGTATGCGGCGAAGTACTCAGTCGAACTTGACCAGGTTCAGCACCGGTAATGGCCCACCCGGGAATTGAGTCAAGCGTGCGCCAACGCTCAATGGGCCCAGGTCCACACCGAAGAATCCCAGCCGATCGATCAACTGCGCGACTTCCCCACGGGCCTGCTCATCGTCGCCAGTCAGGAATAGCACGCGCTTGCCGCCTTCGGACGCTGGATCAGCCTCCAGCAGGCGCGCCAACATGTGGTTGAACGCCTTGACCACCCGTGCCCCCGGCACCCATTCGCTGAACACCTCGGTAGAAGCCCGGCCTTGCAGATCAATCGCCTCGAACTCCGGGACTTTGATTGCGTTGTTGGCATCGATCACGATTCGTCCGGCAAAGTCCGGCAAGCCATTCAGCGCCTGGGGCAACTTCGGCCAGTTGACGGCCACCAGCACCATGGGTTGGGCAGCGGCTTGCTGCACGGTGCCGGCGCGGACGGTGGGGCCGAGCTCGGCGACCAACTCGGCCAGGCTTTCCGGGCCGCGGCTGTTGGCAATCACGACGTTGATGTTCTGACGGGCCAAGGCCCGGGCAAATGCACTGCCAATGGCGCCTGCGCCGATGATGCCGATGGTGTCGATGCTGCTCATGTCGTATGTCCTCACAGTTGGATAACCCTGGGCGGTGATGTCCGCCGTTGAGGTGCATATTGCCCTTGCTATTACGTGATGATTAGCCAGTAATACGTTGAATCATTTTCAAGCATTACTATCAGGTCACTTTGATGGAAAGCCTCGCCAATCTCGAATGCTTTGCCCGCAGCGCCGAAACCGGCAGTTTCTCGGCGGCCGCCAGGTTGCTGGCCCTGACGCCCGCGGCCGTGAGCCGCAATGTGGCAATGCTGGAGCGAAACCTGGGGGTGCGGCTGTTCCAGCGCTCGACCCGCAAGCTGTCCTTGACCGAGAACGGCGAACACTTCCTGGCCAGCATCGGCACGCATCTCGAAGCCTTGCAGGCCGCCATCGGCGCCGTGACCACTGAACGAGGCGAGCCGGCCGGGGTATTGCGCCTCAGCCTGTCACCAAGCTTCGGCATCGGCCATGTGCTGCCGTTGATGCCGCAATTTCTGGCCCTCCACCCATTGATCCGCCCGCAATGGCATTTCGAGAACCGACGGGTAGACCTGATCGCCGAAGGTTTCGACGCAGCGATTGGCGGCGGCTTCGAACTGACGCCTGGCGTGATCTCGCGAACCTTGGCGCCGGCACATCTGGTCGCGGTAGCCAGCCCAGCCTACCTGGCCGCACGCGCCTGCCCCGCGCACCCGGAAGATCTGGCCCACTTCGATAACATCGTGCTGCGCTCCAGCCTCACCGGGCGCGTACGCCAGGCCACGATGCGTAACGCCGCCGGTTTCGAGTCGGCGTTGCGGCTGCCTGAATCCATCATTCTCAACGACCCGGTCGCCATGCGCGAAGCCACCTTGCTGGGCCTGGGCATTTCGCTGCTGACCGTGCCGGACGTGCTGCCCTGGCTGGAGCGCGGCGAACTGGTACGGCTGCTGCCGGACTGGTACATGGACCTTGGCGTGATTTCCCTCTATTACCCCAGCCGCACGCTGATCCCGGCCAAGACTCGCGCCTTTATCGACTTCATCACCGAACACTTCGAGCGTGAGGGATTGGCGCAGCGTTTCAGTGCTGCGCGGGGTTGAGCCTTAGGGTCTTTCGTGCCAGTTCTGCCGCCATCGCGAGCAAGCTCGCCCCCACAGTGGGTTTGCGACGCGGGCGGTGCTAACGTGGCGCCTCGACGACTGACAAGGATGACCGCGTGCTGCTGCTCAAATTGCTGGTGATTCCCGCGTTCCTGCTGCTGATTTCCCTGGCGGGCAGGCGCTGGGGACCGAGTGTGGCCGGCTGGCTCTCGGGGTTGCCAGTCGTGGTGGGGCCGATTCTGCTGTTCCTGGCCATAGAACAAGGCGAACTGTTTGCCGCACAATCGGCGACCGCAGCGTTGGCAGCGATGTTCGCGATGATTGCCTTCTGCGTGGTGTACGCCCAGGTCGCCCAGCATCGCAACTGGCCCTGGGCGCTGGGCATCGCGCTAGGGGGCTGGGCCTTGGTGGCGTTGATCCTGTCCTGGCTACCGGCTTCGCTGCCGTTGTCGAGCCTGATCGCCCTGGCCGCGCTGCTGGCGGCGCCGTATCTGTTCCCCACGGTCCGGCCGGTGATGAACGGGCCGACGGCCAAATCCGACAAACTGCTGCTGCGCATGATCGCTGGCGCGCTGCTGACCCTGGCGGTGACGCTGCTGGCCAGCACCGTGGGCGAACGCTGGAGCGGGCTGCTGGCGGTGTTCCCGGTGCTGGGCAGTGTCATGGCGGTGTTCTCCCAACAAACCCGGGGGCCGGCCTTCACCGCCGCGCTGCTGCGGGCGACAGCCACCGGCATGTATTGCTTCGCCGCCTTCTGCCTGACCCTGGCCCTCGCCCTGCCGGTGCTGGGCATGCCCGCCTTTGCCTTGGGCGTCGCGGTGTCGATGGCCATGTTGCTGGTGACCCGACGGCTGCTGGTGCGGGCACCGCCCGGCGACACCGCACACCTTTCACCAAAATGACGGTCTCTTCTGCACTGGCGCTGGAGTCAGGTGCGACGCCCATGGGATGATCGGCCTCCAGGCACGACCATCTGTGGAGCGTTTCAATGTCATTGCTGAGTAAACAAGCCGCCGCCCTGTTGCTGGGGGCCATCGCCAGTCTGGTCGTGGTATCCGCCCAAGCGGCCCCGGCCAAACCTGCCGGCGATGCACCGGCGCAGAAAGTGTCGATGCTCGGCGGCAAGTTCACCTTCACCTTGCCCAAGGGCTTCACGGCGACGCCGCTACCCGCCGGTGAAGTGGCCCAGGGCACCGCTGGGGCGACAGGGACGATGTACAGCAATGCCACCAGCAGAACCGTGGTGATTGCCGCGCAGAACACCATCGTCAACGGTACGAATGTGAAGGACGATGATGGTGCGTTCCTCGACACCACCATGGCCGACTTCGCCGCCCAGCGCATCAAGGCCCTGCCGGACGCCAAGATCCTCAGCGAAAAAAGCCTGAAGCAAAAAGGCACCGGCCTGGGCCTGCGCCAGCTCGACACCAGCGCGACCCAGGGCGGCGGACCCACCCTCGACACCACCTTGCTGGGCGCCTCCGGCACGCGCATGGCCGTGGTGCAAATCATCTCCCGGGCCAGCGACAAGGCCGGTCATGAAGCGTTGGTGAAACAGATCGCCAGCGGTAAGTAACAAGCACCCTGTGGGAGCGAGCTTGCTCCGGGCGGCGATCCGACGATGGCATCGGCACATCCTGGCATTGGTGCAAGCTGATCCACCGCTATCGCGAGCAAGCTCAGCTCCCACAGGGTCCACAACCACCGCCAAATGTGGGAGCGAGCTTGCTCCGGGCGGCGATCCGACGATGGCATCGGCACATCCTGGCATTGGTGCAGCTGATCCACCGCTATCGCGAGCAAGCTCAGCTCCCACAGGGTCCACAACCACCGCAAAATGTGGGAGCGAGCTTGCTCCGGGCGGCGATCCGACGATGGCATCGGCACATCCTGGCATTGGTGCAAGCTGATCCACCGCTATCGCGAGCAAGCTCAGCTCCCACAGGGTTTCGCCCACAGGGACTTAAGGTGGTCAGGGATTGAGCCGTTCCAGCCAGGCCCGCAGGTCCTGCACTTCCAGGGCGCTGATACTGTGGCCGACGCCCGGGTAGGCATGGAATTCCGGTTCCAGCGCCAGGGTCTTCAGGAAGGTGTTGGCCTCGGTGCCATCGTGGTAGGGAATGATCGGGTCTGCCGTGCCATGGCCGATGAACACCGCCAGTGCCCGGCGCGATTCATTGGGGGTCAGTTCCGCCCGCAACACCGACAGGACCCGCCCGCCCATCGCGGCAATACCACCGACGGCTTCGGGGTGTCGCAACGCAACTTCGTAGCTCATCATCGCGCCCTGGCTGAACCCTACCAGGTAGACCTTGCTCGCGTCGGTCGAGTACTTGGCCCGAGCCTTGTCGATGAAGTCCAGCAGCATCTGACCGCTGGCCTTCAAGTCCGAAGTATCACCGTCGTAGGCCCCGTCGCCTTTTTTCGCGAACCACTGATAACGGTCCTGTTCCATGCTCTTCGGTGCCCGCACCGAGAGGTAGTTGTAGTCCCGGGGCAACTCGCCCCTGAGTTCGAACAGGTCCTGTTCGTTGCTGCCGGAGCCGTGCAGGAAGATCACCAGCGGGCGGTTGCCGGCTTGCTCATCGGCTTGGGCCAGGTAGTTGAGCGGCAAGTCCGTGTGCAGCGAGGGTTGGGCCTGCAACCCGGACGAGACCAGCAATAGAAACAGAGCGAGCGCTTTAAACATCAACCTTCCTCCATCGTTCGATAGCCGCACGACAAGAAGCGTGCGGTGAGGTAGACAGCACTTATCAGTCGTTGCTCAATTTCCCCGTACGGATCGGCTCACGCCCGGCGACTTTTGCCTGCCAGATGCCCGGCTGGGTGTAGCGCCCGCGGTCCAGGGCGAACAGCACGCCACTGGTGCCGGCCCGCACGGTGGTGACCCGATCACTCAACGGATCGACCACTTCGAACAGCGGATCGCCCTGCTCCACCCATTCGCCAGCCTCGCGCAGAAAGCTCACCACGCCATGGTGCGGCGCGAACAGGTATTGAGTGCCTTCGAACGGAAAGCCTTCGCAGCACTCGGCGGGTGCGGATGGCCAGTCCCCGGCGATAAAACCCTGCTCGGCCAAAAAACCGAGAATGGCTTCACAATTGGCCTGGGCCTGTTCCACCCGGGTGTCGCCCATGCTGCCCAGCTCCAGCGTCGTCGCCAGGTTCGCCGCTGGGATCGCCGCCGCAGGAAAGGCTTTAGCCAGGCGCAACCAGGGTGAAGAGCAGGACTCGTCGAACGAACTGCCACCGGAATCTTCACTCAGCAACGCCACCCCGGCCTTCAGGCGTGCGGCCAGGGAGCGCCATTGCGGCCACTGTTGCGGCAAGGCATACAAATGGATCGCGGCCTCGAAATCGCAATGCAGGTCCAGGGTGATGTCGGCGTCGCAGGCATGGCGCAGCAGCAGGCGATGCAGCGCTTCAAGCTGCGAAGGCGGCGCCGGCAGGTCGTCGAGAACCTGAGCCATGGTCTGGCGGATCAAGGTGATATTGGCGGCCGGGTCATCACCCAGGCGATCAGCGATGCGTTGCGCCACCGGTGCACTGAGCTCCACGAAAGAGCGGTTGAAATTCTTGCCGCTGCCCAGTTCGAAACGCCCCATGTGGGCGCTTTGCAGATGTTGATCCAGGCCGATGGGATTGGCCACCGGCACCAGTTCGATCACCCCTTTGAGCAGGCCTTGCGCCTCGAGGTCGTTGAGCCGCTGCTTCAGCTCCCAGGCAGTACGCATGCCCGGCAGTTCGTCGGCGTGCAGGCTGGCCTGGATGTGGGCCTTGCGCGGGCCATGGCCATAACGAAACACACTGAGCCGGCGCTCGGTGCCCAGGTGGCTCCATGGCAGGGTATGGTCGATGCGTTGCATGAAATCTCCGAATGACTGGGCGTAGGAGCTGTGTAGGAGCTGTCGAGCGAAGCGAGGCTGCGATCTTTTGATCTTTCGCTCTGGACTCAACTGGCAGTGGAAAGATCGCAGCCTCGCTTCGCTCGGCAGCTCCTACAGCAGCGCCTACCGATTAATGCCCGTAGACATCAAAAGCGAAGTATTTGTCCTGCACCTTCTTGTACGTGCCATTGGCGCGGATTTCGCTGATGGCGGCGTTGAATTCATCGGCCAGGGCCTTATCGCCCTTGCGCACCGCAATGCCGGCGCCACCACCGAAGTATTTCGCGTCTTCATAGGTCGGGCCCACGAAGGCAAAGCCTTTGCCGGCATCGGTCTTCAGAAAACCGTCGTCGAGGTTGACCGAGTCGGCCAGCATGGCGTCGAGACGACCGGCGACCATGTCCAGGTTGGCTTCCTGCTGGGAGCCGTAGCGCACCAGGTTGATCCCGGCAGGCACCAGCACTTCGGTGGCGAAACGGTCGTGGGTACTGGCACGTAGCACACCGACTTTCTTGCCCTTGAGCTCGGTCAGCGGGTCCTTGACCTCGGAGCCTTCCTTCATCACGAAACGCGCCGGGGTGTGGTAGTACTTGATGGTGAAATCGACGTTTTTCTTGCGGTCGTCGGTGATGGTCATGGACGACAGGATCGCATCGATCTTCTTCACTTTCAGCGCGGGGATCAGGCCATCGAACTCCTGCTCGACCCAGGTGCACTTGACCTTCATCTGCTCGCAGAGGGCGTCGCCGATATCGACATCGAAGCCGGTCAGCTTGCCATCGGCGGTTTTCATCGAAAACGGCGGATAACCGGCCTCGATCCCGAGGCGGATCGGCTTGGCGTCTTCGGCCACGGCCGACAGGGACAATACGGACAGTGCCAGGGCACCGAACATGGCTAGCTTGTTCATTTTCGCTCCTGAGTGCGCAGGGTATTTTATTGATCGTTATAGGCAGATTCGTAGGCAGCGTTCGGTCAGGAAAAACCGAAGTGGCCGGAGTCTAGAGGGGCACTCGGGAGGGGAATTATGTTGAGGCGACAAATACTTATAAAAAGCCACTAATGCCGTGTTGTAACGCCGAAGTTCTGTAGGAGCGAGCTTGCTCGCGATCGCGGTGCGTCAGCGTGCCTCAATGCCAAATGTGCCGCCGTCATCGCGAGCAAGCTCGCTCCCACAAAAAGCTGCTTGCGCTGTCTCAGCAGTCGCAGCTGATCGCCTCGTCCGCCATACGCTCCACTGTGCCGCTCAGGCGAAAGCCTTCATCGAGCCAGCCCATGACGCCGCCGATCATTTCCTTGACCGGGTATCCCAACGTTGCCAGGCGCACTGCCGCCTTGTTCGCGCCATTGCAATGCGGGCCGGCGCAATACACCACGAACAGGGTGGTCTTGGCATAGGCGGCCAGTGCCTGGGCGGTGAGAGTGCGGGTTGGCAGGTTGATCGCCCCGGGTACGTGGCCGCGTTCGTAGGCCAGTGGTCCGCGTACATCCACCAGCACAAAATCGATGTTGCCGGCCTGTTGGCTGGCATGAACGTCGGAACAATCGGTTTCGAATGTCAGGCGACGGCTGAAATGCTGCAGGGCGATATCGGAGGGGGCAGCAGGCACTTCGCGAACCAGGCTGGTCATGGGTGTGTACTCCAGGATAGATAAGGCGTGAAGAGACTTTATCCCCCCAATGCTTACCGCTACAGTGGCGCACAAGACACTCTGTGGGAATTTTCCGCCAAATGCAGCCTAACCCTGGTCTGGTCGCGATCCTCGCCTACGACGGCCTGTGTACTTTCGAATTCGGTGTCGCCGTCGAGATTTTCGGATTGGAGCGACCGGAATTCGATTTCCCCTGGTACACGCATCGGATCGTCGCGGTCGATGACGGCCCGATGCGCGCCATGGGCGGCTTCCAGGTATTGGCTGATGGCGGCATGGAACTGCTCGAAACCGCCCGGACCATTGTCGTGCCAGGCTGGCGCAACCGCAGCGAGCCACCGTCCCCGGCGTTGCTCGAGGCACTGCGCAGGGCCCACGCCCGTGGTGCGCGCCTGCTGTCGATCTGCTCCGGTGCCTTCGTACTCGCCGCCGCCGGGCTGCTCGATGGCCTGGGCGCCACGACTCATTGGCGCTACACCGACGAACTGGCCGCAAGCTTTCCGGCCGTGCGAGTAGACCCGGATGTGCTGTACGTGGATTCAGGACAGGTCATCACCTCGGCGGGCAGCGCCGCCGGTATCGATGCCTGCCTGCACCTGGTGGCACGGGACTATGGCATCCAGGTCGCCAACTGCGTGGCACGCCGGTTGGTGATGTCGCCGCAACGTACGGGCGGCCAGGCGCAGTTCATTCCCTCACCGGTCAGCCGCACGCCACGCAGCGACCTGTCGAGTGTCATGCAATGGGCCCGCGAACGCCTGCACGAACCCCTCGGGGTGCGCGAACTGGCCAGCCAGGCGGCCATGAGCGAACGCACCTTCCTGCGCCATTTCACCCAGGCCTGCGGCGTGTCGCCCAAGGCCTGGCTGCAACATGAACGCCTGGCCCGGGCCCGCGAGTTGCTGGAAAGCACCGGGGACAACACCGATAACATCGCGCAACTGTGCGGCTACCGCTCGGTGGAAAGCTTTCGCGTGGCGTTTCGCAGCGTCGTGGGGTTGGCGCCGTCGGTGTATCGGGAGCGGTTTGGGCGGGGGTAAAGAGCCTACTGGTGATGAAGCTGTCGAACGCTGCTGTGGTGAGGGCATTTATGTGGGAGCAAAGCTTGCTCGCGATATGAGCACCTCGATTTCTGGAAGACCGCATCGTCTGTATCGCGGGCAAGCCTTGCTCCCACATACCTCTCGCCACAAGGTGATGTGCAAGCATCATTGAGGCTTGCGCAACAAATAAGTATCCATGATCCAGCCATTGGCCTTGCGCGCGGCCTTGCGGGTGCGCTCGATGTCATCGGCCACATCCCCCAGGCGGCCGGCGATAAGGATTTCATCCGGCGTCCCCACATAGGCTCCCCAGTAGATCTGCGTCTCGGGATCGCTCACCTGGCGATAGGCGTCCTCGGCATCGAGCATCACCACCACACTCGCCGCGTCGCCCACCTGCCCCGCCGCCAACCGGCGTCCGGTGGTGATTTCCAGCGAACCGCCAATGCTGTTCAACGGCACTTTATGCCGGGCGGCCAGGGCCTGGACGCTGGTGATGCCGGGGATCACCTCGAATTCGAAGGCGCTGCGGCCCGCGTCGAGGATCGCCTGCAAGATGCGCACCGTACTGTCGTACAACGCCGGATCGCCCCACACCAGAAAACCACCCCGTTGACCGTCGGACAGTTCTTCATTGATCAAGCGTTCGAAGGTGGCCTGTTTAGCCCGGTTCAATGCTTCGACGCTGTCCTTGTAGTCCAGGTCGCCGCGTTGGCGTTCCGGGCTGTAGGCTTCGACGAAACGGTAGGTGCGATCAACGATGTAGCGCCGACAGACTTCGCGCCGCAGGTCCAACAGTTTGTCCTTGGCCGGGCCCTTGTCCATGAGGAAGACCACGTCCAAGCGGTTCAAGGCTTTCACTGCCTGCATCGTCAGCTGATCCGGATCGCCGGCCCCAATGCCAATGACTGACAACGTCTTCATCGCGGCGACTCCTGGTCAGGTCCCTGGGTGCGTAATCGCCATACGCCGTTGAAACGCAATTCGAGGGTGGACAACGGTTCAATGTCGATCCGGTTGAATGTGGCGGCCGGGCAGCCCAAGACATTCACCAGGGCTGCGCGGATCACGAAGGGGTGGGTGACGGCCAGCAGATGTCCGGGCCGGGTTTCCAGACTGGCCAGCCAGTCCCCGACACGGCGACACAACTGGGCGACAGATTCACCACCATGGGGGGCCGCCTCGACATCATCGAGCCAACTCTGCAGGGCTTGCGGTTCAGCCTGGAGCAAGTCATCGATGGACAACCCGCGCCAGCGTCCCAGATCGCAATCGGCCAGGGCCAGGTCCTGCTCGGGCTCGTCGCCGAACAAGGCGGCGGTCTGGCGCGTGCGCAGTTCCGGCCCGCACAGCAGTTGCCGGACATTTCGGTAGTGGTGGTCGATCTGCGCGCGGCGTGCCAGCCAGTCGGCGTCCAGCGGTTCGTCCAGGCCAAAGCGCGCCTGCTTCTGGGCGGTGGTGCGGGCGTGGCAGATCAAGGTCAGACGAGTGGCTTGCACACTGGATTCTCAGGCAATCGGAAGGGTCGCACGGGCGGGATATTCACGCACTTAGCTGTACAGCACCTTATACGAAATCAAATAAGTGAGACAAAAAGGCGTTATGTCCGACATCGTCAGAAGCATCGACTGACATACCCGGTCTACCCAGCCGGGACCAACTCCTACAAGGGTTTCGCACAATATTGGAGCATTTTAAACGGAACGTAAAAACCACTGGACATGTAGCACCAGCTACATAAATACTGTTTTCAGGAGTTATGAAAGAAATTCAACACCCATCCTGGCAAGGAGCACGGATGCCACCTCTCAGAGACCTGATCACCGATCCCGGCCTGGTTTTGACGCCGTCGGAACGCAAGGTCGTACGTGCCCTGCTCGATCACTACCCACGCAACGGCCTCGGCCCGATGTCACGCCTGGCAGACCATGCCGGTGTCAGCGACCCGACCATCGTGCGGCTGGTGAAAAAACTCGGGTTTGGCGGTTACGCCGAATTCCAGGATGCACTGCTCAGTGACATGGACCATCGCCTGCGCTCCCCCCGCACCCTGTTGAAACCGCGGGCCAAATTGCAGCAAGGCGATACCTGGAGCCAGTACCTGGCCGCCAGTCAACGCCACCTCATCGACACCCAGGCCCTGACCCAGCCCGAAGACGTGCGCATTCTCGTGCAGTGGTTGCTCGACAGCCGCCATCAGGTGCATTGCTTCGGCGGGCGTTTCAGCAGCTTCCTGGCCCACTACCTGCTCAACCATTTGCGGCTGTTGCGCGCCGGCTGTTTTGCCCTGGAAGACAACGCCCAACTGCCTGACCGGCTGTTCGACGTGCAGCGCCAGGATGTGGTGCTGATCTTCGATTACCGCCGCTACCAGGCCCAGGCCCTGCGCGTGGCCAGCGCGGCCAAGGAACGGCACGCCCGGGTCGTGCTGTTCAGCGACGTCTACGCCTCGCCATTGCGCGAGCTGTCCGACCTGATCATCAGCGCCCCGGTGGAATCGATCTCGGCCTTCGACAGCCTGGTGCCGGCACTGGCCCAGGTCGAGGCGCTGATTGCCTGCCTGACCCTGCAATGCCCCGAGCTGGCCGAACGCCTGGAAGGCATCGATGCCTTGCGCACGGAATTCAACACGCACCTGTTGGAGGAAAAATAAGGATGTTCTCGCTCCCCCACCGCTCGCCCCGGGATTTGCCGTTCACCTGCCAGCACACCGCCTTGCTGCTGGTGGACATGCAACGCGCCTGGCTGGAACCGCAATTCGATGCCCACCTGCACACCCAGGAGGCCGAGTATTTCATCCAGCGAGCCCGCCAGCAGGTCATCCCCAACCAGCAGCGCTTGCTCGGCGCGATGCGCGAAGGGCTGCACAACGTGTTGCACACTCACATCGAAAGCCTTACCGCCGATGGCCGCGACCGTTCCCTGGATCACAAGCTGTCGGACATGCACCTGCCCAAGGGCAGCCCCGAGGCGCAGATCATTGCCGAACTGGCGCCGCTGGAAAACGAAATCGTGCTGCCCAAGACCTCCTCCGGGGTCTTCAATTCCACCAACATCGACTACGTGCTGCGCAACCTGCAGACCCGCCACTTGATCGTTGCAGGCATCGTCACCGACCAGTGCGTCGATATGGCCGTGCGCGACGCCGCCGATCGCGGCTACCTGGTCACACTGGTGGAAGATGCCTGCGCCACCTACACCGAACAACGGCACCTGGCGTGCCTGAACGCAATCAAGGGTTATTGCTGGATCACCGATACCGACACCGTGCTCGCGCGGTTGCAGGAGATGCAGCCATGAGCCGCCTCGATCCTGCCGCCGTCCTCGCCCCGCTGCCCGTCACGACCCTGGTGACCACCGACCTGATCGGCGTGACCCGTGGGCGCTCGTTTCCCAGCGATGAATTGCCCCACTACGTCACCGCGGGCTGTGGCTGGGTGCCGGCCAACAGCGCGCTGACGCCCCAGGACATCATCGCTTCGGCCAACCCCTGGGGCGCTTATGGCGACCTGCGGCTGGTGCCGGACCTGTCCAGCCGGGTGACCGTCAACAACGGCCCCGACGCCCAGGCGCCTGCCCTCGACTTCATCCATTGCGACATTCGGGAGACCGACGGCCGCCCCTGGAGCGCCTGCCCGCGCACGCTGTTGCAGGACGAAGTGGAGCGTTATCGCGGCGAACTGGGCTTGCAGGTTTTCGCCGCGTTCGAGCATGAATTCAACCTGCTTGCCACGCCTGCGCAGCCTGATCGCCTGGCCTTCAGCCTCCAGGCCCAGCGCCAGCAGGCCGAATTCGCCGGGTGGTTGCTCAGTGCCCTGCGGGCCGGCGGTGTCGAGCCGGAAATGTTCCTGCCGGAATATGGCCAGCATCAATACGAAATCACCTGCCGCCCGACTTTGGGCGTAGCCGCCGCCGACCGGGCCGTGAACGTACGGGAAATCACCCGCGAGATCGCCCGGCAAATGGGCCTGGACCTGAGCTTCGCCCCCAAGACCGCGGAACACGCCGTGTGCAACGGCGTGCATTTGCACCTGAGCCTGCAAGACCTGAGCGCGGACCCGGTGCTGCATGACGCCGCCAGCAGTAATGGCTTGTCCAGCCTCGGCCAGCATTGGGCTGCTGGTGTGCTGCACTATCTGCCGGCCCTGTGTGCGTTGACTGCGCCGACGCCAGTGTCCTACGAGCGCCTGCAACCTCATCACTGGAGCGCATCCTATGCGTGCCTGGGACAGCGCAACCGCGAAGCGGCGCTGCGCATCTGCCCGACCGTGAGCCTGAGCGGCAAACCGCTGGCGAACCAGTACAACCTGGAGTTCCGCGCCATGGACGCCACCGCCTCGCCGCACCTGGCGATGGCGGCGCTGTTGATTGCCGGGCGACTGGGCATCCAGCAACGACTGGCCTTGAACGCTGTCACTGATGAAATACCCGATGAGCTGGATGAAGCACAACGTCGTGCCCGTGGCATTATCGCCCTGCCGACAACCCTGGCCCAGGCACTGGACTGCCTGCGCCACAGCGGGGCGCTGCTCGAGACCCTGCCCGGTCCGCTGGTCGAAACCTACTTCGCCTTGAAGGCCCAGGAGCTGGCCTTGACCGAGGCGCTGTCACCTGCCGAGCGTTGTGAGCACTATGCACGAATCTATTGAATGTGCTGAATCAGGCCTCTACACCAAGCCCCCCTACCGACTGGCCCGGGAGGACTCCGAACACCCGGTGCTGCTGGTGTGCGAACACGCCAGCCGCTTCATTCCCGATGCGCTGAACGACCTGGGCCTGGATGAAACCGCGTCCCAGGAGCACATTGCCTGGGACATTGGCGCCCTGCACCTGGCCGAACGCCTGTCCGAAACCCTCGGCGCGACCTTGCTGGCTGCCAATTACTCACGGCTGTTAATTGACCTCAACCGGCCGCTGCATGTGCCGGACAGCATTCCGGCCCAGAGCGAGATCTACCAGGTCCCGGGCAACCATGACCTGGACGAGGCCACGCGCGAATATCGCCAGCAGTGTCTGTTCCATCCCTTCCATGATCGGTTGCGGGCATTGATCGACCAGCGCCTGGCCGCCAACCGGCCGGTGCGCGTGGTGGGCATCCACAGTTTCACCCCGGTGTTCTACGGCCAGCCGCGCGCCCTCGAAGCGGGCGTGCTGTTCGGCGAAGCCAAGGAATACGCCCAGCACATCGTCGACGGGCTAGGCCGGCATTCGCTGCGAGCAGCGGGCAACCAACCCTACAAGATCAACCCCCTGACCGACATGACGGTCCCGGTGCACGGCGATGGCCGCGGCCTGGACTCGGTGTTGATCGAAGTGCGCAACGACCAACTGCGCAGCCCCGAGGCGGTGCGGACCTGGAGCGCCTACCTGGCACCCCTGCTGTAGCGCGGCAGCGGCAAGTTCCCCGCGACAGACAGCAAGCAAGCGCAACCCACACAGCTGAAAAGGAAAACGGCTCATGAGCATTGAGGCATTTGGCTACAAACAGGAATTGAAACGCGGCCTGTCGCTGACAGACCTGGTGGTATACGGGATGATTTTCATGATCCCCATCGCCCCGTTCGGCGTGTATGGCTATGTCAACGCCGAGGCACCGGGGATGGTGCCGCTGGCGTACATCATCGGCATGGTGGCGATGCTGTTTACTGCCTTGAGCTACGGCAGCATGGCCCGGGCCTTTCCGGTGGCAGGTTCGGTCTATTCCTACGCGCAACGGGGCCTTAACCCACACGTCGGCTTCATTGCCGGCTGGCTGATGCTGCTGGACTACCTGCTGATCCCGCCGCTGCTCTATGTCTACGCCGCCATGGCGCTGAACCATTTGTACCCGGACATCCCCAAGGTCGGTTTCATCCTGGCCTTCCTGGTGAGCGCGACGTTCGTCAACCTGCGGGGCATCACCTTCACCGCGCGGATGAACATCATTTTCCTGCTGGCGCAGCTGGTGGTGCTGGGGATTTTCCTGTTCTACGCCTGGAATGCCCTGCACGGCGGGGCCGGTAACGGCCAACTGACCCTCGCGTCGCTGTACAGCCCGGAACACTTCAACTTCGCCCTGCTGATGCAAGCCGTGTCCATCGCGGTACTGTCGTTCCTGGGCTTCGACGCCATTTCCACGCTGGCTGAAGAGATCAAGGGCGACCCGGGTCGCAGCGTCGGTAAGGCAGCCCTGGTGACCTTGCTGGTGATGGGGGCGATCTTCGTGGTGCAGACCTGGATCGCCACGGACCTGGCCGCTGGCATGGGTTTCAAGTCCGCCGACACCGCATTCTATGAAATCGCCGAATTGGCAGCCGGCAGTTGGCTGGCCACCTTGACCGCGGTTGCCACGGCCCTGGCCTGGGGCGTGGCCGTGGCGATCACTTCGCAGGCGGCGGTGTCGCGCCTGTTGTTCGGCATGGCCCGGGACGGCCAGTTGCCCAAGGTGCTGGCCAAGGTCCATCCGAAACACAACACCCCGTATTTGAGCATCTACCTGGTAGCGGTGCTGTCGCTGTTGATCTGCTACCTGTTCATCGACGCCGTGGACACCCTCACCTCCCTGGTCAATTTCGGCGCCCTGAGCGGCTTCATGTTGCTGCACATCACCGTCATCAACCATTACTGGCGCCGCCAGCAGTCCGGCCAACTGATTCGCCACTTGATTTGCCCACTGGTCGGCTTCGTGATCGTCGCGGCCATCATGTACAACATGGGTGTGGCTGCGCAGAAGCTCGGCCTGATCTGGATCGCCGCGGGCGTGATCTACCTGTGCGTGCTCAACAAATTCGGCAACCCCAGCGCCGTGCCCGATCCGGCCGGCCAGTGAGGGTCGGCAGTCGAATGATTCGGCCAACCGTGGTTACAACGCGTGGACATCGACAGTGATCGTCAAGCCCGGTGCTGGTCACCGGGCTCTCTGGAACAGGAGTGCAATCCATGCTGGCCTTACGTCCAGTTCAATTAACCGATCTGCCGCAACTGCAACAACTGGCCCGTGACAGCCTGGTGGGTGTCACGTCGCTGCCGGACGATACCGCGCGCCTGGAGGAAAAGATCCTCGACTCGTGCGCCTCGTTCGAGGCCGATGTGCAGGGTCCTGGCGCGGAGAATTATTTCTTTGTCCTGGAGGACCTGGCATCCGGGCGCCTGGTCGGTTGTTCGGAAATTCTCTCCAGCACCGGTTACAACGAACCGTTCTACAGCCTGCGCAATCGGCCGTTTTCCAGCGAGTCCCGGGAGCTGAATATCCAGCATGGCGTGCCCGCGCTGTCACTGTGCCAGGACCTCAACGGCCAGACGCTGCTGCGTGGCTTCCACATCGACGCCGAGCGGGTGCGCACACCGGAATCGGAGCTGCTGTCCCGGGCCCGACTGATGTTCATCGCCGCCCATCCCCAGCGCTTTGCCGAATCGGTCATCACCGAAATCGTCGGGTTCAGCAGCGAGGACGGTCAGTCGCCCTTCTGGGACGCCATCGGCCAGCACTTCTTCGACCTGCCCTACGTCGAAGCCGAACGGTTGTGCGGCTTGCAGAGCCGGACCTTTCTCGCCGAACTGATGCCGCAATACCCGATCTACGTACCCATGCTGCCGCCAGCGGCCCAGGCCTGCATCGGCCGGGTGCATCCCGACGGCCAGGAAGCCTTCGACATCCTGGCGCGCGAGGGTTTCGAGACCAACAGCTACGTCGATATCTTCGACGGAGGGCCGACCTTGCATGCCCGTATCGCCAACATCCGTACCATCACGCAAAGTCGGAGCGCCACGGCCCGGCAAAGCCTGCAGATCGATGCCAGAGGCCGTTACCTGGTGAGTAACGACCGTCTTGGAAACTACCGCGCCATCGTCGCCGAGCTGGACGTCAACGCCGAGGGCCCCGTGGCCCTGTCGCCCGACATGCTCGCAGCCCTGGGCGTCATGGATGGCGAGCGGATCCGGGTGGTTGCCCTATGAACCTCACTCGATCCCGTGGCACGCATCAGCGCTTGGACCGACACAATGAAGGAGCTGCAGCATGATTGTCCGTCCGGTCGCCATTACCGATCTGCCCGCATTGCTGGACCTGGCCCGTTGCGCAGGCCCCGGCTTCACCAGCCTGCCGGCCAACGAAGAGCGCCTGGCCCATCGTATTCGCTGGGCCCAACGGACCTTTGCCGGACAAGTCGAACGTGCCGACGCCGATTACCTGTTCGTGCTCGAAGACGATGATCGGCAGGTAGTGGGCATCAGTGCCCTGACCGGCGCGGTCGGGCTGCGCGAGCCCTGGTACAACTATCGGGTCGGGCTGACGGTCAGCTCGGCGCCGGAGCTGGGGATCCAGCGGCAGATCCCGACGCTGTTCCTCAACAACGAGATGTCCGGACAATCGGAAATCTGCTCGTTGTTCCTGCACCCCGAGCAACGTCGCGGTCACAACGGCCGCCTGCTGTCCCTGGCGCGCCTGCTGTTCGTGGCCGAATTTCCCCAGCTGTTCGGCGAAAAAATGATCGCCGAACTGCGGGGCCATGCCGACGAACAGGGCTGTTCGCCGTTCTGGGATAGCCTGGGACGGCATTTTTTCAAGAAAGACTTCAGCTACGCCGATCAGTTGTCCGGCATGGGCAACAAGTCGTTCATCGCCGAACTGATGCCACGCCAGCCGCTGTACACCTGCCTGCTCACCGAACAGGCCCAGGCGGTGATCGGCAAGGCTCACCCGAACACCGAGCCGGCCATGAAAATCCTCAGCGCCGAAGGTTTCAGCCATAAGGGCTACATCGACATCTTTGACGGCGGCCCCGTGATCGAGGCGCCAGTGTCGAAGATCCGCACGGTACGCGACAGCCAGACGCTGACCCTGATCATTGGCACCCCGGACGAACAGGCACCAGTCTGGCTGATTCACAATCGGCGCAGGGAAAACTGCCGCGTCACCAGCGCTCGCGCGCACCAGCATGGCCACAAGCTGCTCGTCGATCGCCTCACCGCCAAACGCCTGCAAGTGCAACCGGGTGATACGGTGCGCGCCGTGGCATTGCTCAAGCAGGCCCGGCAGGCTGTGGCGGCGTAACTCCCCGACTTCCCGTCCTGGCACTTTCTTCCCCTCGCGCAATGTGAGGATGAAGTGTTTCAAGCAGATAAAACACAACTTTTCTTACGCGCCATAAAGGCGCCGTGATCGTCGACCAGCAATACTTATCGACAATTGCAACGTTGCTCTCCCACCTACCCAACACCATACTTTCCAACACCGAGCCACTGCAACGAAAACGATCATGATAAAAACTTTAATTACCAAAAAGTTTTCGCCCGCCTATATAGCGAAAACAATTAAAACATTGGACATGACATCAGAAACAAAACAATTGATTTGCCAGTTAATTGACAAACCAGAGTTCTCCAGAAAGTCATTCCGGAGGGCGACAATCATGAACATCACCAATGCGCATACCGGAACCCTGATGCTGCATCAGACGAACATAGGCAATATCTGTATCAAATCCGCCACATTTGACTCTCGCTCGTCAGCGCTGTATTCGGTACCAGGCCAAAGCATTTTATTTGCGCTTGATCGACCCTTCGAAATCCAGCGATATACTGTCAACGAGCATCGTGTCGAAAAAGCAGACAGGGTTATTATCGACAAGAGAAATCCGTTAATCATTGACGGCCGAGACACTTTATTCGATCACATACAAACCTGCCGTCAGCCGGCCAAGCTGACAGGTCGAATCAATCTGCCTGACAGAGCTGCCGACATCAGCGTATTTGATCGTATTACCCTGCGCAAAATAGCCTGGTTGCCCCACGACGAAAGCGCTGCCCGCTATTTGACCAGCCTCGAACTGCTCGAAACAATCCAAGACCCCAACAGTGTCAAAGTCGCCGAGGAACTGGTCTATCACTATCACTGCGCCGTGGTGTGGAAGGCCTTCCAGATACTCTATCGGGCCGACCGCCACAAGGCGTTGACGTACGTTCCGCTGTTAAAAAAACACAAGAGTGCGCGCCTCGACCGTTTGCTTCATCCACTGGAGGCGGCGGCATGAAACTGGACACCTTCATAGAACGCATAAAAACATACGATCTACTGCGAGACAAAGCCGATGTCGTTGAAGACTTGCGCCAGCTGGCCTCGAATCGCTCTATTCTGAGCCAACATCTTCATGCCGTGATCCAGGCGGACGGATTCGCCATTCGCAACAGCCTTTACAACGCTTATGCGTTTGTATTGCACAGCAATGATGAGTTCACCCTCCGCCTGGGATTCTGGGCCCCGGTAGAAACCCATGACGAGAGCGAAACTTTCATTTACAACCTCAACCACAGTCATGATTTCGACATGTATGCGGTCGGTTATAGCGGAGATGGCTACACGACAATCATTCGTGAAATTCTTGATAAACTTCCGTTACAAATGGGCAAGGCGCCACGACTGGGCAAAGAGCGAAGCGTAAAACTGGCGCCAGGCGAAGTCATATTCATGCCCGCCTTGCGGGAAATTCATAGACAGATTGCGCCTCGGTCAATGTCCGCATCATTGAGCTTGCTTATTCATCCAGAGCGTTCAATCAGAGCCGATGAAGCCTGGTATTTCGATAACAATTACACGCCGCTTTACCCTGGCATGGCTTCGCAAGAAACAGCGCTATTTACCGATACGCTGTCCTTGCTCAACCCCGGGCAACCATTGGCTGCCCTATAACCTCAGAGAACAAAAAAGGAAAACCTAATGAGTCAGAATATGGATAATCTGAATGATTGGGATAAAGCCCCTTTGCTGCGCGCAGGCATTCATGTAGTGGATACCGCGACAAAGCTAACGAGCGAAGCGCCGTGTCAGCTTCCCGAGTGGACATTACGCTTCAACGTCGGGAACATCCATGAGATCAAGAAAATCCTGAGCATGCCTACCCAAGATTAATAATATGTAAGCACCCTTCTGCCAGGCTGCAGACTTCCCGGTCTGCGGCCCTCTTTTGGTGCAATGAAAAGCATAGCCCATGCGCATTCGTCATCATCTTTATCGCCGCCACGTGATAGCCTTTGGATCTTTCGGCGTTGACACTTTTGCTCAAGCCTTTCCATTCCATTGGTGGAACTCATATGTCCAGGCTTTCCCATCAAGATTTGCGTCGTAACTTTCGCCAATTGCTGGCTTCCAACACCTGCTACCACACCGCCTCGGTGTTCGACCCGATGTCGGCGCGCATTGCCGCCGACCTGGGTTTCGAAGTAGGCATCCTGGGAGGTTCGGTGGCGTCGTTGCAAGTATTGGGCGCGCCGGACTTCGCCCTGATCACCCTCAGCGAATTTGCCGAACAGGCCACCCGCATCGGCCGCGTGGCCCAACTGCCGGTGATCGCCGACGCCGACCACGGCTACGGCAATGCCCTGAACGTGATGCGCACCATCGTCGAACTGGAACGGGCCGGCATCGCGGCGCTGACCATCGAGGACACCTTGCTGCCGGCCCAGTTCGGGCGTAAATCCACCGACCTGATCGGCGTAGCCGAAGGCGTCGGCAAGATTCGTGCGGCGCTGGAGGCGCGAGTCGATCCGGAAATGGCGATCATCGCCCGGACCAACGCCGCGATTCTGCCGGTCCAGGAAATCATCAGCCGTACCCGACAATATGAGCGTGCCGGGGCGGACGGGATTTGCATGGTGGGCGTGCAAGACTTCGATCACCTGGAGAAGATCAGCGAAAACCTGACCTTGCCGCTGATGCTTGTCACTTATGGCAACCCGTTGCTGCGCGACGACAAGCGCCTGGCCGAATTGGGCGTACGCGTGACCATCGACGGCCACGGCGCCTATTTCGCCGCGATCAAGGCGACCTACGACAGCCTTCGCGAACAACGGCAGATCTTCACCCAGGCTTCGGACCTGAGCGCCACCGAACTGACCCACACCTACACCCAGCCCGAGGACTACATCCGCTGGGCCGAGGAGTACATGAGCGTCAAGGAGTAAGCGGACTCGCCCCCACAGGATTAGCCTGTGGGAGCAAAGCTTGCTCGCGATGGCGGTGGCACCTCCCACATTGATGCAAGCTGACCCACCGCTATCGCGAGCAAGCTTTGCTCCCACAGAGGCCCTTGATGGGCCAGATCCTAGCCCTTGCTACGCAGCATTTCTTTTGGCACGTACTTGCCGATCTCGAACTTGCCGATGGCGGCGCGGTGGACTTCATCCGGGCCGTCGGCCAGGCGCAGGGTGCGTTGCATGGCGTACATGTAGGCCAGCGGGAAGTCGTTGGAAACCCCGGCACCACCGTGGATCTGGATTGCCCGATCAATGACCTTCAAGGCCACGTTCGGCGCGACGACCTTGATCTGGGCGATTTCGCTCTTCGCCACTTTATTGCCAACCGTGTCCATCATGTACGCCGCCTTCAACGTCAGCAGGCGCGCCATGTCGATTTCCATCCGCGAGTCGGCAATCTTGTCGATGTTACCGCCCAGGCGCGCCAACGGCTGACCAAAGGCCGTGCGGCTGACGGCACGCTTGCACATCAATTCCAATGCCCGCTCGGCCATGCCGATGGAACGCATGCAGTGGTGAATCCGGCCCGGGCCGAGGCGACCCTGGGCAATTTCAAAGCCGCGTCCTTCACCCAACAAAACGTTTTCGTACGGCACCCGCACGTTATCGAACAGCACTTCGGCATGCCCGTGGGGCGCATCGTCGTAGCCGAACACCGGCAGCGGCCGGACGATCTTGACCCCAGGCGTGTCCACCGGCACCAGGATCATCGAATGCTGGGCATGGCGTGGTGCATCGGGGTTGCTCAGGCCCATGAAGATCAGGATCTTGCAGCGCGGGTCGCAGGCCCCTGAGGTCCACCATTTCTTGCCGTTGATGACCCACTCATCGCCGTCGCGCTCGGCACGGGCGGCCATGTTGGTGGCGTCCGAGGAGGCCACGTCCGGCTCGGTCATGGCAAAGGCCGAGCGGATCTCGCCGCGCAGCAGTGGCTCGAGCCAGCGTTGCTTTTGTTCTTCATTGGCATAGCGCACCAGCACTTCCATGTTGCCGGTGTCCGGCGCCGAGCAATTGAACGGCTCCGGCCCCAGCAACGAGCGCCCCATGATCTCTGCCAGCGGCGCGTATTCCAGGTTGGTCAGGCCGGCACCCAGTTCGGATTCAGGCAGAAACAGGTTCCACAGGCCTTCTGCCTTGGCCTTGGCCTTGAGCTCTTCCATGATGGCCGTGGGTTGCCAGCGGTCGCCTTCGGCCACTTGCCGTTCGAACACGGCTTCGGCCGGGTAGACGTAGGCATCCATGAACGCCGTGACGCGTTCACGCAGTTCCTGAACCTTGGGGGAATAGGCAAAATCCATGAGCAGCACCTTCTTGGCAGAGGTTGTTTTAGGTCATGAAATCGATGCTAGTTCAGCTACGAAAATTTACCTAACCTATTCTCGGCGTGTATTAACATTCATCACCGATATATGTTTCACTGATTCTCATCGCCACCCGGCACCTCACAACAAGCCCAAGAACAAGAGTGCAGCGCCATGAATCTGAGCAAGGTCGACCTCAACCTTTTCATTGTCTTCGATGCGATCTACACCGAAGCCAACCTGACCCGCGCCGGGCAGATCGTCGGCATCACTCAGCCGGCCGTGTCCAATGCCCTGGCGCGTCTGCGCGAGACCTTCAACGACCCGCTCTTCGTGCGCACCGCCCAGGGGATGGTGCCGACGCCCATGGCCCAGAACATCATCGGTCCGGTGCGCAACGCCCTGTCGCTGCTGCGGGTATCGGTGCAGGAAAGCCGGATCTTCAACCCGTTGCAGGCCGTCAAGACCTACCGCATCAGCATGACCGACCTCACCGAAGGCGTGATCCTGCCGCTGCTGTTCCAGCGCCTGCGTCGCCTGGCGCCGACCGTGGCGATCGAGAGCTTCCTCTCCAAGCGCCGTGAAACCACCAAGGAACTGGCCGCCGGCCGCCTCGACTTCGCCGTGGATGCACCGCTCAACACCGACCCGCAGGTGCGCCACGTCAAGTTGATGGAAGACCGCTACGTGTGCGCCATGCGCAAGGGCCATCCGTTGGCGGGCAAGGAAAAGATCAGCCTCGATGATTACCTGGCGCAGACCCACGTGCATATTTCCAGCCGCCGCAACGGGCTGGGGTATGTCGACCTGGCCCTCGGTAAGATGGGTATCCAGCGCAAGATCGCCCTGCGCTCCCAGCATTACCTGATGGCCTCCCAGGTGCTGCAACAAACGGACATGGTCATGACCGTCCCCGAGCGCTTTGCCCGTCGTCACGATCTGCATGCCTTCCTGTTACCCGTCAACGATGTGCCGCCGGTGGAAACCCACCTCTACTGGCATGAAAGTACCGACCAGGACCCGGCCAACCGCTGGATGCGCGAGCAGATGATCGAGCTGTGCCAGCAGGTGACGGCCCATGAGAAGAAGCTCGATAAGGTGGTGTAAGGCTATAGACCGCGTCATCGTTCTTCGCGAGCAAGCCCGCTCCCACATTGGACCTGCGGTGCACGCAGCATTTCTGTACGACACAGAACCTGTGGGAGCGGGCTTGCTCGCGAAGAGGCCCGCACCGGCAACACACCTGCGATTGCTTGACGCGAACGTAAACCTGCCTTTAGCTTAGCGCCAGCCCCTTTCGTTTCGAGCGCTTCCATGAGCAGCCAGACCTACAGCATCTCCGACCTCGCCCGCGAGCTGGATATCACCACCCGGGCCATCCGTTTCTACGAAGAACAAGGCCTGTTGAGCCCGGAGCGACGGGGCCAGGAGCGCATTTACTCGCCGCGGGACAAGGTCAGCCTGAAGCTGATCCTGCGCGGCAAGCGCATTGGCTTTTCCCTGGCCGAATGCCGCGAGCTGATCGAACTCTACGACCCCTCCAGCGGCAATCAGAAACAGCTGCACAGCATGCTGGCGAAAATCACCGAGCGCCGGGAACAGCTCGAACAGCAATTGCTGGACATCGAACAGATGAAGCTGGAACTCGACACCGCAGAAGAACGCTGCATCCAGGCGCTGGAGCAGACGCTCAATGGCGAGGAAATCGTCCAGTAACACAACATGCCCCTTGTGGGAGCGAGCCTGCTCGCGATAGCGATGTAACTGACAACATCAATGTTGACTGACATACCGCTATCGTCGGATCGCCGCCCGGAGCAAGCTCGCTCCCACAGGGGGCAGCATCGTTCTCGATACTTTGGCAACTCACTACAGGTCAATCCCCATGTCCCTCCCCTCCTTTGTACGCCTGATCGAAGTCGGCCCCCGTGACGGGCTGCAGAATGAAGCACAGCCCATCAGCGTCGCCGACAAGGTGCGCCTGGTGGATGCCTTGAGCGCCGCCGGCCTGGGTTACATCGAAGTCGGCAGTTTCGTCTCGCCCAAGTGGGTGCCGCAAATGGCCGGTTCCGCCGAGGTGTTCGCGCAGATCCAGCGCAAGCCCGGTGTGACCTATGGCGCCCTGGCGCCGAACCTGCGGGGTTTTGAAGATGCGCTGGCGGCGGGTGTAAAAGAAGTGGCGGTGTTCGCCGCCGCGTCCGAAGCGTTCTCCCAGCGCAATATCAACTGCTCCATCAAGGACAGCCTGGAGCGCTTCGCGCCGATCATGGAAGCCGCAAAACAACATGGCGTCAGTGTGCGCGGTTACGTGTCCTGCGTGCTGGGCTGCCCGTATGAAGGGGCGGTCAAGCCTGAACAGGTGGCTTGGGTCGCTCGGGAGCTGTATGCCATGGGCTGCTACGAAGTCTCCCTGGGCGACACCATCGGCACGGGCACCGCCGGTGCCACCCGCAGGATGTTCGAGGTGGTGGGCGCCGAGGTGCCTCGGGACAAGCTCGCCGGACACTTCCACGATACCTACGGCCAAGCCATGGCCAACGTATACGCCAGCCTGCTGGAAGGCATCGCGGTGTTCGACAGCTCCATCGCCGGCCTGGGCGGCTGCCCTTACGCCAAGGGCGCCAGCGGTAACGTTGCCACCGAAGACGTGCTGTACCTGCTCAACGGCTTGGGTATCGAAACCGGTGTCGACCTGGACGCCCTGATCGCCGCGGGTCGGCAGATCTGCGACGTCCTCGGCCGCCCTAGCGGTTCGCGTGTCGCCAAGGTCCGCAGCGCACAGTGAGGTGTTACCGCTGGCTTTGTAACAGCGGTGAAACGAGTAACACGGAAACAATTTGTCAGGTTTGGCGCGCCAGGTTTTTCAGCCATAAAATACAAGCTGTTGATTTATATAGAGTTTTAAAAGTTGGCACGCCACCTGCTATATCTCTTGCATAACAAGAATAAAAAAACGCAGCAAACCCAATAAAAACAAGACGAAACGACTCTGACATAACAAAAACAACACGGCAGAGACGCAGCTAACAGATTTTTTTGGAGAGGATGTGCTTTTCAGGGTGCTTTCAGGAGCAACCCGCAACCGGGCAGAGAACAATAAAACTACCTTCAGGTAGCTCCCGAATCGGTTGGATCGCAAGGCGAAAAAGCAGATCAGCGCTCAAAAAAATACGTTTGCTCTTGATCCCGGATGGGGATCGCCAAAAACAGCGGTAAAGGGCAACGGCTGCCAAAAACAACAACAGGCCGCCCCTCAATAATAAAAAAAGAGCACGCGACGACAAAATTAAAGGGGAGCTTCGGCTCCCCTTTGTGCTGTCTGGGGTTTGGGATTTTCTTGTGGGAGCGGGCGTGCTCGCGAAGGTGGCCTGGATTTTGTTGATCGAGTACATATCCGTTGCTGCGGTAACGGCGGCTTAGGGTTCCGCCCTGACGGCGGGTCACTTTCGAAAAGCGCGAAAGTAACCAAAGCGCTTCTGCCCCACCACTTGGTGCCTCGCCTAGGCTCGGCATGCCCTCACTCCGGCATTGCTCCGTGGGCCGCCGCGAAGGGCCATCCATGGCCCAGCGCGGCTACCTCGGCATCCATGCCGAGGTGCCCACTACGCAATGCCTGCGTTCGGCCAGCGTGGTTTAACGGGGCGCCCAGATCAAGATCTAAAGCAAGAGCAAGAGCAAGAGCAAGAGCAAGAGCAAGAGCAAGAGCAAGAGCAAGAGCAAGAGCAGGGCACATGCCGGCATCTATGTGGCTGAGCCACCGCTATCGCGAGCAAGCTCGCTCCCACACTGGATCTTCAGCAGACCCAAAGCCCATGTGCACCGCAAAACCTGTGGGAGCGAGCCTCCCACAGGATGAATGCGGTCACCCAGAACCAGGTCGGCTATCAGGCCGCCTCGCGGTGGACGTTGATCTCGGGCGCCCCGTTAACCACGATGGCCGAACGCAGGCATTGTGGAGTGGGCATCCCGGCATGGATGCCGGGATAGCCGCGCTGGGCCATGGATGGCCCTTCGCGGCGGGCCCAC
>NZ_MUOA01000029.1:0-13097 GCF_002001065.1 Pseudomonas sp. A25(2017) | reverse complement strand
ACGGTTGCGCGCCACGCTCGACCAGCAATTGGACCTGCTGCTGCATCTTCCCAACCTGGGCCGCATCAAGGTATCCGCCCAGCCGCCGGGCGGATACCTTGATGCGGCCCAGGTTGGGAAGATGCAGCAGCAGGTCCAATTGCTGGTCGAGCGTGGCGCGCAACCGTGGCGTGAGCTGGTCGACAAACGCCTCCTCTTCGCCGCTCGAAAGATTCACCAGGCCCGACAGCGAACCGGTGCCGGCGCTGTCATCCTGCGCGCCGCCCCGTGGCGCATCGACCCACTGGCGGAACCAGTAACCGTCACTGCTTCCTGCCGTCATGTCCGGGTCGCGCCCGGTGGCAGGGGCGGACTCACGTGCCGCCGGACGACTTGCCCGGCTCACCTGGGCAGGCGGTTGCTCATACGCTCGAGGCGGTTGCCGAAGGGGGGCCGCCGAGGGGTTGCTGTGCGATGTCGGCCCACCGCGCACGCTGCGTTCATTCATCGCTGGGGGTCTCCACCAGGTACTCCATCATTGCGCTGAGCTTTTCCAGATCTCGCCGGCGCCCTTGTAGCCGCTGCTGGGCAGCAGCGGTGTGCTGTGCCTGTTGCGCCTGTTCATCGTCCAGTGCCTGCACTGCCCGCGCTTGCTCGGCCAGCTCGCCGATCAAACGACGTTCCTGGGTACTCCAGGCATTCAGTTCGCACACGCTCAAGGCCCGGCCACGGTGCTCGCCGTACAACGCCTCGCGCTGCACCGCCTGCTGCTCACGAGTCGCCTGCATCTGCGCCCGCGCGGCGGCAACCGCGGCTTCGCGCTCACGCAAAAGCTCGCGCTGCTGGCGCCACGCCCGCTCGGCTTGCGCTTCGCGGTGGCGGCGTATCGGCGCCAGGGCGTCCAGATCAACCCGGGACATAGGCGGTCAACTGCTGCAGGTGGGCGAGCGTGGACGCAAACGGCTCCGGCTCACGCAGGTCCTGGCGCAGAAAGGCGTCCAGGGCGCCACGCGACTCCACCGCCAGGTCGGTCAAGGGGTCGGCGCCGGCCTGGTATTCGCCCAGGCGCAACATCAGTTCGATTTGCTCATAGGCCGAGAGCAATCGACGCAGATTGATGCCCGCCCGCAGGTGCTCCGCCTCGGCCACGTTGGCCAAGGTTCGCGACAGGCTGGCCAGCACATCGATTGCCGGGTAGTGGCCGCGCTCCGCGAGCTTGCGTGACAGCACGATGTGACCGTCGAGCAGCGAACGCACTTCATCCGCCACGGGATCGTTCATGGAGTCCTGCTCGATGAGCACCGTATAAAACGCGGTGATAGCGCCCTCGTTGGTCAGGCCGGCCCGCTCGACGAGACGCGGCAGCAAGCCGTAGACCGACGGCGGCAGGCCACCGCGCCCCAACGGCTCGCCGGCGGCCAGGCCGATCTCACGCTGGGCCCGGGCGAAGCGGGTCAGCGAATCGATGAGCAACAGCACGCGTTGGCCCCGGGCACGAAAACCCTCGGCCAGTGCCGTCGCGGTGAACGCCGCACGGGCGCGTTCCATGCTGGAGCGGTCGGAGGTGGCGCACACCAGCACCGCACGGGCCCGCAGTTCATCATCCAGCTCATGGTCGAGGAATTCGCGCAGTTCGCGCCCACGCTCGCCGATCAGGCCGAACACGATGACATCGCAGTCAACGTTCCGGGCAATCTCCGCCAGCAACGTGGTCTTACCGCAACCGGCGCCGGCGAACAGCCCCACACGCTGGCCTTCGCCGAGCGTCAGCGGGCCGTCGATGGCCCGTACGCCGGTCATCAAGGGCCGTTGGATACGCGGTCGTGCGGTGGGTGCAGGCGCCTCGCCAATCACCTCCGAGGCGTGCAGCACATGCGGGCCGGCGAACGCCCCCGTCCCGCCGTCCAACAGGGGCCGGCCGAAGCCATCCAGCACCTGACCCAGCAGCTCCGGTCCCACGCACACCCGATGCGGCATGCCCAGCGGCTCCACCGCCGCACCGACCCGGATCCCCTCCAGGCCGCCCAGGGCACTGAGCAGGGCATCGTGCTGGTCGAAGCCGACAATCTCGGCGAGCAGCGGCTCGCGGGCGTCGCGCTCGACCCGGCAGAGGTCGCCGATCTGCGCCCCCGGCAGTCGGCACTGCAGCAAGATGCCGCTGACCCGCTGCACCCGTCCGCGCACCATGACCGGCGCGAAGCGACGCAAGTGCGCCAATTGCCCGGCCTCCCAGGCCTCCAGTCGCGCGATGGCCGCCTGCGTCATCACCAAGTGACCTCGTAGCGTTGGTCGCCCTCGAAGGTGACTTTGCCGCTATCGATGGCGGTCAAGCGCAGGCCATCGATCTGGTCGCCCAGGAACAACCGACGTCCATCGGCGGTGACCACGTGGCCATGCTTACCGCCCACGATCTGGGCGATCTGAAACGGCAGCTTCGTCAGCCGTTCGTTGACGTTGGCGGTGATCCCGATCGGCGTTTCGTAGCGGTCGTGGAAGCGCTCGATCAACCGTTCGACCATCGCCAGGCGTTGGCGCGGCAACTCGCCCACCAGGACCAGCCGGTCGCCCTGGCTCTCGACCCGCACACCGGCGCCCAGATCACGTTCCTGCAACATGCGATCAAGCTCCAGGCGGACCGCCTCGACATTGTCCAAGGCCACCTTGCTCTGCTTGAGCTGCTGGGCCGGGCTGCGTGCCACGGGCTGCGTCGGCTGGCTGGTAAAGGCCCAGGCGCTGGAGGCAACGGTGATCACCGCAGCGGCAATGGCCAGGCGCTTGGGCCAGGACGGCCGCATGGCGGGTTTCGGGGTTTCCCGGTCCGACGCCAGATGCGCGGCATCATCCAGTGCCGCCTCTTCGGGCCAGGGTTGATCAGCCGGGGACAAGCATAGCCAAACGCCTGCCACGGCAAACGGGGCATTGCTCTGCAAGGGCTCGGCCGCAGCCCAAGGCTGGCCTTGTCCATCGCAAACCGTGCCCTCCAGCCGTTCCAGCAGCCACTGACCCTGCACCTGCCGCAGGCCCACGTGACGCCCACAGATGCCCGGATCGTAAAGCGCCAGGTCGGCCTCCTCCGCCGCCCCGACCACCCATTGCTCGCCAATCAGCGGCAACGCCGCACCTCGGTGCAGACCACTCAAGACTCGCAGTTCGAACATGGTCAATTCCTCAAGGGGCGACAGATGCTCGCCCACGACCCGGTTGTACGACGGGGCACCGGCGGCCCCCGTCCTCTGTCACAGCCAGGCCATCGAACGCACCTGGATTTGCATCGTTACGTGGAGGCACCGCGGCTGGCGTGCCAAGACAAGCCCGTCACGCAGCATCCTCCATCCGTAGTTTTTCCTGCTCGAGGTCAAAGCGCCCCAGCACGGTGACCTGGGCGTTGCTGTGCAACTCGCTGAAGGCGAGCACGGGCACGTGATTGAATTCATCGCGCAACAAATCGCGCAGCGGTGCCCGCAGGTCTTGCGCCACCAACAGCACGGCCACGCGCTTGGCGCGCAACGGGAAGCCTTCGCGCAACTGCATCACCAAGGCACGGGTGTGCAGGCTTTCCAGGGCAAAAAAGGTTTCCGTCTGGGTCTGGCGCAGCGCATCGCGCAACAGGCCTTCGGTTTCCGGCGTCAACAGCCACACGTGCAGGCCGTCTTCGTCGCGGTACTGGTGATAGATCTGCGACTTCAGGGCGATGCGCGCGTAGTCGGTCAGCGCACCGACGTCACGCTCGTGCTGCCCATGTTCGATCAAGGACTCGGCGATCAGCCGCACCGCGCGCAGCGGCACACCTTCGCCGGCCAGACGCTGGAGCACGGCGGCGAAACGGGCCAAGGGCATGGTCCGCTGCAGCTCTTGCACCAGCTCTGGCTGGCCCGCTTCGAGCCAACTGAGAATCGACTTGCTCTCCTGAAGCCCCAAGAATTGCGGGCCCGTGGCAAACATCGCGCGGCTCATCCGCTCCACCAGCAACTCGGCGGCCGACACCGCCTCCACGCGTTCGTCCGCCAGCAGCGGATCGTCGGGCGTCAGCCAGAGCCACTGCTGCTCGTCACGCACCTCGCTGCCGACCTGCCCGTCGCGCGGTTCCAACGGCAGCGGCCCGCGAGCCACCGCCACGCGCTCTCCGAAAGTGGCCCGCAACATCGGCACCTCGTGCACGCAGAAGCGGAACTCGTCGTCCTCCAGCAACGCGCTGTATTCGATCTCGAAAGGCGGCAAGGTCAGGCCAAAGCCGGCCACCAGCGCGTTACGCTTCTTGCGGATCGCCTGGATGACTTCCTCGGCGGCAGCGTTACCTTCCATGGCTTTGGAAAACTGCAAAAGAAAGGCACGGGTCGGGTCGAAGCTGCGCAGGTCTTCAGCGCCGTTCTGTGCAGGGGCCACGACCTCCGCTGGCTGGTCACCCTGGCGTGCCTGCCGGGCGCGCGAGTAGAGCTGAACGATGCCGGCGGTGCCGGTGATCAAGGCGATGACGATGAACACCAGCGTGGGCATGCCGGGCAAGGCCGCGAAGCCGAGCATGCCCACCGAAGCGATCACCCAGGCCTTGGGTTCGGCGGTCAACTGCTGGGCGATTTCCTTGCCGACGCTACTGCCCGCCGGCTGCCCTTCCGGCGACACCCGGGTGATGATCATGCCCGCGGTGAGGGAAATCAGCAGTGCCGGAATCTGCGCGATCAGACCGTCACCGATGGTCAACACGGCATACAAATGCATCGATTCAGACGCGCCCATGTCGTGCTGCATCATGCCGACCGTAAAGCCACCGATGAGGTTGATCACCACGATCACCAAACCCGCGATGGCATCGCCCTTGACGAATTTCATCGCCCCGTCCATCGCACCGAACAGCTGGCTTTCCTTGTTCAACTCCTCGCGACGCCGCCGGGCTTCACTGACATCGATCAGGTTCGCGCGCAGGTCGCTGTCGATGGACATCTGCTTGCCCGGCAGCGCATCCAGGGTGAACCGCGCCGCCACTTCGGCGACCCGCTCCGAGCCCTTGGTGATCACCAGAAAGTTGACCACCGTCAGAATGAGAAAGATGACCAAGCCGACTGCAAGGTTGCCTCCGACCACGAAATTACCGAACGCCTGGACGATATGACCGGCGTCGCCCTGGAGCAGGATCAATCGGGTAGTTGCCACCGACAACGCCAGCCGGAACAGCGTGGTCAGCAGCAGCACCGCGGGAAACGAGGAAAACGCCAACGGCCGTGGCAGGTACAGCGAGATCACGATCAGCAGGCAGGAGATACAGATGTTGATCGCGATCAGCGCATCGACCACCGAGGTCGGTAAGGGCAGGATCAGCATGAACACGATGCCGAGCACCACGAACGCCGCAACCACCTCGATGCGTCGCACCGCTTCATTGGCGACTTTGTTCAACAGGGCGATCATGAGCGCGCTCCAATCACCGGGGCGGCGGTCTGGCTTCGGGGCTCGCCACGGGAGCGCTCATCGAGCAGCACCAACAGGTTCTTCAGCGCGGTCTGTCGGCTTTTGCTATCCCGCCAGAGGGGCAGCGGCAAACGCTTGAGCAAGGGGTACAGGCCGTTCAGGGAGACCAGTTGGTCGCGCTCCTCTTCTCCACCCAATTCACGCCCGATGCGCCGTACTTCCGCCGCCGACAGGCCACTGCTGACAAACCCCAGCATGCGCTGGAGCAACAGCACTGCCGTGAGCTGGCTGGCCGGGCAACTGTAGGCCAGTTGCTCGAGCAAACGGCGGCAGCTGTGCAGGACACTGCCCAGCTGCGTCGAGGCGGCCAGGCCGATCAACAACGTGCGCAACAGGGCGGTAGGACGTGACGGTGTGTGGGCGGCGATGTCGTCAGCCAGTGCTCGGCGCATCATGTCCAGCCCCGGCACGAATGCCGCCTCGCCGAACAGGCCAAGCAACGCCTGCATCATGGTGGGCAACGATTGCTTGAGCACCACAGTGTCGTAGTAGAGCCGCCGTACTGCCTGGCGCAGTTCGGGATCGCCGCCCGCAGCGCGCAAGGCCTCGGCGATGTTCATGCCCGCCTGGATCTGCGCGCCATAACGCTCGCGCAATAGCTGCAGGTAGTCGCGAGCGCGCTGGGCTTCAACGAGACGACCTTGCACTTCGGCCTCGCGCAACGCTTGCTGCAGGATCAGGTCGGTACGGGCCGGGTCACCACCGGTGGACTGCACCACCTCTTCAAGCACCGGCTCGCCACACAACAACAAACCCGCCTGGGCGGCCATTGCCCCCAGGCTCTGCTTGCCTGGGTGGCCAAGTTGGTCGTACCACTCCTCCAACTGCTCGCGCGTCTCGACGCGCATCTGGCCCACCTCGCTGCGGGCATTGCGGATGCGCCGCTGGCTCAGCGCCTTGGTATTGCGCTCCACATGATGGCTGAAGGTCATGCCGACCTCCTCCATCGAATTGGACTGCACGGCCTGAAACGATTCGACAGGCCTGCCCATGCCCACAACGGCCGAAGCGGCCTGGGCAAGGTTGACGGCAATATGCGCATTTGTCGGGGCTTCTACTTTCATGATGGCCATGAGCGTGGTTTCGGACGCTCAGTGGGTGGCGGCGATCCAGCATTCAGTTCCATCCGCGGTCGTGGCCTTTTCTGACCAGTTAGGGAGGGTTTCCTGCCCGAGCGTTCGCTCGGTGCAATTTCATGCAGTGGAGTTTGGGACGGTTGTGCATGCTCTTGCACAAATAGAGCAAAAACACTAAACAAAAACCATTATTTATCAAGTAGATAAATCATTAAACCGGCTTGGCACAGGTCCTGCTGACAGGGGAAACGTCGACATTTTTTATCGACGCTATGGAACCTACTCAGAGGGATTTATTGATGAACAGCCTGAATCTCATGGCCCCCCCGAAAACCTCCCCGGCACCCGCAGGTGCGCCAGGCATCTGCTTCGGCGAGGCGCGCAAACTGCGTCTGTTTGTGCAAAAACGTGTACTCAATCAAGACGACGCCGACGACATCATCCAGCTCACGTACCTGGAAGCCTGGCGCAACCAGCAGAAGTTCAAAGGGCTGGCAAAGCAGGACACTTGGTTGTGCGGTATCGCCCTCAACCTGATCCGCAACCATTTCCGCCGCTTCTACGCGCAGCCACCGCTGAGCACTTTCGATGAAAGCGAGTTCAACGAGTCCAGTGACGACATTGACCTGAGTGAACTGTGCGACAACCGTCGGCTGTTGGACCGTACGCTGATAGCCATGGACGCGCTGCCCAAGGACATGCGCGACACCCTGTGGACCGCCGTGGACACCGAGAGCAGCTACCGCGATGCCGCCGAACGTCTGGGTGTCCCCATTGGCACCGTGCGCTCAAGGTTGTTTCGCGCGCGTGAACAACTCAAACGAAGCGTCTATGGAGAAGCCCGGCCATGACCAATAATCGTTTGAACAGTCGGCCCGACCTGCCTCGCGGCGTGCGCCGCTACACCCCCGACGACTTGCCGGTGATGACAGATATCTTCAACGAAAGCGCTCTGGGAGGTACCAGCTCCCCCGTGCTCAGAGCGTTTTCCCTGAAGGAAATGACGTTTTTCGTCGACTGTTTCGTCAACGAGGGTGATCCGATCTACGTGCTCGAACGCGCAGGTGAAGTCATCGCCTGGTTGATCGTCAACCGCTTCTGTTGGGGCGCCCAGGCCTGCCGATTGACCGGCGAAGTGTCGATCTACGTGCGCGGCGACCACATCGGCAGCGGTGTCGGCATCCGCCTTGGCCAAGCCGCGGTGGTGTTGGCCAGGCAGTATGGTTTCGAGACGCTGGTGGCCTGGATCATCGAGCACAACGAGGCCAGTAAACGCGGCGTACAAGGGCTTGGCGCGACCCAATGGGGACGCTTTCCAGGGATTGCCCGGTTCGCTGATAACCGTGCGGACGTCGTGCTCTACGGACTGCACCTGACGCCAGGCGACACGGCATCCACCACCCTTTCAGCGCCAGCGCAAAACGAGGAGGCCAGCCTGGCGTGAGTCCACGGCTCGTCCGGCTGGATAGTCGGGCGAGCCGCCTCTTTCTCAGGCATGGGCCTGCGCTCATTCGAGCCGATGCCATTTTTTGCACAACCCAGTGACTCCCACTGGAGGCGCTGTATAAGAGCTGTGTAGGAGCTGTCGAGTGCAACGAGGCTGCGATCTTTCCCCAGACACTTGAATCTCAAGCGAAAGATCAAAAGATCAAAAGATCGCAGGCTTCGCCAGCTCCTACAGAACCCAGCGCGAGCTTGCTCGTTCTCATCAATCCACCGACCAGCGCACCGGCAACGCCTCCGGCCCCCTGAAGTTGGGTACATAACGCCAGCGTACGGCGCCGGGATCGACCGCCAATTGCAGCCCAGGGCAGCATCGAAGAAGTGTATTCAGTGCAATTTCCAACTCCTGCCGGGCCAACGAGGCGCCCAGGCAATAGTGCGTGCCTTTGCCAAACGACATGTGCGGGCAGGCCGGGCGGGTGATGTCGAGCGTGTCAGGATTTGCACACAGCGCTTCGTCACGATTGGCCGAGCCTACCACCGCGATCAGCAGTTGCCCGCGCAGCAAGCGTTGCCCGGCCAGTTCGGTGTCCCGGGTGACGAAGCGGACCATGGCCCGCTCCACCGAGGAGTCATAGCGCAGAAACTCCTCGACCGCGCCAGGCATCAATGCCGGCTCGTCACGCAATCGCGCCAGCGCCTTCGGGTGCTGCACGAGCATGTGCACCGCATTGCCGATCATCGACGCCGAGGTTTCGTGTCCGGCGATGATCAGCAGCGCGATCATGCTGCACAGCTCACTTTGGCTGAGCATGCTGCCCTCTTCCTCGACCTGCGCCAGCGCCGAAACCAGGTCATCGCCCGGCTGTGCTCGACGCTGGTCGATCAACGCGAGCATGTAGCCCGCGAATTCGTTGTAGCAATGCCGCAACTCACTCAGGTCGTGCCCCACCTGCTGGACGATCATGTGGGACCAACGACGAAAATCGTCACGGTCGTGCGCGGGGACGCCAAGCAGCTCGGCGATGACGGTGATCGATAAAGGGAATGCATATTGGCTCACCACGTCCATTTTCCCGCTAGACCGCACGGGCTCCAGCAACGTCTCGGCGATCTGTTCGATACGCGGCCGCAGGGTGTTCACCGCCTTCAACGTGAAGGCCTTGTTGACCAGGCGACGCAAGCGGCGATGACTGTCGCCATCGCGGTTGAGCATGTGGTCGTTAAGAAACGCGATGGATTGCTCACCACCGAGCATCGCAGCGAACTGCGCATCGATCCGCGACGGGTCACGGGCGAAGCGCTCGTTGTCCAGCAGCACCTCCTCGACTTCCCGGGCACCGGTGACGTACCACATCGGTAACTGCCCTTCGGCCTGGCTGAAGAACACCGGGGACGCCTGGCGCAGCGCCGCATAATGCCGATAAGCCTCGCCGCGAAACGCGTCGCTATTCAAATCAAGGGTACGCTCGTAAGCCATGAACACTCTCCAGGGGCATCAATCATTGCTCCTGAGTGGCAGGGCGCGCCAAAAAAGATCCCTGTGGGGGCACAATGCTGTTCACTTAGAGCCCCAAAGCAAGAACAAAGGGCAGGTCGAGCTTCTAGGCATCTGCACCACCGCTATCGCGAGCACATCCAACATCACCGCAAACTGACACATCGCCTTCGCGAGCAAGCTTTGCTCCCACAGATCTGACGGGTGTACGACCGGGAGAGCCAGGTCGACTATTAGGCCGCCTCGCGGTGGACGTTGATCTCGAGCGCCCCGTTAACCACGATGGCCGAACGCAGGTATTGCGCAGTGGGCACCTCGGCATGGATGCCGAGGTAGCCGCGCTGGGCCATGGATGGCCCTTCGCGGCGGCCCACGGAGCAATGCCTGCGTTCGGGCATGCCGAGCCTAAGCGAGGCAGCGAGTGGTGGGGCAAGAGCGTTTTGCTTACTTTTGACTGGGCCGGCTTCCGGGCTTCTCAAAAGTGAGCCGCCGTAAGGGCGGAACCATAAGTCGCCGTTACCGGAGAAACGGATGTATATACACCTGAAACAGGCCTCGGAATGGAGACCAAATCTCCGATAAACGCTTAAGTGAACAGCATTACCTGTGAGAGCGAACTCGCTCCTACATGGGTCTGTAGTATGTGCCGGTGAACCGTTTGCACGGCCACGGTCACTCAAAGGGAAACACCAACCCTTGTGTGGAGCTGACATGACGCGTGCACCTGCTATCCATGGCCAATGCGACACCCGTTTCGAACCGGTCAAAGAGGCGTTTATCCGGCTGATGCAAAGCCCCTTCGAACGCGGCGCCGCCCTGTGCATCCAGATTGACGGCGAAACAGTCATCGACCTGTGGGCCGGCACTGCCGGGCCGGAGCCGGACAACCATTGGCAGCGCGACACGCTGCTCAATCTGTTTTCCTGCACCAAGCCCTTCACGGCGGTGGCGATCATGCAGCTGGTCGGCGAAGGACGCCTGGAGCTGGACGCGCCGGTCTGCCGCTACTGGCCCGAATTCGCCAACGCCGGCAAAGCGTCGATCACCCTGCGCCAGGTGCTTTGCCACCGTGCCGGGCTGCCAGCGCTGCGCACGCCCCTGGCACCGGAAACCCTCTACGACTGGCACACCATGACCGACCTGATCGCCGAGGAAACTCCCTGGGCCGCAGCCGGAGAACAGCAGACCTATTCGCCCTTGCTGTTCGGCTGGATCCTCGGCGAACTGCTACGCCGGGTGGATGGCCTGACGCCGGCGCAAAGCATCCATCAGCGGGTCGCGGTGCCGCTCGGGCTGGACTTCCACCTCGGCCTGGACGACGCGACCATCGCGCGCTGCGCCTACATGGCACGCACCAAAGACGAGATCGACGATGAGGCCTTTGGGCGAGTACTGACGGACGTGCTCAACGAGCCGACCGCCATGAGCACACTGGCCTTCGCCAACCCACCCATGGTGCTGGGACGCAGTAACGAGGCGGGCTGGAAACGCATGACCCAACCGGCGGCCAACGGACATGGCAATGCCCGCAGCCTGGCGGCGTTCTACGCCGGTCTGCTCGACGGGCAACTGCTGGAGTCGCCGCTGCTCAACGAAATGTTGCGCGAGCACAGCGCCGAATACGACCCGACCATCCAGACCCCCACGCGCTTCGGCCTGGGTATCATGCTCAACCAGCCGGACGTGGCGAACGGCAGTTATGGCATGGGCAACGAGGCGTTCGGCCACATGGGCGCCGGTGGCACCATCGGGTTTGCCGACCCTGAGCGCGGCGTGGCGTTCGGCTTCGCCTGCAACACCATTGGCTCCTACGTCTTGATGGACCCACGTGCACGCGGCCTGGCCAATGTCGCGATGGGCTGCCTGTAGGCCCTGGATAATCGGCTCACACCCCTGGCGGCACGACCACCTCTGCCACCTGCGGCTCGGCCACGCCGGTATCGGGTGAGGCAACCACTTGTTCTTCGCTACCGGCCACGCGGGGCAGCGCCGCCTTGGCGATCATGTCCGGTTGGGCCTGCAACCTGCGCGACGCTTCCATGGGCATCAGCAAGCGCCCCCTGGCCCGGCCGCGCGCGGCAGGGTTGAGCATGCGCAACTCTCGCTCATGCACACCGGACAACAGCGCCAGGTGCGCCAGGTCCACGGGCTGCGCCAAGGCGACCATCTGGAAGTACGGCTGGTCGGCGATGGGCGCCAGGCTCACGCCATAGTCGGCGGGCGCATTCACCAGTTGCGACAGCGCCAGCAGTCGCGGCACATAGTTCTGGGTTTCACCGGGCAACGACAGGTTCCAATAATTGGTTGCCAGGCCGCGGGCGCGATTGCGCGTGATAGCGTCGCGCACCCGCCCTTCCCCGGCGTTGTAGGCGGCCAGCGCCAGTAGCCAGTCGCCGTCGAAGTAATCGTGCAAGTAGGACAAATAATCCAGGGCGGCCCGCGTCGATGACGGAATGTCCCGGCGCTCGTCATAGTCGCCTCCCTGCTGCAATTGGTAGCGGCGTCCCGTGGCGGGAATGAATTGCCAGAGGCCCAGGGCCTGGGCCGGCGATTGGGCGTTCGGATTGAACCCGCTCTCGATGGCCGGCAACAGCGCCAGTTCCAGCGGCATGTTGCGTTTGTTCAGTTCGCCCACGATGAAGTGCAAGTAGCGACTACCGGCGCGTCCGGTCTGGGTGAGAAACGCCGGGCGATCCATCAGCCAGCGGCGTTGCTCATCGATGCGCGCCACCCCCTGGGTCTTGGCCTGCAAGGAAAACCCCTGGCGCATGCGCGTCCACAGGCTGCCGCCGCTTTGCGGGGATGACTCGCCGATCTGGATGATCGTGTCCGTAGGCGCCGGCTCAAGCCAGCGCAGTTGCGAGCGGTAAGGCTCGTTGGCGGAAGGATCGCCAATGGTCAGCTGCGGTTCGAGGTGCTGGCAACCATACAGCAAGGTCGCCACGGCCAGCATGGACAACCCTTTGGGGACGATTCGAAGGGCCGGCAAAGGTGCAAGTGATCGGGACATGGGCGGTCAACCTTGAGTGAGGTGGCGCCATTGGGTGGCAGATCACAGGGCTGCGGTTCCACGCAGTTCGCCCGGCGCGTCGGCATCGGCCCGCAGCGGCGGTCGGTTGGAACCGAAATGCCGCAGGTGTCACTCACCATGGGCAGCAGGCGCTCGTCGGCGCCTGGATGACAATGCGAGGTCACTCATGGCGTCACCCATCTATTGCAAGCTGATCGATCAGCTCTGCGAACTTACAATGATTCCTACCCCGGCAGCGTTCTACGAGCAGGCGAACCTGTCGGTCAAGGATGTCGACTTTTCCCTGAAGCACACCCCTGGTGTGGGTGAGGGAGACGTCTTTATCTACTGCAGCTTCGGGCCATTGCCGGTGGCGAATCGGGAAGCGGTCCTGCAACGGCTACTGGAAACCAACCTGTACCTGCTGAGCGGCGCGTTCTGCCCTTCCCTGTCTTACAACCGCGACAGCGAACAGGTGATCCTGATCGGCCACGTCCCCCTGGAAACCCTCACGGCCGAGCGCCTGCTCGGGCTGATGGGCGGTGCCGCCGACATGGCGTTGATTTGGCGCGATGGCTACTTCTTCGACGGCGCCAGCCCAAACGACACCGCCAAGCCCACCCAGCAC
>NZ_MUOA01000110.1:0-14597 GCF_002001065.1 Pseudomonas sp. A25(2017) | reverse complement strand
CGGCGGCCCACGGAGCAATGCCGGAGTGAGGGCACACCGAGCCTAGGCGAGGTGCCGAGTGGTGGGGCAGAAGCGTTTTGCTTACTTTTGCGCTTCTCAAAAGTGAGCCGCTGTAAGAGCGGAACCGCCAGCCGCCGTTACCGAAATAACGGATATACACACCAATAAAAATGAACAGCATTACCCACATTGTGCGGTGCTTTGCTGTACAACAATCAGGCCGCTGTGTCGTCTACAGCATCGCCCTACTTGCGGAAAAACCCATGCGCCTGGCCGATTTCATCCTCGACAATATCGAGCCGATTCTTCAGGCGTGGGAAGACTTCGCCAAAACCATAACCCCTGCGTCCCTAGGCATGGACTCCGTGGCCCTGCGCGACCATGCCGAGCAGATGCTGCGCACCATCGCCGCTGACCTGCGCACCTCGCAAACGCGCAAGGAGGCCATTGCCAAGTCCCACGGGGAGGCTCCGACGGCGGATGCCGAAACCGCCGCCGAAACCCATGCGGTCATCCGCCAGTCCTCGGGTTTTACCGTGGAGCAAATGGTTTCCGAATACCGGGCCCTGCGCACCAGCGTGCTCATGCTCTGGATGCCGCACACGCAGTTGGATCACAAGCAGGTCATGGACGATCTGATTCGATTCAACGAGGCCGTGGACCAGGCCTTGGCCGAGTCCGTCGTCAGTTACTCGGGGGCGGTGGATGCGTCGCGCAATATCTTTCTCGGGATTCTCGGGCATGACCTGCGCAGCCCCTTGGGCGCAATCCTGCTGAGTTCCGAAGTGCTGCTGCGGGCGGGGGACCTGCCCGCCAAAGCCACCAAGATCACGTCGCGCATCTACACCAGCGTCAAGCGGGCCAACAAAATTGTCGGCGATCTGCTGGATTTCACCCGTACCCAACTGGGTTCGGGTATTCCGGTGCAGCGCTTCAATGGCGATCTGGTGGCCGCCTGCGAAGGCATGGTGGAGGAGGCGCGGGCCTATCACCCGGAAAGCAAAATCCTCTTTGAAACGACCGGTGCCGTGGAGGGGCTGTTCGATCCGGCCCGCATGGAGCAGGTGTTCGCCAACCTGATTGGTAATGCCGTCCAGCATGGCGCCGAAGGCACGCCGGTGACTGTTTCGTTGAGCGTTGAAGAGGACATGGCCGTGATCGCGATCAACAACCAGGGCAAGCCTATCGAGAAAGAGGCCATTGCCAACATCTTCAACCCAATGGTCCGAAATCTGCGCAGCGGTGAAGCGCAGTACGGTTCCACGGCCGGGCTCGGACTGGGTCTGCACATCGCCTCGGCGATCGTATCGGCCCATCAGGGCACCATCGAGGTTCACTCGAAGGCGCGAGTCGGCACGACTTTTACCGTTCGTATACCGCTGCACCCGGACTGATCAATTGTCCGGACGAGCCGTCTCACATACTTGTACGATGTCTTATCACAGAGTAAAACTGTCGTCCCGTCCAATAATAATTAACGGAGACGCACGATGGATGCTTCGCAATCTGCAACCGCCGCCGATCAGGGCCGCCGGGTTTTCCTGAAAAAATCCCTGGTGGTCTCGGCCGCTGCCGCTGCCCTTGGCAACCTGCCGGGTCTTGCCCAGGCCGAACCCTTGAGCCAGCGTTACCCGGACCCGCTGATCAACATCCTTGACCCCAGCTTCATGGACTTGCGCATCTTCAACGCCAGCGTGGAGAAGCTCGCCACGGGCCTGCGTTGGGCGGAAGGGCCGGTGTGGGTCGGTGACGGTCGTTACCTGCTGGTCAGTGACATTCCCAACAACCGTATCGTGCGCTGGGATGAAATCACCGGCAGCCTGTCGGTGTACCGCGAAAATTCCAATTTCTCCAACGGCATGTGCCGCGATCGCCAGGGCCGGTTGCTGGTGTGCGAAGGCTCCACCACCGCCAGTGAAGGCCGACGCATCACCCGCACCGAGCACAACGGCACCCTCACCGTGCTGGCGGACAGTTTCGAGGGCAAGCCTTTCAACTCGCCCAACGACATCGTCTGCAAGCGCGATGGTTCGGTCTGGTTCACCGACCCACCGTTCCAGACCGGCAACAACTACGAAGGGCACAAAGTGACGCCTGTCCAGCCCCACGCGGTGTATCGCATCGACGGTGAAAACGGTAAGGTCACTCAGGTGATCGATGACCTGGCGGGGCCGAACGGGCTGTGTTTTTCTCCGGACGAAAAAACTCTCTACGTGGTCGAAGGCCGGGCCAAGCCCAACCGCTTGATCTGGGCGATCACGGTCAAGGATGACGGCACGCTGGGCGAGCGGCGCAAGCACATCGAAGGCCTGGATTACGCGGCGATCGATGGGATCAAATGCGATGAAAGCGGCAACCTCTGGTGCGGTTGGGGTGGCAATGGCGACCCCAAGGCCGACCTGGAAAAACTCGATGGCGTGCGGGTGTTCAACCCTGAAGGCAAGGCCATCGGGCACATTTCCTTGCCGGAGCGCTGCCCCAACGTCTGCTTCGGCGGCCGGGAAGGCAATCGGTTGTTCATGGCCGGCAGCCACTCGTTATATTCGCTGTTCGTGAATACCCGGGGGGCGACGTTTGCCTGAGTGAAACGGTTCTGCGTTGTGTCGAGGAGTTGCTCCTGCTGGGCTCTGTAGGAGCTGGCGAAGCCTGCGATCTTTTGATCTTGATCTTTCACTTGAGATTCAAGTGTCTGGGGAAAGATCGCAGCCTCGTTGCACTCGACAGCTCCTACACCGCTCCTACACAGCTCCTACAGGGCGCGCGTCAGCGGGAGTAATCGCTGGCCACGGATGTTCTGTGTTTTCTGATGGGTTCAGGATTGTTCGCAACTCCACAGCTCCACGGTCGGCTGGCCCTCTGTCGGCGGCCCCAGCCAATGGCTCATCGCCCGACAACCGCCATCGAAACACAACTGATAATCGCCAGCCTGCGGCGTGCGCCCCAGTTTCAGCGGTTGCAGGGGCGGCACCTGGCGTTGATAGTGCCAGCTGCCATTTTCCAGCCGGGCATTGTCGGGAATCTCCATGCCCGCTCCATTGCCCTTGACCCTGGCTTCACCCAGCACCAGGCCCTGTTCGCTGACGCGATAGTCTTCCTCCCAGCGGATCTTTTCGATGGTGTGGTTCCATGCCAGCGTGAAGTCGGCAACGGGAAGCTGGGCCCAGACCACGCCGGACAGGCCCAGGCACAAACCGATCACGCCAAGGCCCGCCCGGCACGTCGCGAGCGCCAGACGTGCTGGAAAATCAGCAACCCACCCAGTACGAAGCCAATCTCGTCGGTCAATGGCAGGGCTACCACCAGCAACGCGCCAGCGGCAAAGCACAGCAGGCGTTCCCAAATCGGCATTTTCTGTTGCAGGTAACCGGTGGATGCCATCCCCCAAAGCCCGACGGCCAACAACGTCTTGATCAGCATGTACGCGGTCATCCACAGGTTGTCGCCCTGGAGCATCAGTGCCGGGTTATAGACCGTCATGAACGGAATGACGAAGCCGGCGAGGGCGATGCGCACTGCCCAGAAGCTGATCTTCAGGCCACTTTCCCGGGCAATGGGCGCGGCGGCGAAACACGCCAGTGCCACTGGTGGCGTCAGGTCGGCGAGGATGCCGAAATAGAACACGAACATGTGCGACACGATCAGCGGCACGCCCAGTTCCAGCAGGGCCGGTGCGGCGATGGAGCTGGTGATGATGTAGTTGGGAATGGTCGGGATGCCCATGCCCAGTACCAGGCAGGTGAGCATGGTAAGGATCAGTGACAGCAACAGGTTGTCCCGGCCGATGGCGAGGATGTAGCCGGCAAAAGTGGAGGCCACGCCGGTCAGCGAGACCACCGCGATGATGCTGCCCACCAAGGCGCAGGCGATCCCCACCGGAACGGCGTGACGCGCGCCATCCACCAGGGCATGCAGGCAGATGACGAGGGTTTCCCGCGTGCCTTGCATGAACCAGCAGGCCACCACCAACACGCCGATCACCGCAAACACGACACCGATGCCCAGCCGGAAAAAACCGACGCACAGCAGCCCCAGCGCGATCCAGAAGGCACAGCGCAACGCGTAGTTCGAGACCTTGAGAATGATCGCCGAGCCAAGAATCACGATGGCCGTCAGCGCCAGGCCGACCATGCCGGAAAACAGCGGTGTGCGTCCGGAAAACAACAGGTAGACCAACACCCCGAGCGGGATCAGCAGGAACCAGCTCTCCTTGACCGCACCCCAGGCGCTGGGGCACTGGTCCTTGGGCAAGCCCTTGAGGTCGGAGCGCTTGGCTTCCAGGTGAACCATCCAGAACACCGAGCCGAAGTACAGGCACGCGGGTATCAATGCGGCCTTGGCGATTTCAACGAACGGCACATTGATGGTTTCGGCCATGATGAACGCTACCGCGCCCATCACTGGCGGCATGATCTGGCTGCCCATGCTGGACGTGGCCTCTACACCGCCGGCAAACGCCGCCTTGTAGCCGAAGCGCTTCATCAACGGGATGGTGAATTGCCCGGTGGTGACCACGTTGGCGATGCCCGAGCCGGTGATGGTGCCCATCAGCGCCGATGACACCACGGCTACTTTCGCCGGCCCGCCCAGTTTGTGGCCGAACAGGCCCATGGCGAAATCGGTGAACAGCTTGATCATGCCGGCCTTTTCCAGGAAGGCGCCGAACAGGATGAACAGGAAGATATACGTGGCCGACACGTAGGTGGGTGTGCCATACAGCCCTTCGGTGCCGAACGACAGTTGGTTGATGATTTGATCGACGCCATAGCCGCGATGGGCCAAGTCGCCTGGCAGATATTCGCCGAACAGGCCATAGGCCAGGAATACGCCGCAAATGATCGGCAGGGCGATGCCCATCACCCGCCGTGCGGCCTCGAACACCAGCACAATCAGGATCACGCCGATGATCATGTCGGCGGTGGTCAGGTCGCCGGAGCGCTGGATCAGGTCGGCCTCGAACACCCATTGATAGACGGCCGTCGCCACGCCCCCCAGGCTCAAGACCCAGGCCAAGGGTTGCCAGGGTCGCTGCTTGCCATAGGCCGGGTAGCTGAGGAACACCACCCACAGCAGGAAGCCGACATGCACCGCCCGCAGCACGATGCTGGAAACCGGAGAAAACGCGGCGGTGACGATCTGAAACACTGAAAACAACAAGGCCACGTAGAACAGCGTCTTGGGCCAGTCCCGCGGGTCCGTGGCGATGCCGTGCTGGTCTTCACTCATGAGGTGCCTGCCTTCTGTTCACATCCAAGGGGCGAAAACACGACGGCCAACGACAGCGAGCGCCGTTGACCGTATCGGGCTACAGCGCGCCCACTTCCTTGTAGTAGCGCTCGGCGCCGGGGTGGAGCGCGATTGGCAGGTTTTTCGCGGCGTTCTTCAGGGTGATGTCCTTGGCCGCCGAATGGGAGGTGCCCAGGCGGGTGAGGTTCTCGAACAGCAGCTTGGTCATTTGGTAGGCCACCTCATCCGGGACATCTTCGCGGGTGACCAGGATGTTGGTGATGGCCACGGTGGGTACGGCGTCGGTCTGGCCGTCGTAGGTATTGGCCGGGATCATTGCGTTCTGGTACGCCGGGTTGGCGATTTTCTCCACCACATCGGTGGGCACCGATACGTAGTTCAACGCCATGGTCGAGGCCAGGTCGCGAATGGCCGCCATGCCCAGGCCCGAGGATTGAAGCGTGGCGTCCAGTTGGCGGTTCTTGATCAAGTCCACCGATTCGGCGAACGGCAAGTACTGGACCTTCATGTCCTGGTAGGTCAGCCCCGCGGCCTTGAAGATGGCCCGGGCATTGAGTTCGGTGCCGGATTTCGCCGCGCCGACGGAAACGGTCTTGCCCTTGAGGTCGGCCAGGGTCTTGATACCGGACTCCTGGCTGGCGACGATCTGGATGTAATTGGGGTAGGCGCCGGCGATGGCACGCAGCTTGGTCAACGGTGCCTTGAAGCCGGCGTCTTCCACGCCGTTCTTGGCGTCCGCCACCGAATCGCCCAGGGCCAGGGCCAGCTCCCCGCGCCCGGCCTGCAGCAGGTTAAGGTTTTCCACCGAGGCCTTGGTGGCCTGCACCGAGGTCTTGGCGTCCTGGATGCCATTGCTGTAGATCTGTGAAAGCCCGACCCCGATCGGGTAATAAACCCCGCTGGTGCCCCCCGTCAGGATGTTGATATACACCGGGGCAGCCTGGGCCGCGGTGGTAACCGCCAAGGCGGCCGCGGCGGCCAGGAGGGTGAAGCGCTTGTTGACTCGCATGGGGGGACCTCTCCGTCTTGTTATGGCTTTATGCAGAGTTCTTCCACTGTAGTTCAAACGTGGGTGATGGCGAGTAAAGCCGTGGTCAGGAGGTTTTGTGGCGAGGGGATTTATCCCCGCTGGGCCGCGAAGCGGCCCCATTAATGAACAACCCAATCAAATTGACACACCGGAGCATCAGGTTTCAGGTCCGCTTCGCGGCCCAACGGGGATAAATCCCCTCGCCACAGGTTCCTGGTTATGCAAGGGGCGCCGTACTGCCACGCACCGTCAACTCAAACGGCAACACCACATGCCGCTCGGCAATCGGCTTTTTCTCGATCAAGGCAATCAGCATCTCCACCGCTTTTTGCCCAAACGCTTCGGCAGGCTGCGAAATGGTGGTCAGGGGTGGGTCGCAGTAGGCGGCGAACGGGATGTCGTCAAAACCCACCAGGGAAATATCCTCGGGTACCCGCAGGCCCATCTGCTTGATGCGCCTGAGCGCGCCGATGGCCATCTCGTCGTTTTCACAGAACAGCGCGCTGGGACGGTCGGCTCGCTCCAGCATCGCGCCAGCGCCATCATCGCCGGCCTTCAAAGTGAAGTCGCCATGGCAGATCAGGCTTGGGTCGACGGCGATACCGGCCTGGTTCAGGGCATCCTGGTAGCCGGCCACGCGGTCCAGGGTCAACGGGCTGCTGCGTGGCCCCTTGATGATGCCGATGCGGCGATGGCCGAGGCCGATCAGATGCTCGGTCATGGCCTGGGCGGCGGCGCGGTTGTCGAGGCTGATGGTCGGGTAGGGGGCGTGCTTGACCACTTCGCAGGCGTTGACCAGCGGCAGGCTTTCAGCGCCTGCGGGCATCGATTCGAAAGGATCGCTGGCGCGCAACTGGATCACCCCGTCGGCCTGGTGGGCGTAGACCAGGGCGGCGAATTCCCGCTCGATCTGCGCGCGGCCCTGGGTGTCGCACAGCAGCAATCGATAGCCCGCCGTCTGCGCGGCCTGCTGCGCGCCGCTGATCACCCGGGCGAAAAACGTATTGGCGATGGCCGGCACCAGGATCACCAGGTTGCCGGTGCGCCGGGAGCGAAATTGCACGGCCATCAGGTTGGGCCGATAGCCGGCCTGTTCCACTGCCGCGTTGACCTTGTCCCGCGTCTCGGGAAGCACCCGTTCGGGCGATTTCAGCGTTCTGGACACCGTGGCCACCGAAACACCCGCCAGCCGGGCCACTTCACGAATGTTGGACAAAATCACCTCGGGGAACAGGGGGTACGGTGGGGGAGCTTACCGCAGGTTGGGCGCGTGACAAATGTTCAGGCGTGAACCCGTTGGGTTTGACACGCAGGGAAACTGAGCCTAGATTTCCGCCATGATGTAACCGGTTACATCATCATCCTGACAGGAAGAGAATCGCGATGAATCCTGTAGCACCGAAAATAAGAATGGGCTTCGTCGGCGGTGGAGAGGGCGCCTTCATCGGCCAGGCCCATCGTCAGGCCGCGGGCCTGGACGGCGGTTTCGAACTGGTCTGCGGCGCCTTCAGCCGCGACCCGCACAACACTCGGCAGACCGGCACGGCCCTGGGCCTGGCCGGGTCCCGTTGCTACCACGACTGGCAGCAGATGCTCGACAGCGAAGCGCTGCTGCCGCTTGATCAGCGTATGGAATTGCTGGTGATCGTCACGCCCAATCATCTTCATGCACCCATTGCCAGCCAGGCCTTGAAAGCCGGGTTCCATGTGTTCAGCGAGAAACCCGCCGCGCTCGACCTCAATGAGTTGCTGGCCCTCAGGGAAGTGCTGCAAGGCAGCCGTTGCCTCTACGGCCTGGCCCACACCTACCTGGGCTATCCCATGGTGTGGCAGGCCCGGGACATGGTGCGCTCGGGCGTGATCGGCCAGGTGCGCAAAGTACTGGTCGAGTACCCCCAAGGCTGGCTCAGCCAGGATGTCGCCGCCCAGGGCAATAAACAGGCCGAATGGCGCGACGACCCCGGCCAGTCGGGGTTGGGCGGTTGCATCGGCGACATTGGCACCCACGCGTTTTCCCTGGCCGAGTTCGTCGCGGACCAGCCCATCCAACAGCTATGCGCCGCGTTGGGCACGCACATCCCGGGCCGGCAATTGGATGACGACGCCGCGATGCTGTTCAAGATGGCGAGCGGTGCCAGCGGCGCGTTGATCGCAAGCCAGGTCTGCACCGGCGAAGAGAACCCGCTGAAGATTCGCGTCTACGGTGACAAGGGGGCCTTGGAGTGGCGCCAGGAAGAACCGGCGAGCCTGATCCATCGCGCCTTTGACCAACCCCTGCGGATCCTGCGCAGTGGTGTCGGCCAGCCGTGGCTGTGCGCGGCGGCGACCCGGCGCATGCGCCTGCCGGCTGGGCATCCCGAAGGCTACCTGGAGGCCATGGCCAACCTCTACGGCGATTTCGCCCACGCCATTCGCAGCCATGTCGAAGGCCCTGACGCCCCAGGCGTGCCCGGTATCGAGACCGGCTTGCGGGGCATGGCATTCATCGAGGCCGTCCTCCTCAACCACCGTGGCGACGCGAAGTGGACCACCGTGCAAACCGGAGCATCCCTGCTGTGAATACCCTCGACACATCACCGAGCGGCCTGCGCGGCCCAGGCATTTTCCTGGCGCAGTTCATGTCCGCCGAAGCACCGTTCGACACCCTGGCCAATATCGCCCAATGGGCGGCGTCGCAAGGCTACAAAGCCATTCAACTGCCAACGTCGGGCACGCAGTACATCGATCTGGCCAGGGCCGCCGAGAGCCAGGATTATTGCGATGAACTCAAGGCCACCTGTGCCCAGGCTGGTGTCGAGATCAGCGAGTTATCGACGCACCTGCAAGGCCAGTTGGTGGCGGTGCACCCGGCGTTCGACGCGTTGTTCGACGACTTCGCCCCGGCCCATCTGCGCGGCCAGCCCCAGGCGCGGACCGAATGGGCGATCGAGCAACTCAAGCTGGCCGCCCGCGCCAGCCAGCGGCTGGGTCTCAAGGCCCATGCGACGTTTTCCGGCGCGCTGCTGTGGCCGTATCTCTACCCGTGGCCGCAGCGCCCGGCGGGCCTGGTGGAGCAAGGTTTCGCCGAGCTGGCCCGGCGCTGGTTGCCGATTCTTGACTGCTTCGATGCAGCGGGTGTGGACCTGTGCTACGAAATCCACCCCGGCGAAGACCTCCACGATGGGGCCTCGTTCGAACAGTTCCTGGAGGCGGTCGATCATCACCCACGGGCGGCGATTCTCTACGACCCCAGCCATCTGCTGCTGCAACAGATGGACTATCTGGGCTTCATCGATCGCTACCACGCGCGCATCCGCATGTTCCACGTCAAGGACGCCGAATTCCGCCCCGATGCCCGTTCCGGTGTGTACGGAGGCTACCAGGGCTGGGTCGATCGGCCCGGGCGGTTCCGCTCGTTGGGCGATGGCCAGATCGATTTCAAATCGATCTTCAGCAAACTGACCCAATACGATTTCAGCGGTTGGGCGGTTTTGGAATGGGAGTGCTGCCTGAAGGATTCGCAACAGGGCGCCGCAGAAGGGGCAGCGTTCATCCAGCGGCACATGATCAGCAAGACTGGCAAGGCGTTCGATGACTTCGCCAGTGTCACGGCGGATGAAGACTCCAATCGGCGGTTGTTGGGCCTGTTGAGGTAGCCGGCTCAACCCAAAAACCTGTGGCCAAAACCCAATGGCAAGGAAACCCATTGTGGGAGCAAGGCTTGCCCGCGATGAACGAAAACGCGGTTCAAGGGTTAGACCGCGGCGTGGCCATCGCGGGCAAGCCTTGCTCCCACAGTTGAGGTCCTTTTGTAACAAAAGCGGTGAGTTTTTTTCACAAGAACAACAATAAAACGGTGACTGTCATGACCACGATGAACGCACGCCTCAGCGTGATGATGTTCCTGCAATTCTTTATCTGGGGTGGCTGGTTCGTCACCTTGGGGACTTTTCTTTCCAGCACGCTGGGCGCCAGCGGCGGGCAGATCGGCATGGCGTTTTCCACGCAATCGTGGGGGGCGATCATTGCGCCGTTTGTCGTTGGCCTGATCGCCGACCGCTACTTCAATGCCGAACGGATCCTGGCGGTGTTGCACCTGCTCGGCGCGGTGTTGCTGTATCAGCTGTATTCGGCGGCGGATTTCAGCGTGTTCTACCCGTACGTGCTGGCGTACATGGTGGTCTACATGCCGACGCTGGCCCTGGTCAATTCCGTGGCGTTCCGGCAAATGCGCGACCCGGCGCTGGAGTTCTCGCGCATCCGGGTGTGGGGCACCATTGGCTGGATCGTCGCTGGCGTGGTGATCAGTTTTGTGTTCGCCTGGGATTCGCGCGAAGCGATCTCGGCAGGCGGTTTGCGCAATACCTTCCTGATGGCGGCCGTCGCGTCCCTGGTCCTGGGGCTCTACAGCTTTACGCTGCCGGCCACGGCACCGCTCAAGGAGCAGGCCGGCACAGGTGGTGTAAGGCAACTGCTGGGGCTGGACGCGTTGGGTCTGTTGAAGGATCGCAGCTACCTGGTGTTCTTCATCGCCTCGATCCTGATCTGCATTCCCTTGGCGTTCTATTACCAGAATGCCAACCCGTTCCTGGCCGAAACCGGGATGACCAACCCCACGGCGAAGATGGCCATCGGGCAGGTGTCCGAAGTGTTGTTCATGCTGCTGTTGCCGCTGTTCATCCAGCGCTTCGGCATCAAGCTGGCGCTGTTGGTGGGCATGTTGGCGTGGGCGCTGCGCTATGTGTTGTTCGCCTACGGCAATAACGGCGACCTGGCGTTCATGCTGTTCACCGGCATTGCCTTGCACGGTATCTGCTACGACTTCTTTTTTGTCTCGGGGCAGATCTACACCGACGCCAAGGCACCGGAACGCTTTCGCAGCTCGGCCCAGGGCCTGATTACCCTGGCGACCTACGGTGTGGGCATGCTGATCGGCTTCTGGGTGGCGGGGCAGGTGACCGATCACTTTGTCGTGGCCGGCGGTCATGACTGGCAGAGCATCTGGCTGTTCCCGGCCGGATTCGCGCTGCTGGTATTGGTCTGCTTCCTGTTTACCTTCCGTGGCCAGCAGGCGCTTGTTGCGCCGTCAAAGGCCTGAAGCAGGGCTGGGCGTCAGTCATTTGTGACTGACGCTCAGTTTGGTGTAGGTCACTTTCCCGCCTTCATTGGAATAGCCTTTGTTGTCCAAGGTGTAGACGCCGGCCTTGAAATAGAAATCGTAGCCTTGCCAGGACTTGTCCAGCTTCACCTGTTTGCCACCGTTGCCGATCAGCACCGAGAGCTGGCCTTGCTTGTCCATTTGCAGCGTGTACGAGAAGGATTTGTTCAAGGGTACCTTGGGCACGGTGTAGATCACCGGGCTCTTTTTGTCCTTGGGCTTGACTCGATATTCCACGTCGATATTGCCGGTGCCCTTTTCGTAGCGGTACACCAGTTTCAACAAGGGTGTCGGCGCATCCTTGGCGTGAATCTGCGCCACCACCACGCGGCCTTCGGAAGGCACCTGGTTCACCGACAGCTCGCCCTTGAGGGTGTTGGTGCCGCTGTTGTAGCGCCAGTTGCGCAACTTGCCGTCTTTGCCGGTTTCCCGCAGTTCCGAGCGCGGGTACTCGCTTTTACCGGTATGGGAGCCCGTGACCGGCGCCCAGAAGACGATCCGCTGGCCGTTGTTGTCGAAATACTTGTTTTTCAGGGTCGGCATGGCTTTGGTCGCCACGACCTGCGCCGGCGTTTGCACGGGCAGGGTAATGTTCCAGACAGTCAGGTCAATCATGATAAAACCCTCCAACGGGTCCGGCCGTTACCTATCGGCCGTCAAGGCAAGAACTGCCTTCCGTGGCGCAGTTTTCATGTTATCGACGAAGGCCTGCTTCGCTGGAGATGCAACTGACGGATGGCTCTGCGATGAGCCTTCCAGGCGCTGAATTGGGCGGATTATCGTGTGTCAATTTGTTGCTGATCGGTTAGAGTACGCGCCGCCCGAGAGACGGATCCCGGGCGTTTTCTCATGGAGTATTCAATGAACCACATCAGCAAAGTTGTCGCCTGCGCACTGTTCGGCCTGGCCCTGGCGGGTTGCACCGGTACCGCGATGAAAACCCAGCAATACGACAGCAGCCAATACACCGTTGTCGGCCACAGTGAAGCCAAGGCCACCGGCCTGCTGCTGTTCGGCCTGATCCCGATCCGCCAGAACAACCGTTTCGTGCGTGCCCAGACCGCAGCGATCAAGGCCAAGGGCGGCGACGCCATGATCAACACCCAAGTCCAGGAAAACTGGTTCTGGGCCTGGGTCCTGACCGGCTACACCACCTCGGTGTCCGGTGATGTGGTCAAGCTGAAAAACGTTCAGTAACACCCTGCTTTAAAGTAGGTGAGCGCCGGTTGTAAAGGCGCTTACCTGTGGCGAGGGGATTTAGCGAAACGTCGCACCGCCCCGCTGGGCTGCGCAGCAGCCCCCAAACCAGACAACTCGGTGTGCCAGGAAGATTGAGTTAACTGCTTTAGGGCTGCTGCGCAGCCCAGCGGGGATAAATCCCCTCGCCACAACAGCCCCGATCATGGCTGATTCTCGATTTACTGTCCGCCGACGACCATATGCGTGAACGGCGCCACATACGCCTGCAACGTCACCAGCCCGCCCACCAGAATCGCCAGCACCACCGAGTGGAAAAACACGTAGCGCAGGATCTCGCCTTCGTGACCGTACCAACGGGTCGCGGTGGAGGCGACCACGATCGACTGGGCGTCGACCATCTTGCCCATGACCCCGCCGGAACTGTTGGCCGCCGCCATCAGCACAGGGCTGAGCCCCAACTGCTCCGCTGTCACCCGTTGCAAGCCGCCGAACAGCACGTTGGAGGCCGTGTCCGAGCCGGTCAGGGCCACGCCGAGCCAGCCCAGCAGGGTGCCGAACATGGGGTAGAAAATGCCCGTGGCGGCGAAGGCCAGGCCCATGGTCGCGTCCAGGCCTGAGTAGCGCGTGAGAAACCCCAGGGCCAACATCGCCACGATGGTGATCAGCGAGTAGCGCACCACCCAGAGCGTTCGCAGGTAGTGATGCAGCAGTTGCGGGATGGAATAGCCCATCAGCAAGCCACCGAGAATCGCCGCCAGGAAGATGCCGCTGCCGGTGGCGGTGAACCAGTTGAACTTGTAGACCGCTTCCTCGGTTTTAGGCTGGGGCACCACGGGCGGGACTTTTTCGATCTGCTGGTGGATGGTCCCGAAGGTCAGCAAGGGCGAGAAGATCGGGTTGGCCTCGCGCATCGGTTTGCCCTGGGGGTCGAGCTTGGCCGATTGGGTCTGCGGGTCGATGGCCGGGCGGGTGTCGAAAATGTTCTTGAAGCCCTGGGTGCCCCAGGCGAACACGAATACCGTGAGGATGATCCATGGCATCCAGGCCCGTAGCACGGCGGGGCGGTTGTCGCTGGCGAAAGCGCCGCTTGCGACCGGTTGCTGTTGCTCGCTCGCTTCGATTTTCGAGTCATCGTGCCGGCCCGACAGCGCCGCCGAAGTGTGCACCGTGGCCGGCTTCCAGACTTTGAGGAACCCGGCGAGGCAAGCCATGGAGATCAGCGCGGCAATCACGTCCACCAGCATTGGCCCATGGTAGTTCGACACCAGGAACTGCGGGATGGCGAAGCTGACACCGGCCACCAGGATGGCCGGCCAGACCTCCAGCATCTTGCGCCACCCGGCGAAGGCCCAGATCAACCAGAACGGCACCAGCACCGAAAAAAACGGCAACTGCCGCCCGACCATCATCGACAGCTCCATCTCATCCAGCCCGGTGACTTTGGCCAGGGTGATGATGGGCGTGCCCAGGGCACCGAACGCCACGGGCGCGGTGTTGGCGATCAGCGCCAGGCCCGAGGCGGCCAGGGGCGAAAACCCGAGCCCGATCAGGATCGCGCCGGTCACCGCCACTGGCGTGCCGAAGCCCGCCGCGCCTTCGAAGAACGCACCGAAGCAAAAGGCGATCAGCAGCAATTGCAGGCGTCGGTCATCGGTGATGCGCGCGAGGGAGTCCTGCAGGACCTTGAATGAGCCGTTCTCGGTGGTCAGCCGGTGCAGGAAAATGATGTTGAGGACAATCCAGCCAATGGGCAGCAACCCGTTGGCGGCGCCATAAAGCGCCGCAGACCCGGCCATGCCGGCGGGCATGCCGAAGGCGAAAATCGCAATGAGCAACGCCGAGGCCAGGGCATACAACGCCGCCAGATGCGCCTTGACATGAAAGAACGCGAGGGACGCCAGCATCACCACCACCGGAACCGCCGCCAGGAGCGTCGACAGCACCGTATTACCGAAGGGATCGTAGACTTGTTGCCAGACCATGTTC
>NZ_MUOA01000105.1:0-15237 GCF_002001065.1 Pseudomonas sp. A25(2017) | reverse complement strand
GGAGAAAGCCCCCATGTTCACCTTCCCCCGATCACACCAGAACAGAAGATGGGAAGGCCAAGGCACTCTATTCGGCGGAGGGCTTCCCTGGTATGGCGGGGATAGCCTGGGCGTGTGCTTCGGTTTCAGTACACTCTGGGTCGATATCGGTGCGCCCTATGACTGTTTCGACGCGTTGCAGGCCAGAAAGGAGGCGATCGCCGATGCGCAGCAGGGGCTGACTGCCAATATGTTTCTCGGTGTGAGCATTGCACTGGAGGACACTGCCGAGTCGATCATCGGGCGCGCTCCGAGCAGAGTAGTGAGCTACGTCGGCGGGGTCGCCAGCCACATCATCCTCGACATCCTCCAGCGGCCCGGAGCCCATCACTTCATTATTTCGTTCTACTACGTCGATGGCCCGGAGGGCGGCGGTGGTCACGCCATCGCAGCGTCCTTTGACGACGGCCAGACGGGGCGACTCTTCGATCCCAACTACGGCGTCGGCGCCTATCAATCGCGAACCGACCTGTGCAACGACCTGCACGCGCTGTTGGCGAGCTACGTCGCTCCCGGCGGGCATGTGACCGAGAGCTACCTGTTGGAGTTTGATCACGATGATGGATTCGGTGCGTTCCAAGGAGCCGCAGCACCGCACTGATCGGCGATGAATTCAGTTGACGTCAATGGCCCGGAAACTCGGATCGATAGCAAACCGGTGAACTCGCGTCTGCCCGTTTCTCCACCTCATCCTCCAACCATTCAGCCAACACCACGGCATTGTTCTCGACCGTGGATTTGGCGGCATACACCAGGGTCAGGTGGCCGTCCTGTGCAACATCCACCAACCGCCACCAACACTGCGGCTGCGCAGCCAGTTCCTTGCGATAGGCGACTTTGAACTGCTCAAACGAAACAGCCCCCGCCTTGAATGCCTTGCGCAACTCATGGGAAGGCCCGACCTCCGGCAGCCACTCGGCTATGGCAAGTTCGTCCTTGCGACAATTGCGCGGCCACAAGCGGTCCACCAAAACACGCACGCCATCCTCGGCGCTGGCTGTTTCGTAGGCGCGTTTGCACTGGATCATGGAGGCCTGCCTGTGGAAGAGGGGACCGCGTCAGAATAGGCCGACGTCCATTGCGGGACCAGGTCCTACGTCCAAAGCGCTCAACCGACACTGCCTTGCGCCGTTGCCTACAACTACGCCAGAATCCGCCGGCTTGTGCGCCCTGGGTTGCGTCGGTAGTTTGGGACCTGTCACTGCTCATCAGTGATCGGGTTTAGCAGCTCGTGGCGAAACAGGTTGTGCAAGGTGTCATCCAGTCAGGAATCCCCATCCTGCACTTGATGGTGGCTGTGCGCAGGGCGTCCCCGGACGCGCCGGTTTCTTGTTTCCCCGGTCTGCTAACCTGCGTTCAGCTGCCTCCCCTCGTTTAGCAGCGAGTGGGTGATGGCTCCAATGACAGGAAGCAAGACGATGGCAAAAGATACTCCGAATCCCCCCGATACGAACGAACACGTCTCTCGTGCTCAGTCTGCCCGCAACAAGAAAATCGACGACGCTGCCACGCGAGCGTTGGATTACTACCTGAAGCCTAAGCCGAAGAGCGAAACGTCTGACAAGTCGGACTCCATTTTTCGGATTGATCCGGGTGTGGACTCTGAGTGTTTGCTTGCGAATCTCAGTGAGAACCTGGCTTCGGCGAATGCCATGATCAATGATTTGGCGTTTGATCTGGATGGCTCGCGGCGAAGTGTTGCGTTGGGGATTTTGCAGGTGATTGAGGTGATTGAGGTGAGTGAGCTGTTGGCTAATCGGGCGTTGGATATTGTTGAGGTGAGCTAGGTTCTGCGGGTAAAACCTGTCCTTCGGTCAAAAAAAGGTCTTGCCAAGCAAGACCTTTTTCACTGCCTCAAGTCGGATCAACCCCTTGCGATGGCCTCACCGAGTTGCTGATTGGTCATCGCCTTGCCAGCAATACCCCAAGCGCCATCTACGGCATGCACGATGTTGACCCAGATGTTTGTCTTGGGCAGCTGACCGCCGGACATCTCATGGATAATGTTGGTTACTTCCTCAATGTAGCCAATCTGTATTTCGCGGTTGGCGAATGCAAAGGCAGGCACCTTCCATTCGATGAAAGCCACAGGCGCTTCGGCGGAGCCAGAGAAGGTGTTTTCTGCGGTCAAAACATGAATGGAACCGACGATGTTCGGGGTCATGGCCTTGTTGCCGGTCAGGCCATGCCACTTCAGCATCGCGTCAGACAGCTGGGCGAAAGCAATTTTCTCGCTGCCTTTAGGCAGGACACCTTCAGTAAGCGTAAGGGTGAGAGGCATTTCCATACTCCTGTAAGCGAGGTTTGCGTCGCATCGGCGACCGCATCGATCGTAAAATAACGATCGTTATTTTAATTTACATAACGATCGTTACATTGCCAAGTACAATCTGGATTCACTCACCCGGAATCCCGTAGAGAGGTATGCATGTCTCGATCCGAACGAAAGCAGCAGACACGTCAACGAATCCTTGACGCCGCTGGCCGTGGCTTTCGCAAAGCTGGCTTTGGCGGCATTGGTGTGGATGGCTTGGCAAAGGAAGCAGGCGTTACGTCCGGCGCCTTCTATGCCCACTTCGACTCCAAGGCTGCTGCATTTCGTGAGTCGGTCGCACAGGGGATGGCTGAACTCAAGGAGGGTGTGCGCCACTTCCAAGGCCAACACGGGCACACCTGGTGGCCTGAGTTCGTGTGTTTCTACTTGGGAGAGAAGCGTAAATGCGAACTGTCCGAGAGCTGCGCCCTGCAGAGTCTAGCGTCAGAAATTTCCAGGTCTGATCCCAACTCACGCGCGGAGTTTGAGGCTGAACTGCTCAACGTCGCCGCCTTGATCGTGGCCGGCCCCACGTCGGAGCACGCTCCTGCCGACATAGGCGAAGCCATGTTCGCATTGTCCACGCTGGTTGGTGCCGTAACACTCGCTCGAGCGGTAGCCGATCCGGCAGTGGCGGAAAAAATCGCAGCCGCGGCGGCGCAGACATTACTGTCTGGGAATCGTTATCGAGACAGTCGCGAGCTGGCTTGAGCTGGCGCGCAAGAGCCGTTCCATAATGCTGAATGGGTCGATTGTCTGAGAGATACCAGTCGCTAGACCGTCAGACGTTGGGCGACCAGAACCCCAAGCCCACATCGCCTTGCGCCATTGCTTACAACTACGCCAGAATCCGCCGGCTTGTGCGCCCTGGTCCGGACGCCGATAGGTTTACGAAAAAATCACCGAAGGACCGGAGCATGTTTTACCCACGCGAAGCTGAAAAAGATCATCTCTATAACCGAATAATCCTGCTTACCGTTGCTTGCTGTGTACTGCTATTTCTAGCCTCCCTGGCAAAACACTCAGGGTCCATTTATGGGGCCATTCGGTGGAGCGCTGTCGAGGTGAACGGCACCGTGACGCAACTGGAAAGCATCCCGATGAATGAAAACGGCATCATCATTCATTACCGGTATACCGACGGTGATCAACAGGTCCATGAAGATGAATACGTGGACCAACGCTATAACGAACATGATCAGTACGAAGTAGGGGGTGACGTTCCCCTGCTGTACTCACGTTGGCTCCCCCAGGTCAGCAGCATCGCCACCGAGCTACACACTTATCGCGCCAGCTTCTTCGTCATGGCTGGCGGGGTGCTGCTGACATTGGTATTGCTCGGGATCTCCTTCATGACCTTCGGAAGCATTTATCGCATGAAGGAAGAAGACCGCTTCTATTGAAACGGTTGTCGGTCATGATGCCCAGAGCCCTCATTCATCCAGGTAATCGGTTTTCCCACCCATGAAAAAGTTGATCCTCGCGTTGCTTTCGCTCGTCCTGCTGTCCGGGTGTGTAACCAAGTCTTTGAGCGTTGAAGACCGCCACCAGATCAAAACGATCAAGATCCTTCCCGTGTACTTTGCGGTAGAAAACTTCCAATACACCAGCATGACTCAGGCGTGGGGTGCAGGCCTGGGGGCCGGAGCAGGCGCAGCGACTGGCATGGCCGCCGGGGCATCGAGCGCCGGCACGAGCGCATTGGCGGGCGCCGGATCGGTCGCGGGCACTAAGGCGGCCGACGGCGCGACGGTAGATGTTTCCCAGGCCATTCTGAACAACATGCAGGCTCACGGTATCGATGTGGGCCAGCTGGTGCGTGAAAGCTTCGAGAAGCGCATCAAGCAAGAGGGGTTGTTCACCCTCGTGGCGCAAGGTGAGAGAGCGGACGCTGACGTTGAAATCATGGTCGCGCAGTGGGGGCTTAGCCTGAAAAACTACAGCACCGTGCTTTACCCCGTCATTGGCGTCAACGCCTCCATGAAACGCAGCGGCACCTCGGTTTGGCGCAACTTCAATACCATTTCGGTATTCAATGAAAGCAACACCATCGCTTACACCCCGGAGCAGTACGCCACCGATCCTGAAGCTGCGCGTGCGGTGTTTTCCCGGGTGGCTGATTTAGCGGTAGGTAAGCTGATTGAAGACCTGAAGCGATAACGGCACAGGCAAACCGGAGTGCTCTACGACAAAATGCTCGTCAAGGATTTACCCATGCCAAATGATGGTCGGGATTTCCAAACCCTTGACCCGGCAGCAGGGCGATTTACTCAACACCCAACGAATGAGTTCTCAAGGCGGCTAGAACTATGAGCGAATATGGCCTGTACGCTTTGGCATACGCAGTGTTCCTGCTGTTGTTCTTCTATATGAAATCCTACGGCCTCAGGAAATGGTTCGGCATAACCCTGCTTGCGCTGGGATTCGCGAGTATTTTTGCGCTGCCATCTTTCATCTCGGGTTTTGATGTGGGTATCGCTTCAACCAGTGCTATTGCTATCGGTGCGGCACTGTTTTTTAGCCGGGCACGGTATGTGGAGTGAGTCTGTATTCCTCTTTAATTGACCACTCACTCCGTGCCTACCAGCTGTCTCGATAATCGAAGGAGACCTGATAGACGTAGGTGGGCCAATCAATTGAATGCTGAAAATAAGGTTGGAGAATTTTTATCCATTCTTGTGGGACATTAAAGCCTCCGTTATTTATGTTGTTTTCGATTGGAATCCCTAAGGCGTCAATGACAGTGCCGTCCTCGCCCAAGTCTTTTGAATATTCTTCTCCTTCGTAGGATTCGGTTTGCTTGCTAAACCATTCAAGTCTGAGTTTGAGTCCCATTTGGCTCGCTCAGCTTTTTGATTTGGTTTTGGTTGAAGGGGTGTCGGCGCTAGTCCCGATGAAATATTCCAGTCCGGCAGGGAATTTCATGTCGAGTGTTTTTTCTATTTTTTTGAGTTGCTCTTCCGTTATCTCCAGCTCTCCTGGTTCAACAGCGTTGAATGGTTTTGCTTCAGTTATCTGGGCTAGCGCTTCGTTTTGCTCGGCGTTTTTTATGCAAATCTCAAACTGCAGTGAATCGTCTTTCTTGTCGTCTGGATAGAAGCCTGTTATTGAGAAGTAACGCATGGTATCCCTCTTTTTGATGCCTTTTAGTGAATTAGTTGCTGCTGGTTAAAAAAAGCAACAGGTTTCGTGGTAACTCTATTGAGCACGAACCTTCCAGTGCTTCAATTTGAGATGTGTTCAATGCGTAGTCGTAAAAATAACTTTCCTCTTCGGTCCAATTCATTATTTTTGCTAGAGTCTGAGTGTCAATGCAGAGCATATTTTCGTATGAGGCAAAGTCGTCGCCGTCTAATGCTCCCATTATTTTGTGTTTCATGGGGCTATCCTATAGCGCCGTGCCGTGAGTTCATTCATAAAACTTGCCTTTAGGGTCCTCCCATTTTCAACGCTTTACGTCGCCGCCACGTACAAATGTTTTGATGGGAGATGGCTAGTTTTTTTACCAGTTGGCTCGGTACCGAAATGAAATTTGATAATCGAAATTTTCTGGGGCGATTGAATGCCCAAAGAAGGGTTGGATGATAGGTATCCATTCGGCGCGTACATCAAAGCCCCCGTCATATATTTCGGGTTCGCTTTCCAGATCCAGCGCGGTGATTACTGACAAATCATCCCCCAAGTCGTTCGAATATTCTTTGCCTTCGCCCAATTCGGTTTTTTTGTCGTACCAATCCAATCTTATTTTTAAGCCCATCGAATCCTCACAAATATTTTTTGATGTTGCGGTTTTTTCTAGCTTTACCTACTTGCACTCCCGTCCGATGATCGAACGCGCCTAAATGACTTCCGTCGCTTGCGCGATATACCTCTAGCTCGCCATGTTGGGAGTCCCATTCATAAATGGTCCTTCCTTTAGGATCAGCCCAACGTTCTCTGAGTCCAGCCCCTCCTTGTTTTGGTGTTTTCTTTTTTACCTCTTTGAGATTTGAAAAGCCGGTAATTTCTTCGGTCTCTGGTGCTGGATGATAGTCATGGTCGGCGTTACCGCTTCGCCTGACAGAGACCACGACATAAACCGGCCGAACCCCCGAATCCGCCGGAAACACCAGAATGAAATCTCTGTACTCCGGCGGATAGATCGGATCGACGATGATGCTGTCGGCCATCGGCGTCGGCGGGTAGATCCAAATAGGCGGTGCCTGGGGCGCAGCTTCCAGGGCGGGAATGCCGAGGGTGTCAGCCGGATTGGTAGCCGGCGTCCAGATCAGTTCGATGCCATCACCCAGGTCGGCGATGAACTGATCGGCTCGCGACGTGAACTGAACAACATCAACCATTTCCCAATCGGGATGCTGGCCGGTATAGAAGCCATACCCCTTGAGGCTGCCGTCGGCCTGCTGCTCGACGCTCAGGCGCATGCGGCTGCGGGCCTGCTTGAGGTCGCGTAGCTGGTCTTCGCTATAAAGTGCGCTATCGCCCAGATTGGACGGCCAGAGCAGGGCAACGATACCTGTCAGCAGGGCAGCGCCGACGGTGCCGCCAGCAACTGCAGCCGAGGAAGTCGCCGAACCGCCCAGCGCGAGCCTGCCCAAGGTAACGGGAACCGTGCCAGCGCCGATCCGCTTGAGGGGGATCGTGCCGGATGGATCGGCGCTGCGACCGCCGAGCCACATGAGTTCGCCGTACTGCTTGACCAGATCCGCCGGGACGTAGCCGCTGGGGTTGCTGTAATCGATGATGCCGTTGGGGAGCTTGCAGCTCTTGGCAAACACACTTCCGGTCACGCTGAATACGGGCTTTTTATCCACCGTGGCCCAGCGCTCTCGTTCATAGGCTGCCTGCCGGGCAAGCATGGCTTCGTAAGCCAACTGCCGGGCTTCGCGCTCGGCCAGTTCGCTGGCGGTCATGTCCCGATAGGTGACGTGATGCCCGTCGCCGCCGGGCGGGTTTCGAACCTGGGGGATGTCTTTTTTGCGTGTCGCCACGTAGTGAATCTCGTCCGCTAAATGCAGCGCAGACGCTAACGCGGGAAGAGAGGGGCGCGATGTAGGAGGATTCTTGAAGTGGTCGTTCCGGTTTCCTCAAAACAGGTAGGGCTGGCTATGTGGGGCCGGAACAATGTGAAGTGTCAGATGGGGCTGTCAGTCAGTGGGCAACCGCAACTCGCGAGCCGACGTCGCCTTGCGCCTTTGCCTACAACTACGCCAGAATCCGCCGGCTTGTCCGCCTTGGGTTGCGTCGGTAGTTTGGGACCTGTCACTGCTCATCAGTGATCGGGTTTAGTCGCCCAGGGTGAAACAGGTTGTGCAAGGCGTCATCCAGTCGGGATTCCCATCCTGCACTCGATGGTGGCTGTGCGCAGGGCGTCCTCGGACGCGCCGGTTTCTTGTTTCCCCGGTCGACTAACCTGCGTACAGCTGCCTCCCATCGTTTAGTCGCGAGTGGGTGATGGCTCCAACTACAGGAAACAAGATAATGGCAAAAGATACTCCGAACCCTCCCGATACGAACGAACACGTCTCCCGTGCTCAGTCTGCCCGCAACAAGAAAATCGATGACGCTGCCACGCGAGCGTTGGATTTTTACCTGAAACCCAAGCCTAAGAGCGAAACGTCTGACAAGTCCGACTCCATTTTACGGATTGATCCGAATGTGGATTCTGAGTGTTTGCTTGCGAATCTGAGTGAGAACCTGGCTTCGGCGAACGCGATGATCAGTGATTTGGCGTTTGATCTGGATGGGTCGAGGCGGCGTGTTGCGATGGGGATTTTGCAGGTGATTGAGGTGAGTGAGCTGTTGGCGAATCGGGCGTTGGATATTGTTGAGGTGAGGTAGGGCAGCAGCGCTACATGCCGCCCGGATCGGAAAAAGGTCTTGCCTAGCAAGGCCTTTTTTGTGCCCGAGGGAAACTCGTACATGCCATACAAACCGTGCCTTGTAGACGAATTCTGCAGTTAGGGATCAATGCGGGGATACACGCTAACGTGCCTTGGCTTACCATCTATTCCCTTGCGAGCGTGCGAAAGTGCTCGAACAACCGAAACCCCACGTAGTCTTGCCGGTACTTATACAGGTGGCGGTAGTAGCAATCCCAGTAGCTGATCATCCGATCCTGTAGCGCTTTGAAATATTTCGGGTTGTCCTTGATGAAATCCCCGTACAGCTCCTGATTGAGTGTTGGCAGATGAGCTTCGCAGGTATCGAGTATTTCCATTACGTACTCGCCAGTAAGCTGCATCACGAATGGGACGACCCAGGGCTCTGACACCGACAGGATTTGCTTGAGCTGTCGGTGTCTGATATGGCCATCGTGATGCCTTGTCAGGACGCAAGAGTACATGACGCTCTGGAGCCCATTTAGCTGTAAATATTCCTGCTCATCGCCCTCATGATGGATTCGATAGGGAATGACTAAATCCTCGCCGCATACTTTGATCTCAATGCCTGGGTGTGTTGCTAGGCTGGTGTTTCCTAATATTTGGTATAGGCCCTCAGCCCTGAGCGAAAGATCAGACGGGAGGGCAGTCGTGATCGAACCCGTGGAAAATGCAAGGTTTGATGCTGGGCTGGATGGCATGTTCAGTCTCGGCAGTCATCACGATGTGCTGCGTATTCATCCTGGCGGAAGGCAGCGTGGTTCATGTGGTTGGATGGGTGTTTTTGGGAGTCTTTCGACAGTATGCCAATCTGCCCCAGAGAAAAGGTAGGCGTGTCAGTCGTGGCTGTCAGTCACTGGGCGCCCGCAACTCGTCAGCCGACGTCGCCTTGCGCCTTTGCCTACAACTACGCCAGAATCCGCCGGCTTGTTCGCCTTGGATTGCGTCGGTAGTTTGGGACCTGTCACTGCTCATCAGTGATCGGGTTTAGTCGCCCGTCGTTGCTAAGTCGCTCAAGCGTCCATCAGTCAGGAATCCCCATCCCTGCACTCGATGGTGGCTGTGCGCAGGGCGCCCTTGGGCGCGCCGATTTCTTAGCTCGTCGGTCGACTAACCTGCGTACAGCTGCCTCCCAATCGTTTAGTCGCGAACGGGAAGTAGCCTCAAGCAAAGAGAGCTAAGGCTATGGTCAAAATTACACCGAATCCACCAGTTACAGACGAACCCACATCTCGTGCCCAGTCTGCCCGAAACAGAAAGCTCGACGACGCGGCCACCCGCGCGTTGGATTACTACCTGAAACCCAAGCCTAAGGGCGAAACGTCTGACAAGTCCGACTCGATTTTTCGGATTGATCCGGCGGTGGATTCTGAGTGTTTACTTGCGAACCTTAGTGAGAACCTGACTTCTGCGAATGTCATGATCAGTGATTTGGCGTTTGATCTGGATGGGTCTAGGCGGCGGGTTGCGTTGGGGATTTTGCAGGTGATTGAGGTGAGTGAGCTGTTGGCAAATCGGGCTTTGGATATTGTTGAGGTGAGGTAGGGTTGTCGGATAACCCGTGTTCTAACGGGCTAAAAAGGTCTTGCAGAGCAAGACCTTTTTTATGATGCGCAAATTTGCGCCATAAGGCGGTTTGCGTCTTTAGCTTGGAAGCCGGGGCTCAGTCCGTATGGCCGAGAGGCGCCAGGAGAGATAAGCGTTGCGAAGAAAAGAAGTGCGCCCTAGCGATCGAGTCGCGGCTCAATAAATTGACTGAAACCCTTGCCGATACCAAACGGCCAGCATAGTCTGTACTCATTATGAGCGTATCAGTCAGACAGGGAAACTGATGATCCGAATGCTTCATAGCGAAAGCTGCAACCGGCTTAGCCCACCCAACATAAGGATGTGACCTATGCTAACTCCCCACTTTCCCCATGCTTCGTTATTTAAATTCCTCAGTTTTATATCCTTAATATCACACCGTAATAGTTATAGGTGCTTTCTTAAGGGGGGGGTATTCGGCTACTTATAATGGTCGTTGCTTTCGAGTTGAGCTGAAGATGCATTTGTGGATGACGTTAATAACGTGCGGAAGTGGCGATTTGGTAGTAAAAAAATTTAAGGGTGGCGTATTACGTTTTGAGTTGCTTTGGGCTGGGTATGTGTTGGTTGGTTTTGATCATAGCGCTTAGGGAGGGGATGTGGCTGATAATTTAGTGATTCATATAGATAATATCCTTATGGATGAGGAGAATCCTCGTCACGATATAATTAACGGTCAAGGAGAGATACTCAACTGGCACGTGGAACACCTTGGGAGTAAATTGATAACGTTGATGCGAAGTATTGCGCAAAACGGGCTCAGTGAAATTGAGCGAGTTCTGGTAATGCCGTTGCCGAAATCAAAAGGAAAGTTTGTCGTAAAAGAAGGGAATCGTCGTCTTGCTGCAATTAAACTACTTTTTAATCCTGCGTTATGTGAGGATCCTGTCTTTCGTCGTCGGATAGAGAGTGTTTCAATAAGTGATAATTTGTTATTTGAGGTTGATTGCGTCGTCTCAAAGGACCGCGCTCGCGTATTGTGGATGATGGGACTTCGTCATTTAGGGTTGCAGGGCGGGGCTGGTACCTCTACTTGGGGAGCGGCTGAAAAAGGACGTCATGATTTAAATGAAACAGGGACCGCTAGGTATTGGCGCTCATTAGAGTTCATTGAATATGCTCAGGCCAATAAATTAATAACCGACCAACAAGCTGCTAGACTTAATGAGAAGATTACAAACCTTGATCGATTGGTGCCAAGTGAGCAATTTAAGAAAGCTTTAGGGGTTTCTTATAGTAAAGATCGGCAGATCATAAAAACGTTACCAAAGCATATATTTGATAGAGTCTTGGCGAATATTTTGGAAGAGTTCTCTCAGCCTGATTTTAAGGTTAAGGGAGTGTATGCAGATGAAGATAAAACTAGTTTCATAGAAAGAGCGCTCGCTAAAGCTGCTCAGCAACTAAAAATAGATAAGGCTTCAGTACCTTTGCCTGATTCTAAAATTCGACTAGAAGAGGGTGGAGGGGCATCGGTGAGCCCATTTACGGGCTCACCAAAACCCCTAGGCGAGAACCCTGTTCCTGAAAAAACAGGTGATGACAAAATTATTGATGGTTTATTCCCTAAGCTCCGTCGTCAACCTGACCCTTCGCAAAGAGATAAACTCTTTATAGGGAAGCTTAGTATTCCTTCGCATGAATCTAAGTGTAATAAGCTATACAATCAAATCGATAGCCTTAAGTTGACAGATCATGGTTTGGTTATTGCTTGTGCTGCGCGTGCTTTAGTTGAAATATCCTCGCGAATATATATTGATAAATTTGATGTTGAGGCTGAGGGTAAGAAAAATAGTTTTGGTCAGATTTCATTTGGTGATATGATCAAGGCTTGTGCGACTGATTTGCATGATAAAAAGCTACTTTCTAAAGAGCTTAAACATGTAATAGTTAGTGGGGAAGCTGCAAATCCGAATAGTTTTGCAAGTCCGCAGTCATTGCATAGTTTTTTACATGGCAGATACCAAAATTCAATGGATTCATTAAAAGCAGCTTGGGAAAAGTGCTACGAAGAATATCTTAGGGTTTTGTGGGTTGCGATCAAGAATCATCAGGTTTAAGGATTATAGTCATGGCTGCGAATAGATTTTATACACCGCTTAGATATCCAGGCGGAAAATCGAAGCTCTGCTGGCTTGTTCGCAGCATTATGACTGAAAACAATATGATGGGTGGGCACTATGTCGAACCTTATGCGGGAGGGGCTGGAGTTGCACTAGAGTTGCTATTAACTGATTTTGTTTCTCATATACACATTAATGATTTAAATGTCGGGGTTTTCAGCTTTTGGGATTCTGTTCTAAACCATACTGAGCATTTCGTGGGTATGATTTATGATTGTCAGCTTGATATGGCGACTTGGTATGCTCAGCGAGAAATACTCACAAATCATATAAACTATAGTTCTCTTGAGATAGGATTTGCATTCTTTTATCTGAATAGGACCAATAGGTCCGGAATTATAAATGGTGGGGTTATTGGAGGTTATAATCAGACTGGCAACTATAAAATTGACGCCCGATTCAACAAGGATGCGTTGGTGGATCGTATTGTGGCAATTTCAAAGCGGTCAAGTCAGATTACACTTTATAAGTTGGATGCTGAAGCTTTTCTAGATGGTATTGATCGCGCAGGTTTAAAAAATGCCTTGATTTACATAGATCCACCTTACTATGTAAAGGGTAAGCGTCTATACGATAATTTTTATGAGCCTGATGATCACGAGCGGATTAGTATTCTTGTTCGTAAGATTAAGACACCATGGATGTTGTCGTATGATGATCATGTTGAAATACGGAGAATGTATTCAAGATTTCGTGTTTCAGAAATCGATTTAGTATACAGCGCCGCTACCAAGATGAAGGGCCAAGAAGTTGCTTTTTTTTCAGATGTGCTTACTTTGCCCAATGTTATTCAAGCAGCATAAGGTTTTGTTTTGTATTGATAGCTGCAGCAGACACTGTGGCTTGTCCTTGTAGGCTGCAATAGCTTATAAGTTTTGGAGTTACTCTCGCTTTCTTGAAGTCGAGAGTAACTTGGTCTGTGACTTCTAGAAGTCCTGAATAAACTCTAATTTTGTTCTATCTACACCAAATCCTTTCTCTAGGGTGGATTTTACTTTTTTGATAAAGCTGATTTTGAATTTATTGCATTCACCTTGATTTGCGGTGACCCATAACTTCCAGATGTTTAACTTTGGATCGCGAGATTTTAGTAGGCCTTGTATGGCGGGATCTTTGTAGAAATCTTTAAATTTTGTTCGTAGTTTTTCTTTTTGTTGGTGTGCCTGGTTGTTTTTGTTGTAAATGTCGACTGCGCTGAGTAAGTCTATATTTGCGCCTGAGATGTTTAAGGTGGTCGTGATGTCTCTTGCGATTCGAGTAAAGACGGCTCTCGTGAATCTCAGATCGTTTGTCCAAAAAGAATGGCTGGCAGGAAGATTATAGAGATACTCAAAAATAATTTTGTCTGGTGCTAGTTTACTTGGTAGCAGCAGTATGCTCTGAATTTTTTCGGTTTTGAGTACGTCGCCGTCAAGAATGATTATGCTGTGTTTAGAAAATTCCGGAACTTTATGGTTGGTTAGATGTATGTAATTTGCGCAGCCCATGGACACATCGCTTAATGGGTTTATTAGTTTTTTTATTGGGTGGCGCGTTAGTATTTGGTTGTAAAGGTCAAAGCCTTCTTTGTCTTCGAAGTAAATGTTTATTTTTGGTAATGATAAGTTTGGTGTTAGTTGTACCGTCTCAATCATTAGATCGGCATATATATCTACCCATGACATGTCGCTTTTTGACTTGATTTGCCCTTCAGTGTCGCTCAGATAGATGGTTTTATATTTTCTACGGTAAACTGTGCTCAGGTCGTAAATTTTTTCGATCATGGTTGGTGAATGTGAAGTGATAATGACTTGTAAATTTAAGTCTTCGCTTTCACGGGTTAGTATTTTTATTAATGCTGTCTGTGCGGCAGGAAAAAGGCCTGCGTCAGCTTCGTCTATTAAAAGCAGACCGCCTTTGTATTCGGGGTAGTCTTCTTCTAGTTTTCTAAATGACATTAATGCCAGAATTATTTGGCCTGCGTTGTCTTCGCCCGCGGATACAGAGTCTTGGTCGTAGTTGCTGTCGTGCGCTACTGCGGACTTTAAAGTGCCTGCTGTGGCTGTCGCTGTATTAGTTTCTTTGTTGAGTAATTCGTTGTTAAGATGTATGAAGCGTTGGTGGTTTTGTGCTAGGTATGCAAGATTTTTAACTTCGTAACTGTCTCTTGAGGCTATTGGCATTAAGCGTTTTAAACTAAGGAATATAACTGGGTGAGTTAAGTTTCTGCTGGTGTTCTTTTTGTTTTTTACGGTGTTGTTGTTTCTAAGTACTGGTCGAGCGATTGGGCTTTCACTGCGTTTGTTTAGTCCCAGGTTGGGAGTGGTGTCCGTGTCAGTGTAGCCGTCATGTATATCAAAAATAATATTCATCGACCCAGGCGGGTCAAATTTTTCAGAGAATCGAAAATGCTCGCTAGGGATAGATGTGAAAGGGTCCCCGGAAATGGTTTTGTAGTTAAGCGGTGAGTCATCTATAGGGTTTTTGTCAAAGCTAAACGCTTGGGCAGCAACGCCGAGTATTGAGGATTTTGATGTTCCATTTTTCCCGCAAATCAGCGTGATATTGCTTCCGATTTCGATATTTACGTCTGATAAAGCCCTAAACTTCTTGATTAAGATGCTTTTAATACGTGTCGAAGCCATTTTCCTAATATCCCTGAAAGGTATGGTCCATCGATGTCTTGCCGCTGCAAGCAATGTTGGGGTTACTGGGGTAGCATATCGCCATCCCTGTTTTATTCAAATCCTTCTGTAGGTCCGGTCCCACATTCCGGCAGTTGACCAGTGGGTTGAATGCTTCGGTTTTTCATTGGCCACAGAAAAAGAGGGGGCAGGCTTTTCGTAAGAACCTATGGGAATGCGGCAAATGAGCAAGGTTTTGATTGGAGGGCGCGTGTTCGCACGGGAGAGCCAAATACATAGCTCTATCTCCGGAGATTGCTACGGCTCAGCTTTTCACTGAATATTCTTCAGATAATGCTTAAGCGCGATGAGCGGAGCATTAAGTTGTTCCAGCGTCTGCGCCGCGTTGAAATCCGTCGCTAGGCGATGCAGCTCCCGTCCCAAAACCGTATTACTACCTCCAAGCGCCAGCAGAGCCAATCCCAAACACCACTCCACTTTGGCTTGGATGCCTTGGACATCCCCCCGCCGTATCAACAACTCAAAGATCTCGCGGTCGCAACTGCCCATCAATGGATCATCCCGCAGAATCGGGCTGTGGCCTTCTGTCTCATAAGCCAGCTTGAGCGAGTAAAGAGCGACCGTTTCCAGCAGCAATTCCATGGGGTGAAATCCTTAGTGACTGGGTGGGG
>NZ_MUOA01000032.1:0-15642 GCF_002001065.1 Pseudomonas sp. A25(2017) | reverse complement strand
TGGGAACGTCCTTGAAATAACCAGCAGCCTAAAGGGCCTCGATGACAGTCCGGTGACAGTGAAATGAAGGGCAGTGGTCGCGGAAACGTCCTACGCCCGCTTGTTTTTTCGGTGCTGCCTATCCACGCGTTCCGTCTTATACTAGCCAGCTTACCGCCTGGGCTCGGCGCCCTTGCTTGAACAATCCAAGGAGTTTTCCTCTATGCGCTGGAGCCATCGTCTAGCTCAGCTGTGTCTTTCCACCTGCGCCCTGCTGGTACCGTTCGCCACTCAGGCCGCCACGGAAGAAGATCCTTGGGAAAGCATCAACCGTCCAATCTTCACCTTCAACGACACTGTTGATACCTATGCGCTCAAGCCACTGGCCCAGGGTTATCAATACGTGACGCCGCAGTTCCTCGAAGACGGCATCCACAACATGTTCCGCAACATCGGTGACGTCGGCAACCTGGCCAATAACGTGCTGCAGGCCAAGCCGGCCGCTGCCGGGGTCGACACCGCCCGGTTGGTCTTCAACACCACCTTCGGCCTGCTGGGCTTCTTCGATGTGGGCACCCAGATGGGCCTGCAGCGCAGCGATGAAGATTTTGGCCAGACCCTGGGCTACTGGGGCCTGGGCAGTGGGCCGTATCTGATGTTGCCGCTGTTGGGGCCAAGCACCCTGCGTGACGCGCCGGCCAAACTGGTCGATGACTACACGGCCCCGTATCGTTATATCGATAACGTCTCGGTGCGTAACTCTATTCGAGGCCTGAACGTCGTCGACACCCGCGCCAGCCTGCTGTCGGCCGAGAAGATGGTGAGCGGCGACAAGTATGTCTTCATCCGCAACGCCTACCTGCAAAACCGCGAATTCAAGGTCAAGGATGGCCAGGTCGAAGACGATTTTTAATTTCGACCTGTAAAACCACGAAGGCGGCCCAAAAAGCCGCCTTTTGTGCTTTGGCGTCGGCTTTGAGCAGGTTTGATCCTTCCATTGAGTTACGCTTCGCTCGGTTCTTATAACTCTCTGTGCTTTGACAAATAAAGACGGCAAGCGGCTATCTGCATGAGCTTGAAACGCCCCGCGGATGGGAGTACCGTCTGCGCCTTAGAAGGGCACCTCTGATGTAGTTGTGTGTAGGGCAAAGGCCTGAAACCGGTACGACAGAGAGGCTAGAAAGCGAATCCAGTAGTGCGTGCCAGGCCAGACCGCCCAGCCCGCTACGCCAACCTAATTCTGGCGCCGTTTGCCCACATGCCAAAAACCAGTGCCACGCTGCTGATAATCGATGATGACGAAGTGGTGCGAGCCAGTCTCGCAGCCTACTTGGAAGACAGTGGTTTCAGCGTCCTGCAGGCCAGCAATGGCCAACAGGGTCTTCAGGTATTCGAGCAAGACAAGCCCGACCTGGTCATCTGCGACCTGCGCATGCCGCAGATGGGCGGACTCGAACTCATTCGCCAGGTCACCGAGATTTCCTCGCAGACCCCGGTGATCGTGGTTTCGGGCGCGGGCGTGATGAACGACGCGGTCGAGGCATTGCGCCTGGGCGCGGCGGATTACCTGATCAAGCCCCTTGAAGACCTCGCGGTGCTCGAGCACTCGGTGCGCCGGGCCTTGGACCGTTCGCGGCTGTTGTTGGAGAACCAGCGTTACCGCGAAAAGCTGGAAACCGCCAACCGCGAACTGGAAGCCAGCCTGAACCTGTTGCAGGAAGACCAGAACGCCGGGCGCCAGGTACAGATGAACATGCTGCCGGTCAGCCCCTGGACCGTCGACGATTTCCGTTTTGCCCACCAGATCATCCCGTCGCTGTACCTGTCGGGCGATTTCGTGGACTATTTCCGGGTCGATGAACGACGTGTGGCGTTCTACCTGGCGGACGTTTCCGGCCATGGTGCTTCTTCGGCATTCGTGACGGTGCTGTTGAAATTCATGACCACACGCCTGTTGTTCGAATCCAAGCGCAACGGCACGCTGCCAGAGTTCAAGCCCTCGGAAGTCCTTGGGCATATCAACCGAGGCCTGATCAGTTGTAAGCTGGGCAAACACGTCACAATGGTCGGTGGAGTCATCGACGAGGAGACTGGTTTGTTGACCTATAGCATCGGCGGTCACCTGCCTTTGCCTGTGTTGTATACACCAGACAGCGTTCGTTACCTGGAAGGGCGTGGTTTACCGGTGGGCCTGTTCAACGAGGCCACCTACGAAGACCACGTACTGGAATTGCCGCCGACATTCAGCCTGACGCTGATGTCTGATGGCATTTTGGACCTTTTGACAGAACCTACACTCAAAGAGAAAGAAGCGGCCTTGCCTGAACGGGTGAGTGCAGCGGGCGGCAGCCTGGAAGGCTTGCGTCAAGTGTTTGGATTAGCCACGCTCGGGGAGATGCCGGATGATATCGCCCTGTTAGTGTTGAGCAGGAACCTTTGATGAGTACCGGTAGAATCCAGTTCGCCGAGCAGGACGGCACCTTTGTCCTGAAGTTTGTCGGTGAAGTGCGCCTGACCCTGTGTTCGGCGCTGGATGCGACTATTGAGCGGATCTTCACCTCGCTGAACTTCAGCGCCATCGTGATCGACCTGACCGAAACCCGCAGCATCGACAGCACCACATTGGGCCTGCTGGCCAAACTGTCGATCCTGTCGCGGCAGAAGGTCGGCCTGCTGCCGACAGTCGTCACCACCCACAACGACATTACCCGTCTGCTGCAATCGATGGGCTTCGACCAGGTGTTCAACATCGTGGGCGACCCTGTGCCGTGCCCGGAATGCCTGGACGACCTGCCTGACCAGGACCAGTCCGAAGAAGAAGTGCGGATCAAGGTGCTCGAAGCCCACAAGATCCTGATGGGGCTCAACGACTCCAATCGTGAAGCCTTCCATGACCTGGTGAATGCGCTAGAGGGGCCTTGACCTCGGGGCATGTATTGGCCTGACGGACGCCTTCGCGAGCAAGCCCGCTCCCACAGGTCTTGCGCCGGTCAAAAAAACTGAATCCTACCCAAATCCCCCTGTGGGAGCGGGCTTGCTCGCGAAAGCGCCGGTTCAGCCACCTGATCCCTCAGCGCGAAGCCAAATCCCAATAAAAAAGGGCGAACCCACCAAGGTTCGCCCTTTTTGCATGCCTTGTGAATCAGCTCAAAGCTTGGCTTGCAGCAACGCCTCCAGCTTCTCCTGGTCCCGGGCAAACTGACGAATACCTTCTGCCAGTTTCTCGGTCGCCATGGCGTCCTCGTTGGACAACCAGCGGAACTGCGTTTCATTGAGGATCAAGCGCGTTTCCCCGGCTTGCCCTGGCGCCAGCTTGCGCTCCAGCTTGCCTTCGTCGGCGGCCAGTTTTTCCAGCAGGTCCGGGCTGACGGTCAGGCGGTCGCAGCCGGCCAGTTGCTCGATCTGGTTGAGGTTGCGGAAGCTCGCGCCCATGACCACGGTCTTGTAGTCATTGGCCTTGTAGTAGTTGTAGATACGCGTCACCGACTGCACGCCCGGATCATCAGCGCCGGTGTAGTCGTTGCCATTGGCTTTCTTGTACCAGTCGTAGATACGGCCCACGAACGGCGAAATCAGGAACACCCCGGCATCGGCGCAGGCGGCGGCCTGGGCGAAGGAGAACAGCAGGGTCAGGTTGCACTGGATGCCTTCACGCTCCAGCTGCTCGGCGGCACGAATGCCTTCCCAGGTGGAAGCGATCTTGATCAGCACGCGCTCGCGGCCAATGCCGGCCTTGTCGTACAGATCGATCAGGCGATGCGCACGCTTCAACATGTCCTCGGTGTCGAACGACAGGCGCGCGTCCACTTCAGTGGAAATACGCCCAGGGATCACTTTCAGAATTTCTTGCCCGACCGCCACGGCAAAACGGTCGCTGGCCAGGCCCACATCGCCCTTGCAGTCCGCCACGCAGGCGTTCAGTTGCTCGGCATAACCTTGAATGGCCGAGGCCTTGAGCAGCAGGGAAGGGTTGGTGGTCGCGTCCACGGGTTTGACGCGGGCGATGGCCTCGAAGTCGCCGGTATCGGCCACGACGGTGGTGAATTGTTTGAGTTGTTCCAGCTTGGAAGTCATGAGCGTGCTCTGTCCTATGGGTCCGTTGACATTACCCGAGGGCCGGCAGCCACTCAAGGGCGTGAAGGGGTATCGACGGGCCCCAGCGGCAACAACCTGAAAACGGCTGTTTGAAAGGCCGGGGCGGTATCGGTAGATACGATGCCAAAACAGCGCGCAGGTTCAAAGCAAGTGACGGTTAACGCCCTTCCAGCAGTTGCCCCGCCTGATCCAGCAGCGCCAATGGATCCTTGGTTTTGTGAATATCCACCGACAACAACTGCCGAAACCGCCGCGCCCCCGGGAACCCGGTGCCCAGGCCCAACACGTGACGAGTGATGTGATGCATCGCCCCGCCAGCGGCCAGGTGATCGGCGATATAAGGCCGCAACTGCGCCAGCGCCTCGGCCCGGGTGATGATCGGCGCGGTGCTGCCGAACAGCTGCTGATCGACTTCGGCCAGCAGATACGGGTTGTGATAGGCCTCGCGCCCCAGCATCACACCGTCGAAGGTCTGCAAATGCTCGTGGCACGCCTCCAGCGTCTTGATCCCGCCGTTGAGCACAATCTCCAACTCCGGAAAATCCGCCTTCAACCGCGCAGCCACGTCATAACGCAGCGGCGGGATGTCGCGATTCTCCTTCGGCGACAACCCCTCCAGAATCGCAATCCGCGCATGCACGGTAAAACTCGTGCAACCGGCCTCACGCACCGTCCCGACAAACTCACACAACTGCTCGTAACTGTCCCGCCCATTGATCCCGATGCGATGCTTGACCGTCACCGGAATCGACACAGCATCGCGCATGGCCTTTACACAGTCAGCCACCAAACCCGGATGCCCCATCAGGCAGGCGCCGATCATGTTGTTCTGCACCCGGTCGCTGGGGCAGCCGACGTTGAGGTTGACCTCATCGTAGCCGTGGTCCTGGGCCATACGGGCGCAGGCAGCCAGGTCGGCTGGGACGCTGCCGCCCAGTTGCAGGGCTAGCGGGTGTTCGGATGGGTGGTGGCGTAGGAAACGTTCGTGGTCACCGTTGAGTAGCGCGCCGGTGGTGACCATTTCGGTGTAGAGCAGGGCGTGTTTGGAGAGGATGCGTAGGAAGAAGCGACAGTGGGCGTCGGTCCAGTCCATCATCGGGGCGACGGAGAAGCGGTGGGAGAGCGGGGCAGTTTGTAGGGGCATTGGGAATCTGATTCATCGGGGCGAATGGACGCAGTTTATCAGGGATGCTTGTCGGGTACTTGGCGGGCTCTCACGCCTAGCCACTCAATCTTTGATGACAACCAGGCAGGGCGCGTGCTCGGTCAGCGTTTCAACGCGCACCTTGTGTTGACGATTTAATGTGGCTACGATAATTGCATGCAGATTACTTATGACCCAGCCAAAGACGCTCGCAACGTCGAAGAACGTGGACTTCCGTTTGCCCTCGTGCGGGACTTTGAATGGTCTACAGCATTGATCCTGGAAGATGATCGATTCGACTACGGCGAGTGTCGTTATCGGGCGATGGGGTACATAGGGGATCGGCTGCATGTCGTAGTGTTTACCCCACGGGGTGACGCGGTCCACGTCATCAGCTTTCGTAAAGCCAACAAACGGGAGGTCAAAAATTATGACCAAGAAACCCAGTCCTGAGAGGGTCGATACGGCAAACCCCGAATGGTCGACCGAAGACTTTGCCAAGGCCAAACCAGCCAGCGAGGTGCTTGGTGGGTTGTTTGGCAAAGCTCAGGCAAAGGAAATGCTCAAGCCAAAGCGTGGTCGACCCAAGTCGGTAGCTACTAAAGAGCACGTCAATGTTCGTTTCGATGCTGACGTGCTGGAGAGATTCAGAGCTTCTGGCCCGGGCTGGCAAACACGGATGAACGCCGCCTTGGCCGATTGGCTCAAGACGCATACACCAGAAGAACTGAAGGCTTAGTCGCTAAATATTGTTCGTAAAAAAATTAGCCGCCGATGAGGCGGCTTTTTGTTGTCTGCGGATTGGATTTGTTTCGGTAACGGTATAGTAAATCCGTAGAGCGGGGGAGTTTGTAGGGGCATTAGGAATCTGAATCAGATTAGACCCGTTTGGGACTGCCCATTCCGGCGTCTGGTTTGACTCCAGCGCCGGGCACGCATCGCTGCCACTTGCTCATCGGTAGCAAATTTGCCTTGGTCAGCTTCCTTTACCGCAAGTTCGATCTGTGTGGTCAACGCTTTTTCATGTTCGATGTAGTCGCGAAGAACGTCCATCGCCAGGTAGCTCGGACTTTGGCCGTTGGTCTTGGCCAGGTCGGCGAGGGAGTTCGATAGGTCTTCGGGCAGATTCAGAGATATGCCGGACATGGCAGCCTCGATGGTGGACGTTTTCGGACATCTTATACCGTTGACCGAGCGCTTGAATTAGCAGGCTGTCGCAAGGTGTGTCTCGACGGGAATTGTTTCCATCCTGCGCAGATCTGAAAAGCCTCACAGGCGCCGCCGTCGAGGGTACATTTCTGCGGGTAAATGTGGGATATGGAATGGCATGACGTTGATCTCACACCGAGGATCAAAGCAAATGAGACTGTCCCATTCTCACTGGCCCATGCTTATGCTGATTATGGTTTCGGTTTGGATGTCTACCAGGCTCAATGCGCCGTCGGAAAATGAGCAGCCTGTGTCGATATAAACGACGTTGCCCAGGCGTATAACACTGGGTACTGTTGAGTGCCCAACATAGAGCCGGTCTATTCCTTTGATGGAAGTGTGGTCTTGTTGCTCGATTTTCTCTCTTGCATACAGCGCTGTTCTCAAGGCGTGCCGCTGGTGTGGCTCCCCAGAACTTCCAGTGATAGCGTCTTTGGCTTCCTGCCAGCCATCGTTACTTCGGATGACAGGAGCTTCGGCATGGACTATTCCAATTGTTTGATCACTTGATAAATTGATTTCAATGATCAGTGGAAGTGCTTGCAGGGATTTTGATAGTTCTTGCTGAATGTCGGGTTGTAACTCGTAGAGCCAGGCACCACCGTTTCGGATATGTCGGGGTATGTCGCCATGGCCGGAGATACAGTCAATAAGCATCTGCTCATGATTGCCGCGTACGGCGTGGAACCACGGCTTCTCAAGCCAGTTCAATATATCTATGGAATCGGGGCCGCGGTCGATGAGGTCCCCCACGGAAAAGATGCGATCCAGCTCAGTGTTGAAGTTTAGTTTGTCTAAGGCTGCTGTTAGAAGTTTGAAATGTCCGTGAACGTCGCCCACCACAAAGTCACGACCTTTTTTGTTGGATGGGAAAGATCTCGTCCTGTACATTTTCAGTGCTTCAGCAGATGTTGATTGGCGGTGACTGTATCACTTGGCGAAATAAACAGTAAGCTGCTGAGCGGGGGGGAATAACGTTGTACGGTCAAGCTTGAATCGCCTGCCCAATACACTTCTCAAAAACCTGCTCCATAGGCTCCATGACGCCGTTATAAGCCGCGATGTTGGCAAAAATCCACTCGTCCTTCTCAATCCCCCACCAACTGATTTCAAATCCGGCATTCATGATCAGGTGTTCAAACAAGATACGTTGCGCACGACCGTTGCCTTCGCGGAAGGGGTGTACGACGTTGATGTCGGAATAGGCCTCTGCCACAGCGACGATCAGCTCAGCCCGCTCCATGCCCTCGAACCAGTTCGCCGCGGCCATGTTGGCGAAGATCTTATTGGCTTCCTTCTCCATGTACTCAGGTTGGCAGAAGCGGGTGGCTTGTTTGGACATGCCAACGGTGCGCAGCTCTCCGGCCCATTCGAACAGGTCTGAAAAGAGGATTCGATGAATGTTTTGAAGGTAGGTCAGGCTGTAGGGAGGAGGGCTGAACTCGACGTTGTCCGCTGCGATGGCCGAGAGCTGTTGTTCGGCTTCGCTTAGGGTCGGTTCGTCTCGAATATCGAGTTTGTTGCGAAGGACGGTGGAGCCGGGATAGCAATAAGCGTCCTCGCCGACTCCATATTTGTCAGGCATCAGGTTCTGGTCTGGGTGAAGGCCTTCAAGACCTCTTCACGCGTTGGCATTTTGCGTTCGCCGTCGGCGAAGGTCGTTTTGAAACCTTCCAGACGGAGGCTGGCTGCGTAGTTGGATCTACGCGTCCTGGCGGCATAGGCCTTTTTGGTTTCAAGGCTGACATTGCCCATGGGCTGGACCTCAATCGCGTTGGTTGGCCGATTATAGCCCATCCCGTTGGCATGGCCTATGTTGCGGTCTGGACGAAAAGCGTTGAGCGCTCATTCGTTTCGAGATTTGTCCTTGTCGCCCTAGCTGCGCAGCCCAATCCATCGCCGGACACCTCCATCGGAAATTTCCCTCAAGCTGCGTCGCTCCCCGCTGACTATCCACCCGATCACCCCGTGCGCTAAGTTCTCTCCGTCGCTGCAAATTCAGCGGCAGGGTGTGGAAGCCCTAATGCCTGGGATTTTTTTCAATTAATCCTGAGATCGCCCAATGACAAAAGGTACTGCTATTGCTTTAAAACCGTGTCCGCAAGGCACGCATCATCTCAACCTCATCCAATCTGTCCTCCATTACATCAATTACAACCTCCTGCTCGATCTACGAATTCCGACCCCGGATTCGGTCCTTCATCAGTGGCATCCCTATCTTCAACCCGGCACTGACCTCCCAACCCCGCAGGAGTAACCCCTCATGTCCCGTTACATGCCCATCACCGGTATCGAAAACAATTTCCACGCGCTCTTGATCGACACAGAAGCACCGCTGGACGTGCTGCACGACACCGCCGCTTACCGTATCGCCGCTGTAACCCAGTTGCTGGAAAACCTCGCCATGCGTTCCGACATCAGTACGGACGCCGTGATACTCCATGATTTTGCCCAAGTGCTAGCGATCCCGCTGCGCGATGGGTGTGATTTGCTGGATGTGATTGGGCGGCGATTGCAGGCGCAGGTCTTGGCGTCGTAAGGGAAGTGGGCGACCTCACGAGGTCGCCTGCACTGTCTTGCTCATCGCCCTGTGCAGTCTGCAATCCTGTGGGAGCGAGCCTGCTCGCGAAAGCGGTGGGGCAGTTGGTGGCGATGTTGGATGTGATGCCGTCATCGCGAGCAGGCTCGCTCCCACAGTTTTTTTCGGTGTGTTCACAGATATTGCGTACACCCTCAATCCTCTGTGGGAGCGAGCTTGCTCGCGATAGCGGTGGGGCAGTTGGTGGCGATGTTGGATGTGCTGTCGTCATCGCGAGCAAGCTCGCTCCCACAGGTTGGTCGGCGTTTCGATGGGTTTGCTTGTATCCCCCCTGGGGGGATAGGATGGCGGGGTAAATTCATCGAAAGCCAGGGCTCAAGTCATGAGTGCGCACGACCACGAACATCCCCACCAAAGCCATGCGGCGATCGTCAAGCGCCTCAAGCGCGCGGACGGTCATTTGCGCAGCATTATCACGATGATCGAAGAGGGCCGTGAGTGCGTGGATATCGCCCAGCAGTTGCATGCGGTGGAGAAAGCGGTGTGCCAGGCCAAGCGGACGTTGATCCAGGATCACATCGATCACTGCCTGGAGGACACCGTTTCGTCGTTGCATAAAGGCGAGCGCGCGCCGCTGGAAGCCTTCAAACAAATCACCAAGTACCTCTAGGCCCGACATGCCCAATTTTGCTGAACTGCTGCAACAGGGTGGCACTCACGCCTGGCTGTATTTCCCCAGCGCTATCTTGCTGGGTGCCTTGCATGGCCTGGAGCCGGGTCATTCGAAAACCATGATGGCGGCGTTTATCGTGGCGATTCGGGGCTCGGTCAAGCAGGCGGTGTTGCTGGGCTTGGCCGCGACGCTGTCCCACACTGCGGTGGTGTGGCTGGTCGCGATCGGCGGCATGTACCTGGGCCAGGGGTTGGACGCTGAAACCACCGAGCCTTATTTCCAACTGGTATCTGCTGCGCTGATCGTTGCCATCGCGCTGTGGATGCTGTGGCGTACCTGGCGTGGCGAGCGGATGTTCAGGTTCCAACAGGGACATGACCACCATCATCACGATCATCACCACCACCACGAACATGACCACGGGCATCCCGAACCCAAAGGCCTGGCGCTGTCGCTGGAGGGTTATCAGGACGCCCACGAACAGGCGCATGCCAATGACATCCGTAAGCGCTTCACCAATCGGGAGGTCACCACCGGCCAGATCATCGTGTTTGGCCTGACGGGCGGGCTGATTCCTTGTCCTGCGGCCATTACCGTGCTGCTGCTGTGCCTGCAAGTCAAAGAAGTCGCGCTGGGCGGTCTGCTTGTCCTGTGCTTCAGCGTCGGCCTGGCGATTACCCTGGTGACCGTGGGGGCTGCGGCGGCCATTGGTGCACGGCAGGCTTCCAACCGCTGGCCTTGGCTGGGCACCGTTGCTCGCCGGGCACCTTACTTGTCCAGCGTGTTGATCATCGGCGTCGGTCTCTACGTGGGGATCCATGGCTGGATCGGCTTGAACGCGTAGCCTCCACCGATCAGTTCGCACCTTCTGGCGCAGAGGGTGCGCTGCCCGGCCGCTGCAGCGAAGCGCCTTCCAAGGTCTTCCAGAGTTTACGCATCGTTGGGTTGCGATTGGCAATCGCGCAGTACGAGCGAATCTCCAATCGCGTTGAAGTGTGTTGCGTTGGCACAAAAGGCACCGCTCTGTGGGAGCAAGGCTTGCCCGCGATGAAGCTGACGCGGTCTCCCAAAGGCCAAGGTGCCTGCATCGCGAGCAAGCTTTGCTCCCACTGATGAATCAACCAGCCTTGGCCGGCCCGCGCAACGCCGCAATGTCCCGCTTGGGCGGCACGCCAAACAAGCGGGCGTATTCGCGGCTGAACTGGGAAGGGCTTTCATAGCCCACCTTGAAGGCCGCACTCGCCACGTCCACGTGCTCGTTGAGCATCAAGCGTTTTGCTTCGTTCAACCGCAGCCACTTCTGGTATTGCAGCGGGCTCATCGCCGTGAGCTGGCGGAAGTGGTGGTGAAACGTCGGCGCACTCATTTGCACCCGCGCCGCGAGGTCGTCTACGCGCACGGCTTCGGTGTAGTTCAATTTCAACCAGTCGATGGCCTTGGCGATCCGGTAGCCCTGGCTATCGACCGAAACGATCTGCCGCAGTCGGGCGGCCTGGTCGCTGAGCAGCAGCCGGTAGTGAATCTCGCGCTGGATCAACGGCGCCAGTATGGGGATGGCTTCGGGCTCATCCAGTAACCCCAGCAGGCGCGCGAACGGTTCCAGCAGGTCCGGCGTTGCGGTGCCGATTCCCGCGCCGATCCCGACCGCTCGATCACGCGGCGGCGACAGGCTGCCTTGGGCGATCAGATCGGCCACCGTGCGCAAGTCGAGCCTCAGGACCAGGCCCAGGCAGGGCTGTTCCGGGCTGGCCTGCATCACCTCGGAATTGGCCGGGATGTCCAGGGAGGTCATGAGGAACCGCCCGGTGTCGTAGCCATAGGCTTCGCCGCCGATCCAGACCTGCTTCTCGCCTTGAACCACCAGCACGATGCTCGGTTCGATCATGCAAGTCACCGGCGGCGCCGGGGTGTCACGCCGGAAGAAGACGAGGCCGGCGATAGGCGTTTCAAAGTCCCCCGCGCGTGGGGTCCGGGTGCCAATGATGGCGGCCAGAGTCTCTTGTACGGATCTGCGTTGAATGGCCATGTCGGGTCCGGGTGTCATCTGAGCTCAAGCGCTATAGGCAGAACATTAACTCGCCAAGCGAAGCGCTGCCTATACGCAATAGAAACACTCATAGGATCAGGCAAGCATCTCAGCGTAATGCACTACCGGCCGGCCGGGCCGAGCCTTGAAGATACAACCTCATTCAATCCAGCAAGGAGTCTTCTGATGCGTGTACAAGCCTATGGCGCCCACACGGGTGACAAGCCCCTTGAACCCCTGCAGATCACTCGTCGCACGCCAGGCGCCCACGACGTCCAGATCGACATCGCTTTTTGTGGTATCTGCCATTCGGACCTGCACCAGGTGCGTGCCGAGTGGGCGGGTACCCAGTTCCCTTGCGTGCCGGGCCACGAAATCGTCGGCCGGGTCGCGGCGGTCGGCGCCCATGTGTCCGGCTTCAAGACCGGCGACCTGGTGGGCGTTGGCTGCATCGTCGACAGCTGCAAGCACTGTGACGACTGCGACAGCGGCTTGGAAAACTATTGTGACGGGATGATCGGGACCTACAACTTCCCCACCCCGGATGAGCCCGGTTGGACGCTGGGTGGCTATTCGCAAAACATCGTGGTGCATGAGCGCTATGTGTTGCGCATTCGTCACCCCGAAGCCCAGCTTGCCGCTGTCGCGCCGCTGCTTTGCGCGGGCATCACCACCTATTCGCCGTTGCGCCACTGGAACGTCGGGCCGGGCAAGAAGGTGGGTGTGGTCGGCATCGGTGGACTGGGCCACATGGGCATCAAGCTCGCCCATGCGATGGGAGCTCATGTCGTGGCGTTCACCACGTCCGAGTCCAAGCGTGAGGATGCGAGGCAGTTGGGGGCCGACGAGGTCGTCGTGTCGCGCAATGCTGAAGAAATGGCCGCGCATACCAAGACTTTCGATTTCATCTTGAACACCGTGGCGGCCCCTCACGATCTGGACGCGTTGCTGGTGCTGCTCAAGCGCGACGGCACGATGGCCCTGGTGGGCGCGCCGGCAACTGCGCATCCTTCGCCGAATGTCTTCAACCTGATCATGAAGCGACGCACCCTCGCCGGGTCGATGATCGGCGGCATCCCCGAGACCCAGGAGATGCTCGATTTCTGCGCAGAGCACGGCATCGTCGCCGACATCGAACTGGTCCGGGTCGAGCAGATCAACGCGTCCTACGAGCGCATGCTCAAGGGCGATGTGAAGTATCGCTTCGTGATCGATAACGCGACCTTGGTCGGCTGATAGACGCGCCACCGGGTTGCTCGCGAAAGCGGTCTGCCTGAGACAGTGATGTTGAATGTGCCACCGTCATCGCGAGCAGGCTCGCTCCCACAGGGGAATAGGTGGCGGGCACGAATGCATGAACACCCCATTCAAAACTGTGGGAGCGAGCTTGCTCGCGAAAGCGGTCTGCCTGAGACAGTGATGTTGAATGTGCCACCGTCATCGCGAGCAGGCTCGCTCCCACAGGGGAATAGGTGGCGGGCACGAATGCATGAACACCCCATTCAAAACTGTGGGAGCGAGCTTGCTCGCGATAGCGGTCTGCCAGAGATGGTGATGTTGGCTGTGCCACCGTCATCGCGAGCAAGCTCGCTCCCACAGGGGAATAGGTGGCGGGCACGAATGCATGAACACCCCCATTCAAAACTGTGGGAGCGAGCCTGCTCGCGATAGCGGTCTGCCTGAGACGGTGATGTTGGATGTGCCGCCATCATCGCGAGCAAGCTCGCTCCCACACAAGAAACACAGGATTTTTGTCCAATGACCGATACCTCATTACCTAAACCACAAGTCCAACCCGCCTGGGGCGCGGTACTTGCCATGGCCCTCGCCGCGTTCGTGCTCGTTGCCTCGGAGTTCATGCCAGTCAGCTTGCTGACGCCGGTAGCGGCCGATCTTCACGTCAGCGAAGGGCAGGCCGGCCAAGGCATTGCCGTCTCTGGCGCCTTTGCCCTGATCACGAGCCTGTTCATCGCATCGATCGCCGCCCGGGTCGATCGCAAATGGCTTCTCCTGGGGCTGACCTTGCTGATGATCGTTTCCGGCACCGTGGTGGCGTTCGCGCCGAATTACTCGGTATTCATGCTCGGTCGCGCGTTGATCGGCGTGGCGATTGGCGGCTTCTGGTCGTTGTCGGCGGCTACCGCCATGCGGCTTGTGCCGGACGATCAGGTTCCGCAGGCACTGGCCATCGTCAATGGCGGCAATGCCTTGGCGACGGTGGTCGCTGCGCCGCTGGGCAGTTTCCTGGGGTCGATCATCGGTTGGCGTGGCGCGTTTTTCTGCATCGTGCCCGTCGCCGCCATCGCCCTGGTCTGGCTGCTGTTACGCCTGCCCTCCATGCCTTCGCAGGCGAAGCAGGGCAGCACCAATGTCTTCAAGTTGATGACCCGGGCACCGGTCGCGCTGGGTATGCTGGCGGTCAGCACATTTTTCATGGGCCAGTTCATGTTGTTCACCTACCTGCGCCCGTTCCTTGAAGCGGTGACGCAGGTGAGCGTTTCCATGCTGTCCTTCATGCTGCTGGTGATCGGTGTGGCGGGTCTGCTGGGCACCTTCCTGATCGGGGCCTGCTTGAAAAACAACCTCTATCGGACGCTCATTATCATCCCGCTGTTGATGGCCGCGATTGCCATTGCCTTGGTGGGGTTCGGCGGGTCGGTGATGATCGCGACCCTCCTGCTCGGCCTCTGGGGCCTGGTGGCCACGGCGGCGCCCGTAGGTTGGTGGACCTGGCTTTCGCGAACGCTGCCGGAAGATGCCGAAGCCGGCGGCGGTCTGATGGTGGCGATCGTCCAGCTCGCCATCGCTGCGGGTGCGACAGTGGGCGGCCTTCTGTTCGACCTGAGTGGCTATCGCGCGACCTTCGAAACCAGTGCGGCGGTGTTGGGCGTTGCCGCTGTTCTGACGGTGCTGGCCGCTCGGTCAGCGCTCCGGGAGTTTTCATCGACTACGGATGCAGCGCCCTATGGCTCGGCGGGCTGATGTTCGATCCGTACTGGAGCTGGGCGGATACCCGATACGCGCAAGGCGCGGCTGACGAAATCGACAATGCCTTGCATAAACTCGTGGGAAGACCGGTGGAGGAACTGACGCTACCGGTGCCAGGGAGCGATCCAACCGTCGAATCAGCGCCGCAGTTCTAGTGGGCTCTCCAACGAAATGGGCGACCTCAAGGGTCGCCCATTTGCGTTAAAGCCCCAGGCCTTGCTCTACCAGCGCGAGCAAGGCGTCCTCGTCCAGCATGGTGGGTTCAAGACGCGGTTGCCCGGTCTGGCGCAGGGCCTGGATATGCCAAAACGATTCACCATGTTCGCCGAGCGAGCGCACGATGCAGTGTTCCTGCCCCTTCATATGGACTTCAATGCATCCCTCGCCCTTGGACGAGAAACGCGCAATCGGGTCGAATGAAATGCGGTGATGATTGCCTTCGATCACCAGTTGATCGATGGCGTAGCTGTACGTCGAGCCGCTGGAATGACTTTCAAATACATGGGTGGGGTTGCGCCGAATGTCCAGGCCCGCCTCGCACACGGGCGCCAGCCAGATTTCGATCTGGCGATACAGTTCGTAGACTTGGGCGGGCCAATGCTCGATCGCCAGGTCGGCGCAGTTGTCGGTATCCGCGCGGGTTTGCTGGGCTTTCCTCAGTTTGGCCGCTAGCTCGTCTGCCTTGCTCATGTCGATTCCCTGTCGTGATGATAGGTTGAGCTTAGCTGATGGGCTGGGGTGATCATTTGCGCTGGGTCATGTGGTGGTGTGTTGTTGAGTTTCGGTACGATGACGAGCGCCGGAACAATTTACGAGGAGCAAGTCATGCACATGAGAATGCTGAGCAATAACGACCTGCGACCCTTGCGCGATGCACTCACCCTGGCCGGTCTTCCCGTCGACGATCTGGCGTATCCCGGTCGACAGTTTTTCAGCTTCAGCCACCAAGGCGTCGATGTGGCGTTTGCTGGTATCGAGGGGGAGGGGGC
>NZ_MUOA01000107.1:0-17528 GCF_002001065.1 Pseudomonas sp. A25(2017) | reverse complement strand
GTACCGAGCCCGGTGCCAATGAAAATCGCCAGCAGCAGCGGCCACAGGCGCCGGAGCAGGGCTTGCAGATGACCGCCAAACGCCAATTGCCAGAGATTGGTCAGGGTCGCCGGGATGATGAGCAGCGCCGCAGCCTGCGCCGGGGCCATAGCCAGTCCAAGCAAGCCCATGGAGATGGTCGGCAAGCCGAGGCCAATCACACCCTTGATGGTGCCGGCCAGCAGGAAGGTGCCGATAACCAGCAGGGAAAGGGCCAGGCCGAGGTTCTGATAAAAAGCGATGAGTGTGTTCATGGGGGTATCGTGCGCCCCGGGGCTTGGCTTGAAAATCTGCCATATACTGAGGGTGCCTCTCTTGCGGCAAGAGGCTGAAAACTTTTTTGGTGCTACTGGCGCCTTCGCGAGCAAGCCCGCTCCCACAGTTGAAATGCAATCCCCTGTGGGAGCGGGCTTGCTCGCGAAGGCGCCACATCAGGCACCACAGCACTTGAGACAGGATCACCTGCCCATGCACTTCGACCTCACCGACCTGCGCCTCTACCTGAACATCCTCGACACCGGCAACATCACCGCCGGCGCCGCTCGCAGCCATTTGTCCCTGGCCGCGGCCAGCGCACGAGTGCGGGCCATGGAAGCGTCCCTGGGCATCGACCTGCTTGAACGCGGGCGGCGTGGCGTAACGCCTACGCCCGCGGGCAAAGCCCTGGCCGAGCACGCCCGGATCCTGCTGCAACAGGCCGAACGCCTGCGACAGGACCTGGCCGAATACGCCAAAGGCGTCAAAGGCCGGGTGCGGCTGCTGTGCAACACCAGCGCCATGACCGAATACCTGCCCGAGCTGCTGGCCGGCTTTCTCCAGGCCCATCCCAACCTCGACATTGACCTGCAGGAATTGCCCAGCTCACGGATCACCCATGCGCTGCGCCAAGGCGCGGCAGACCTCGGGATCGTTTCCGACGCAGTGGACACCGATGGCCTTCAGACCTGGCCTTTTCGCGACGATCCGCTGGTATTGATCCTACCGACCGGACACCCCCTGGCTGACGGTCGCGCCGTACGTTTCAGCGAGACCCTCAGCCACGATTATGTCGGCCTGAACGCCTCCAGCGCCCTGGCGATCCACCTGGAAGAGCAGGCCCTGCACATCGGGTCACGCATGCAAGTGCGCATTCGCGCCGAGGGTTTCGACGGGATGATTCGCATGGTGGCCCATGGTGCAGGCATTGCCATCGTGCCGAAGGCTGCCATCGACCGGCGCCCACCCGAGCCTTCGTATCAATGCGTCCCACTGCAAGAGGCTTGGGCACACCGGGCGTTGCTGCTGTGCGCCCGCAACTTCGACGGTTTGCCGGCCTACGCCATGGCCCTGGCTCGGCATCTGGCTGATTGATGCGCGCTTCTGGATAGCCCGGTGTCGACCACAGACATCTACCCGCTCATGCCGCGCGTTAGGGTGCCTGTTCTCTTCTGCCCCTTTCGGAGCTCACATGACCGCACCCATCACCGTCCTGCGCGACACCCATCCGCTGCCCGTACTCGACGCCTGCAAATGGGAAAAACTCGAAGGCGACCCGCACACCGTCAACCTCAACGCCTACACCAGCGAAGACGGCAGCAAGATCATGGGCACCTGGATCTGCACACCCGGCAAATGGCGTGTGGATTATGTGAAGTGGGAGTACTGCCATTTCCAGGAAGGCTACTGCATCATCACCCCGGACGGCATGGCGCCGATCCATCTGCGGGCCGGTGACATCTTCGTCGTCGAGCCAGGCATGAAAGGCACCTGGGAAGTGGTCGAGACCGTGCGCAAATATTTCGTCTTTGCCTGAAACAAAAAACCGAGAGCCCACCCGACAGGGTCTCTCGGAAAACAACTTTGTAGATTGCGCAGCCTCTGTGGCGACGGAGCAATCTGTGGGAGCAAGGCTTGCCCGCGATTACAGGCACCTCGTTCTCTCAGAGACCGCATCGCCTGTCATCGCGGGCAAGCCTTGCTCCCACAGATAATTGCCCTTGCCACAAAAGCCCGTCGATATCGCCGCTCTTACTGCGGCTTGCGATAGCTGTTCACAATCGCCGAAAAGTCCTTCCCGCCCTCGCCCCGCTGGCTCATCGCCTGGTACAACTGCTGCGCCACCGCCCCCAGCACCACCGGCTGATGGGCCTGCCGCGCGGCTTCGGTCGCCAGGCCCAGGTCCTTGAGCATCAGGTCGGCGCCAAAGCCACCCGTGTAGCCGCGGGACGCCGGTGCCGTTTCGATCACGCCCGGCCATGGGTTGTAGGTGTCCGAACTCCAGCAACGGCCCGTCGAGCTGTTGATGATGCCGGCCAACACCTGGGTGTCGATCCCCAAGGCATCGCCCAACGCCATGGCTTCGCTGACGCCGACCATGGAAATCCCCAGCAGCAGGTTGTTGCAGATCTTGGCGATCTGCCCCGTGCCGACTTCGCCACAGTGCACAATGTTACGACCCATTTGCGCCAGCACCGGTTGCAAGGTGGCAAACAACTCGGCCGTGGCACCGACCATGAAGGTCAACGTGCCCGCCGCCGCACCACCGGTGCCACCCGAGACCGGCGCATCGGCCATCGCCACCCCTTGTTTCGCCGCGGCAGCCGCCACGTCGCGGGCGGTTTGTGGATCGATGGTGCTGCAATCCACCGCTGGCGTACCGGCAGCGATGCCGGCCAGCACGCCGTCTTCACCCAGCCAGACACTGCGCACATGGGCGGCGGCCGGCAGCATGGTGATCACCAGAGCAGCGCCCTGGGCCGCGTCGCGCGGCGAGGCGCTGATCGTGCCACCCAACGCCGCCAGTTCAGCCAGCACCGTCTGGTTCAGGTCGAACAGGTTCAGCGAATGGCCAGCCTTGAGCAGGTTGCGTGCCATGGGGGCGCCCATGTTGCCCAGGCCGATAAATGCGATGTTCATGTCCGGCTCCTTAACGCAAATTGATGGTGGTGTTCACACCGTCATTGACGCTGTCATCATCGAACCAGCGCGCGGTCACGGTCTTGGTCTGAGTGTAGAACTGCACCACTTGTTTGCCGTACGGACCAAGGTCACCGAGTTTCGAACCACGGGAACCGGTGAAGCTGAAGAACGGCACCGGTACAGGGATCGGAATGTTGATGCCCACCTGGCCGACGTCGATTTCGCTCTGGAATTTGCGCGCCGCCGCGCCGCTCTGGGTGAACAGGCCGGTGCCGTTACCGAATGGGTTGGCGTTGACCAGGGCAATCGCCTGATCCAGGGTGTCGACTTCCAACACCACCAGCACCGGGCCGAAGATTTCTTCGGTGTAGATACGCATGTCGGTGGTCACACCGGAAAACAGGGTCGGGCCAACAAAATTGCCCTGCTCGAAACCCGGCACGCTGATGCCACGACCATCGAGCTCCAGCTTCGCCCCTTGCTGCACGCCACTTTCGATCAATTCGAGGATCCGTGCCTTGGCGCGCTTGGAAATCACCGGCCCGACGTCAGTGCCCGGCTCGCTGCCGGCATTGACCTTGAGCTTCTGTGCCAGGGCCTTGAGCTCCGGCAACCACTGCTTGGCCGCGCCCACCAGCACCACCGCGGAAGTGGCCATGCAACGCTGGCCCGCCGCGCCGAAACCGGCGCCGACCAAGGCGTTGAGGGTCTGTTCACGATTGGCATCAGGCAACACCACCGCGTGGTTCTTGGCGCCCATCATCGACTGCACGCGCTTGCCGTGACGACCCGCCAGGTCATACACGTGGGTGCCGACCGCCGTCGAACCGACGAACGAAACCGCCTTGATGTCCTTGTGAGTGCAAAGCGCATCCACCACGTCCTTGCCGCCGTGTACCACGTTGAGCACGCCCGCCGGCACGCCGGCCTCGATGGCCAGTTCCACCAGGAGCATGGTCGACAGCGGGTCCTGTTCCGATGGCTTGAGCACAAACGTGTTGCCGCAGGCGATGGCCATCGGGAACATCCACAGCGGAATCATCGCCGGGAAGTTGAACGGGGTAATGCCCGCACACACACCAATCGGCTGGCGCAGCGTGTAGGTATCAACGCCACCGGCAACGTTCTCGACGAACTCACCCATCTGCAGGGTGCCGATGGAACAGGCGTGCTCGACCACTTCCAGGCCACGGAAAATATCGCCCTCGGCGTCAGCGATGGTCTTGCCCTGTTCGGCGCTGAGCACCACGGCGATACGCTTGGAATGCTCGCGGATCAACGCCTGGAGCTTGAGCATGATGCGCATCCGCGCGCCGATGGGCGTCAGTTTCCAGGTCTGGAAAGCACGCTGGGCAGCGGCGATGGCGGCATCGACTTCCGAGGCCGTGGCGAACGGAACCTTTGCCAACACCTGCTGGGTGGCCGGGTTGACGATGTCGTGCCATTCGCTGGATTGGGATTCAACCCACTCGCCATCGATCAGCAGTCTGACGGTTTGCAGGGTGGTGTCGCTGGGCGTAAGGGAAACGTTCATGCTGGCCTCCGGGATTGTTCTTATAGAGAGCGTTGGTTCAGCAAAAACCAAGGTGCATAGGACACGCTTGGTGATGAGACTGTTTTTGGAGTATAGATGTGCAAACTTCTAATAAGAATGCACATAAAAGCCGGTCCAACATGCAAAAAAACATCACCTCCCTGGGGTCGCTGAATTGGGACGACCTCAAGTTTTTCCTCGAAGTGGCCCGCACCCGCAAGGCCAGCACGGCCGCCAAGCGCCTGGCCGTCGACTACACCACGGTGTCGCGGCGCATCAGCTCGCTGGAAGCCTCATTGGGCACGCTGCTGTTCGAGAAATCCCGGACCAACGGTTTTGTCCTGACGGCCGAAGGCCAGCGCCTGCTGGGTTACGCCGAATCGATCGAAAGCACCCTGCACATGGCCTGCGAACAGGTCTCAGGCTCTGGCGTCGCGCTGTCCGGCCACGTGCGCATGGGCTGCACCGAAGGCTTCGGCAGCTTCTTCATCACCCCGCAACTGAGCCACTTCGTCGACGCCTACCCGGCCATTTCGGTAGACATCCTCCCGCTGCCGCACTTCATCAGCCTCTCCAAGCGCGAAGCCGACATCGTCATCGCCCTCGAACGCCCCGAACATGGCCCGTATGTGTGCTGCAAATTGTGCGACTACCGACTGCAGCTCTACGCCACCCAGCAATACCTGGACAACCACCCACCCATCCAGCGCCCGGCCGACCTGGGCAAGCACTCGTTCATCAGCTACGTGGATGACCTGGCGTTCAGTTCCGAATTGCTCTACCTGGCCAACGTCCTGCCCGGCGCCAATGCCCACCTGCGCAGCACCAGCGTGATCGCGCAATTCGTGGCAGCGCAGCAAGGCCGCTCGCTGGCCATCCTGCCCTGCTTCCTCGCCGCCCAGGACCCACGGTTGTTGCCGGTGTTGCCGGAGGACATCACCGTCACCCGGCAGTTCTGGATGTACTGCCGGGAGGACTTGAGGAAGCTGAAGCGGATTACGTTGTTGTGGGATTACATTCGCGAAGTGACTGAACAGAACCAGCCATTGCTGATGGGCGACAGCCGGGAGATGGTGTTCGCCGACTAGTCGGCGATGACCACGATGGCGACACGGCGGTTTTCGGTGCGGCCGCTGGCGGTGTCGTTGGAGGCGACCGGTTTGCTGCTGCCCAGGCCGCGCAGTTGGACGTTCTCTTCGCGCATGCCAACGCTTGTCAGCACCTTGCTCACGCTGGCGGCCCGCCGCTTCGACAGTTGTTCGTTGTAGGCCTGTGAGCCCGATGCGTCGGTATGGCCATCGACACGTACCCGCTCGATGCCCGCTCCCAGCAACGCCTTGCCGATGCGCTCGACGATTTCGGTACTGGCCGGATTGAGGTTTTCCACATCGCTGCCAAACAGCACCTTGCCCGACAAACCGAAGGCCCAGCCATCGTCAGTCAGCTCGAAACCTTGTTGCTTGAGTACGGCAATTTGCGCCGGGGTCAGGCCTTTCGGCGGTGCTGTCTGGCAACCGCTCAGGACCACGACGGCAAGCAGGAAAAGTGCCGCGAACCAGCGCAGGGAAAGTTGAAGGGATGAACGCACGAGTCAGCTCCTGGTTTGAAGATCAGCGACGGAATGATCCGACCCCGCCGTATGTTGACCGCCTCGGGCGAGGCGTTTGGCTTGATACATGGCCGCATCGGCGGCGTGGAGCAGGGTGCTCGGTGTGGCACCATGATCCGGGTAGAGGGCAATGCCGATACTGAGGGAGGTCAACACGGAGGCGTTACCGGGCAATTGAATCGGCATTTCCATGCTGGCGATGATCTTTTCAGCGATCCGCTCGGCGTCCTCGGCCTTGTGCAAGGGCGCCAGCAGCACGGCGAATTCGTCGCCCCCCAAGCGCGCGACCAAGTCGTCCTCGCGCAACTGTGCCCGGACCCGAGTCGCCACGGCCGTCAGCACCGCGTCGCCGGCGGCGTGGCCGAAGTTGTCATTGATGCCCTTGAACCGATCACTGTCCAGGTACAGCACGGCCACTTGCTCATTGTGCTTGTTGGCATTGCGCAAGGCGCGAATCAGCCGGCCTTCGAACAGCGCCCGGTTCGGCAAGCCGGTCAAGCTGTCGTGACTGGCCTGGTGGGCCAGGGTTTCGTTTTCGCTTTGCAGGTGAGTCTGCCAGGATTCCAGTTCATCAAGCAGTGCGTTGAAGTCATTGGCCAGGTTATCCAGTTCGGCGATGGCTGCTGGTGGCACGCGTCGGTCCAGGGCTCGTTCACTGCGGGCCGCGTGGGCCACCTCGGCCAGGCTGCGCAGCGGCCCGGTGATCGCCCGCAACTGGCGCCGCGCCAGGTAAAGCGCCACCCAGGCACTCACCGCCGTGCATAGGATGATCCCCGCCAGACCGCTGAGCAAAAAGCGCAACAGGCTGCCGCCATGCCCCGCCAACACGATGCGACCGATGTTCTGCCCTTGATGAACGATCGGCAGGCTGATGGGCTTTTCCAGGAATGCCTTGGCAATGTGCACTTCCAGTTCTGACAACAGGCCGGTTTGCGGTCGTTGCCAGCGCGCCAACAGACGGCCATTTTCATTGAACACCTCGGCATCGGCGACTTCCTCGGTAGAGGCGATCAAGGCCAGTGCTTCGGTGGCCGCGGCCGAATCATCGAAAACCACGGCGGCTTCTACGGTGTAGTTGATCGAACGGGCGATCAAGTGCAGGTTGTGGTCGGCGTAGACCCGCAACGCCAGCAGCCCGAGCAAGGTCAGGGACACACTGGCCATGGAAATGGCCACTAATGCGACGATCAGATGACCGCGACCGATGACCGAGCCCAGGGTGGGACGGCCCCGTGGTTTGCTCTGCTTCATGGCGTTGCGGACCTGCGGCGGGAAAGCTGCAGCACACTCGGATGGATGCGCACGCCACTGCGTGCCACGGAATCGAGGTTGACCTCGAAAGACACTTGTTCATCACCGACCCGCAGGCAGAACAGGCTACCCACGGTGCACTGGTCGCCGCCTTCACTGATGCTCAACACTGGCTTGCCGATCAAGGACGCAAACAGACGGGCGTGCTCATCGTTGGTCAGCCTGCCGACATAGACCGCGTTGCACTCAGTGGCGATATCGGGATGATCGGCCAGCAACCGCTGCACAGTCACCGGCCGCCCCGTGGCCTGGGTGGTGCCCTTGACCAGATCATCGGTGTATTGGGTCGGCCCGACGATGCACAGTTGCAGTTGGGTGGGCTCCACAGGCCAACGGGCGTAGCTGAGGATTCCCAGCACAACCTGGGTCACCGCTTCGGCCCGCTGCTCGGCCTGGGTCGTCGCCTGCTCTTCGGCTACCACGACAGGCAACAGCAGACACAAAAGGCCGGCAAGCAGAAAATGCCCCCAGCCTTTGCCGCGCACTGCCTCCCGTACAGGCACTTTCATGGAAAGTCTCTTGATCCAAGCGATAAGTGCCGGAACGATAGCACAGTGCCAAAAAGCCAGCGAGACAGCGTGTTACGTAGGCTTGGGAGCGAAACAGCCCAAGCTGGCACAAGGGCATGATTCCTTGAAAGCTGATGATTCAGTCAGCCTGCTCCAACGCCAGCATTAAACCGCTCAAGCGCTTGACCTTGCGCCTGACCGCCTCTTCGAAGACCCCCGCCCGCGGTTCGATCAGGCTGAACCATTGCTTGCCCCGGGTAATGGCGGTGTACACCAACTCCTTGGTCAATACCGGGTTCAGCGCATCCGGGAGGATCAACGCGGTGTGGGTGAATTCCGAGCCCTGGGATTTATGCACCGTCATGGCATACACGGTTTCCACATCATTCAGGCGGCTGGGCAGGACGAAACGCACACCGCCCTGGCCGTCGTTGCGCGGGAAAGCGACCCGCAGAACCTGTTTGCCGGCATCGGGGCCGTCACGCTCGGGCAACTTGAGGGCGATACCGATATCGCCGTTCATCAGCCCCAGCCCATAGTCGTTGCGGGTCATCAGCACCGGGCGCCCTTCGTACCACTGGTGATCGCTATCGATAAGACGGGCCTTGAGCAAGGCGGCGGTGATTCGCAGGTTCAGTCCTTCGACGCCCCACGGACCTTTGCGCACCGCGCAAAGCAATTGGAATTCGTCGAAGGCCGCCAGGACTTCCCGGGCCCAATCGGCCCAGCAACGGTCCTCCAGCGGGCGAGAAATGGCCGGGCGTCGCTGCCGTAGCAGGCTCAGGTAATGCCGATAACCCTGAGGCCCTTCTGGCTTGCCGTCGAGTAACAGCTTTTCCAGTTTCGTGTCGTGTTCACTCGCCAATTTCAGGGAAGACAGATCGGCATGCTGCCCTTGCTCCAGCAACTGACGGGCTTTTTCAGGCTGCTGCTGGTTGACCCAGCGAGCCAGCTGACCGATCCCGCTGCCTTCGCCGAAGCGCCGGGAATGCCTGAGCATGACCACTTGCTGTGCCAGGGGATGAGTGCCGTCGAGGTCATGTCGCAGGTCACTGGCCGCCAGGTTTTCACCACTGACCGACTCAAGCCAGGCTCGGGTCCGGGGGCTGTACCAGCCCTCCTCGGCGTCTCGACACAAATCCCCCAGCACCGCACCGGCCTCAACGGAGGCCAACTGGTCCTTGTCCCCCAGCAACACCAACCGTGCATGGGCCGGCAGGGCATCCAGCAGATTGGCCATCATCTCCAGGTCGATCATCGACGCTTCATCGACCACCAGCACATCCAGTGGCAAGCGATTGCCTGCATGGTGGCGAAAATGCCGGGTGCCGGGGCGGCTGCCCAGCAAACGATGGACTGTCGTGACGTCGCAGGGAATCCGTTCGCGCACAGCCTCGTCCACATCCAGGGTCCGGACCTGCTGGCTGATGGATTCGGTCAGGCGCGCCGCCGCCTTGCCAGTGGGCGCGGCCAGGCGAATCCGCAGCGGCTTCCCGGCCTCGACGGCCGGTGCCTGGAGCAGGGCCAGCAGGCGCACAACGGTCGTGGTCTTGCCGGTGCCTGGGCCACCGGTCACGATGCTGAAGGCCCCGCGGGTCGCCAGCGCGCAGGCCAGTTTCTGCCAATCGATCGGGACGCTGGCATTGGCCGGCCCGAACAACCCGTCCAAACGCTCGCGCAGGTCACCGGGCGCCGCTTCATGCTCGATAAGCCGTTGACGCAACGCTTCATCGATCCGCCGTTCATAACCCCAGTAGCGACGCAGATAAAGACGTTTGCCGGACAGCACCAACGGGCGTTGCTGCGCCTCTTCGCTCCCATCCACGGCCAGGGCCACCAGACGACTGGACGCCAGGGCCTTGCACCAATGGACGCCGTCCAGTGTCGCCAATATTTGCGATGGCAACAGCATGACGCCCGTCTGCAGGTCACCCTCGGGAGGCAGCGACAGCGCAAAATCCGGTTCCTTGAGGGTCTCGAACACATCCAGGCAAACATGGCCGTGGCCCAGTTGATGGCTGGTCAATGCAGCAGCGAGCAGAACCAAAGGATCATCATCGGGCGCCAGCTCATGGAGGAACGCCACGAATGCCTTGTCCAGGGCACGCAACCAGCCGCGCTCGACCCAGCGCGTCAGTAACAACAGCAGGTCCTGCGCACGGCTCAAGGGCGCCAACTCCACCAGGCTTTCGTCGTCGGACGATTTGGGCAGCAGGTCGGCAAAAGAACGACTCATAGCAACTCTCCCTGTACCCACGCCGGTTCAGCCTTGGGTTCGGGCGCCCCCTGGAACAGGCGATCCAGTTGTTCGATCAATGCCCGTGGCGGCTTGGTGAAATACACCCCCTGGCTGGCTGAGCGGGTTCCGCGAAGGAACAGGTACAACGCGCCGCCGACATGCCGGTCGTAGTCGTAATCGGGGAGCCGTGCCTTGAGCTGGCGATGCAGGGCCAACAGGTACAGCACGTATTGCAGGTCGTAGCGATGGTCCAGGATCGACTGTTCCATGGCCGGTACGGTGTAGGCCATGTCATCGACACCCAGCCAGTTGGATTTGTAATCGGCCACGTAGTACCGACCGTCGTGCTCGAACGTCAGATCGATGAAGCCCTTGAACATGCCGTTGAGCAGCACCGGCTCCGCCGCAACGCGGGCCACACCGCCATGGGTGAACCGGCAAACCAGCTGGTCGAGCTTTTGCACATCGACCTTGTGGCTGGCGAACCAGAACTCCATCTCGACCTGGAATCGGCTCAAGTGTTCGAGCACCACTGGCGCCTGGTCGTTGCCGACGTGCATGGGCATCTTGATCAGGTGCTGCAGCCAATCGCTCAGCGTGGCGATCCAGCCTTTCCAGCCTCGGCGACTGCAGCGTCGGGCAATGGCATCCTCGATATCCGTTGGCGCCGATGAAAAGCCCTCCCCAGCGGCCCACTCCAGCAGGCCATGCAGGAAAGTGCCGGGGTTGGGGCCACGGGGAAAGCGGTGGATGTCGCCACCGACAGCGACGGTCTCCCTGGGCGCGTCCGGGTCCAGTCGTTCATCGTCGAACAGTTTCTGGGCCTGGGGACTCTCTGGCGCGGTATCGCTGCCTTCGCTCAGGCTTTCGCTGATGCGCAAGGCACTGTAGGACGCGATCCACCAGTTCTCGCTGGCTTTTCGCAAGGGCACCAAGGGTTCAAGCAACACGGCTTCGTTGCGCGGGGGCCGGTAGTGCTCGTCGGTGGCCTCAGGCATTGGCTGGTAGCTCACCGCGTCACTGCCTTGCTGCAGGTCTTCCAGCCAACGCCTCAACTCCACCGATTCGGCCAGCGGCGCACCACCACCCAACAAGTACCCCAGCGCGGACACATGGAGGATCGAGCGGTTGTTGCTGCCCCGCTTGAGATCCGCGACACCTAGCCAGCAGGCATGTTGCGCGCGGGTCAGGGCCACGTAGAGAAGCCGCAGATCCTCGGCCAGACGCTCGTCATCGGCCTTGGCGATCAATTCGGCAGTGGGCTTGAGGCTGATCTGCGCCTTGTTGGCCTCGTCGTGGTAGTGCAATGGCAATCGACTGCCGTCCACCGGTTTCGTCGAACAGATGAAGGGCAAGAAGACCAACGGATATTCAAGCCCCTTGGACTTGTGGATCGTGACCACCTTGACCAGTTGCTCATCGCTTTCCAGGCGCAGGATCTGCTCTTCTCCCGCTTGCCCGGACAAGGCCAGGTGCTCGGACAAATGCCGGATCAAGGCTTGTTCGCCATCCAGTTCACCGGCTGCCTGCTGCAACAGTTCGCAAAGGTGCAACAAGTTGGTCAGCACCCGCTCGCCGTCGCTGCGCGCCATCAAGGCCTGGGGCAGTTCGAAATCATGCAGCAGACGCCGCAACATCGGCAGCACGCCCTGGCTGCGCCAGACCGTACGATAACCGCGGAATTGCATGACCCGCGCTTCCCAGGCCAGCTCATCCTGATTGAGGCGCTCCAGTTCCGTCAGCGACAGGTTCAACGTGATGCTGGCCAGGGCCGCCCGTAGCGGCCGTTCGGCATCCGGCTCGGCACAGGCCCTGAGCCAGATCAGCAAATCCCGCGCTTCCTGCGAGGCAAAGACCGAATCCTTGTCGGACAGATAGACACTGCGCACGCCCCGCGCGGACAACGCGTCTCGCACCGCCTGCGCTTCTTTACCATCGCGCACCAGGATGGCGATATCTGCCGGGCGCACGCCTCGCAGCACTTTTCCATCGACGGTGAAGCCGTCGCGTCCCGACTGGCCGCCGTTGAGCAACGCCGTGATCTCACTGGCGCAGGTGGCCGCCATGGATTGTCGATACACCGCACCGGAAAGTGGCTGGTCCGACGACAGGTGCCAGATGTTCAGCGCCGCGACCGCCTGCCCAGCGACCTGCAAGGACTCCTTGCGCCCCTGGGACTCGACGGACAGGAACGGCACCGGGTTCTCGCCCGAAGGCTCACGGAACAGAAAAGCCCCACGCCCCTTCGGGCGGGACTCGGCATTCTGGAAAACATGGTTTACCGCGCCGACCATGGCATGACTGGAACGGAAATTCGTGCCCAGCGTGTGCAGCCTGCCAGCAGTGGCTTCGCGAGCACGCAGATAGGTATAGATGTCGGCGCCGCGAAAAGCGTAGATCGCCTGCTTCGGATCGCCGATCAGGAAAAGTCCGGTCCCGAGGTCGTTGTCTTCGATACGGTAGATGCTTTCGAAGATCCGGTATTGAACCGGGTCGGTGTCCTGGAACTCATCGATCAGCGCCACCGGAAACTGTTCGCGGATCAGGCTCGCCAGACGCTCGCCTCCGTCGGCCTGCAAGGCTGCATCGAGACGCAGCAGCATGTCATCGAAGCCCATCTCGGCGCGGCGACGTTTCTCTGCCTCGAAGCGCGCCCCGACCCATTGCGCGGCATGCTGCAACACGGCGGCATCTGGCGTGGGCAACGCATCCAGGCTGGCCTTGAGACTGGCCATGGCGTCCAGCCCGGGATGGTTGGGCACTTCACCTTTCCAGGCTTCGGCCATGCCCTCGGGCGTCAACCGCGTGAATCCGGTGCCGATGTCCAACAGCTCAAGGCTTTCGTCATCAACCCAGGCAGTGATTTTCTGAAACCATGGCTCGAAGTAACGCGCCTGCATCTTGCGCCCGTCGACAGCCTTGCTGGCAACGCCTTGCTGGCAGATCTCCAGCAGTTCCACCGCCCATTGCCGCCACGGCGCCTTGAGATCGAGCAAGGCGGCACTGCGCTCCTGCAAGGCTGCCGCGATGAGTTCGGCAGGCTCAAGCCCGTCACCGTCGCCACGCTCGCTGGAAAACAAACCTCGCACCCGCGGCAACAGCGCAGCAGGCCCTCCCCAATGGGCACGCACCCAGTTCAGCGCCTCGCCTTGCATCGAATAGCAGAACAACCGCCAATAATCGCGCAGAACCTCGCCCAGCAATTCGCTGTGGTCGGTTTCCAGGGTCTGGGTGAACAGGCTACCGCTGTCGAAGGCATGCTCACGCAACATGCGCTGGCACCAGCTATGGATGGTCGAGACGGCTGCTTCGTCCATCCACTGCGCGGCGATGTCCAGCCGGTTCGCGCAACCAGGCCATTGCTCAGCACTGAATTCATCGCGCAACGCGGCGATCAGCGAATCCGGGGCTGGAATCTCGTCGCGAAAGAAACGTGCGGCTTCGGCCAGACGAGTGCGAATTCGTTCACGCAACTCCTTGGTGGCAGCGTCCGTGAAGGTCACCACCAGGATTTGCGGTGGAAGCAACTCGCGGCCGAAGCCGGACGCCGAACCGCCATGCCCCAGCACCAGACGCAGGTACAACGCCGAGATGGTGAAGGTCTTGCCGGTACCGGCGCTGGCCTCGATCAGTTGACTGCCCCGCAGCGGGAAAGCCAGGGCCAATGGTGCCTGCTGACTCATGAACGGGCCTCCTCGCTGACCAATGAACGCCATGGGGCTTCGAGCAATGGTCGGTAGAGTGCATCGCACCAATCGGGGAATGTTTCGTCAGCCATCAAGGCATCGAAATCAGCAAACTGTCGAGCCAACGCCGGGCTTTCCCGCCGTTCGCCTTCAAACGTCTGTCCATCGCCCTCATAGGCTTTGCGAGCCGCCGCTTCGGCCTTGACCGGATCAGTCTGGCCGAGCCAGGCGAAAGCCGTCTTCACCGCGATCGGTAGCGGCTGGCGCATACCGGTCTGCCAGGCCAGCAGCATGTCGCCCAGTAGCCTTTGTGCGACAGTCTCTTCAAAAGGAGCCAGCAGCAAGCTGTCATCACTGGCCACCAAGGCCGTCGTCAACGACAAACCATTAGCGCAGGCCACGAGATGGTTGACCCAAGGCCGTATCAGGCGATGCCACTTACGGGTCTTGGTGGAGCCGATGCTGTTGGGTATGGCCGTGATGGCGAGGACCGCTCCGTCGGAACGCTGGTGCAAACCACTGAGCCAGCCCTCGACATTCACTCCCTGCAATTGCAGGCTGACTGGCACAGCGCTGACCGACGGTGTCGGCCATAACGCCAGAAGCTGTTGGTACCGCTGAAGCAGATCCGGCAGGGGTTCGATCAATTCGCGCTGCATGCATTCACCAAAACCGGCCATGGGTAACAGGCCGCTGTTCTGCAGTCTTTTGGCGTGAGCGGTGAGAGCAAGATCCGGCTGGTCCAGGCGTACCAGGGCGGCCTCGAGCAAGCTGTCACTCAGGCTGTAGCGTTGCAGCGCATCGAGCACAAAAGGTTCGTCATCGGCCAGAGGCGCTTCGATGGCCTCGAAGAACACTTTCAGCCGCTGGCTGAAGAAATGGCGGACAGGATTGCGCAGGAAGTCCTGCAACTGACCGAGGCCCAAGGGTTCTTCCTGAACGTAAGGCTCCAGCACCTGGGTTGTGTCGGCGTCATCGGAGATGTCGTGGAGCATTCGCCATTCGCTGGCGTAACTGAACAGCGCATCGCCTTGATGGAAATAACGCGCACTGAACGGTTGCAGCGGGTGCTCCTGGGTCAGGGCATCGAGAAGATTCTCGCTGTCATCTGCCAACCGCCAACCATTGGCGAGATGATCACGCAGTTGGCCGATCAACACCGATGCCGGGCGCTCGCTGTTGTCGCGAATACTGCGCCCCACCCAACTGATGTACAGCTTTTCCCGGGCAGAAAGCAGCGCTTCCAACAGCAGGTAACGATCGTCCTCACGGCGGGAACGATCGCCCGGACGATAATCGCCGCCCATCAGATCGAAATCCAAGGGTGGCTGGGCTCGCGGGTAATCACCATCATTCATCCCCAGCAGGCACACCAGCTTGAAGGGGATCGCGCGCATTGGCATCAAGGTACAGAAGTTGACTGCGCCGGCCAGGAAACGCTGGGACAGTCGCCCCTGATCCAGCCCGGCCAACCACGCTTCACGCACCACCGTCAGCGGCAATTCATCGTGCAGCCCCACCGACTCACAGGTTTCCAGCCAGGTTTCACGCAAGTCTTCGAGTTGGGCCAGCAAATAGTCGTCATGCTCGTTGCTTGCCTGGAAAAACAGCTGCATCAGATCTTGCAGGCGGGAACCCCATTGCTGCGGCGATGCCGGCCGGGTGAGTTCCTGATGGGCGACTTCCAGGGCATCCAGTAATGCAACCAAGGGACCGATCAACGCCGCATCCAGGCCACCGATCTCGTCATAGGGCTCAATGCCCTCATAAGCGTTCGAACTGCCGACGGCATACCCCAGCAACATGCGACGCAAGCCGAAATGCCAGCTGTTCTGCTCAAGCTCGGCAGGCAGGCCCAAGCCGGCACGGTGTTCGGCGCTCATCCCCCAGCGAATGCCGGCGCCTTCGATCCAGCGGTGCAGTGTCGGCAGGTCGGCCTCATCGATGCCAAACCGTTCGCGCAACGCGGGAACATCCAACAGATCGAGGATTTCGCTGACCGGGAAACGACTGTCCGGCAGCTTGAGCAAATGCTCGACGGCGATCAGCAATGGATCACGTCCACGCTGGCCCTGGTCGGTCAGCGTGAAGGGAATGAAACGCGGGTCGTTCCTGTCGAGCTGGCCGAACACTGCACGAATGTGCGGTGCATAACTGTCGATGTCCGGGACCATGACGATGATATCCCGTGGGCGCAGGGTCGGATCCGCACTGAAGTGGGCCAGCAATTGGTCGTGGAGAATTTCGACTTCACGCTGGGCGCCATGGGCCACATGAAAACGGATCGAGCCGTCTCGCTCCGGATCGACGACAGGCCAGTGCTCCCGGGTTTCATTCAGGGGGCGCAGCTCCAGGATGTCATCCTGCAACTGGCTGAGAAGGGTCGTGGGGGTCCCATCGGTGAACAGGTCGATTCGCCCATCGCGAAATACCGAGCGATAGCTGTTGGGATCATCGTAGCTGTCGAGCAGGTTGATATAGTCGCGCCCTTGCTTGCCCCAGGCGGCCAATAACGGATGGGCATGTTGATGCAGGGTTTGCGGATCAAGGACGACGGGCATGCTAGCCTTGCGTGCCTGGCGCTTGTATTGATGACGCAACAAGTCCTTGTCGGCGACGATGTCCGCCCAATGATGGCGACACGGGTTATGCACGCAGAGCAGAACCTGGCTGAACCGGGAAAGGCCGGCGAGCGCCTCCAGGACCTGGGCAGGCAAGGAAGAAATACCAAACACGATGACCCGTGCGGGCAGGCCTTTCGGAGCGGCTTCCAGGCTGTTGATACGTTCGATGTAGCGCTGATGAACGCCGGCACGGCTTTGCGCCATGCCTTGTTCCCCGACATCCAGTAGCAAGGCTCGCCACAGTTCCGCTTGCCAGCAATTTGCCGGCGCGAGCGGCTTTATTTCGCCTCGGACATTTCTGGTCTGGTGTCGACCTTCGGCCCAATCCTCAAGCCAGTCGGCCCGGTAGACCTGGTACTGGTCGAACAGATCGGCAAGACGCTCGGACAGTTGATAGCGCTTGCGCAAGTCGGTGTCGTGGGTAAGAAATCGTCGCAGAGGTTCGAAATGAGGCTGCTCGATCAACTGCGGCAGCAGACGCATCAGGCGCCAGGTCAGCGGAGCTTTATCCAGCAGGGACTTGGCCGGAATTTCGTCACGTCCCAGGACTGTTCGATAAAGCTGCCACATGAAACTGCCCGGCAGCTGTACATCAATGGCTGCCGCAATACCGCAACCGCCGGAATCATCGTCTTCCGGGTCTTCAGCCAGCGCGAGCTTGAGCCATTGGGCAATGCCGTTGCTCTGTACCAGGGCGATTTCATTTTCAAGGGGGGCCAGCGGGTAGCGCCGCATCAAGCTGATCACCAGGCTGCGCAATTCATCAAGGCGATTCCCGTGAACCACCATGAAAGCAGGGCTGAGGGACGTTGCGTCCGGCATGAAAGGCATCCTTGAAAATGCAAAAGCTAGGGGCAGAACCTTAGCACTGTCGGGGGGTTGTGACAGCCGGGAGCTGTCCGCGCTTGTCGTAAGAACTTTCCTGAGGACAAAAACAAAACCCCTACCTGCGTCAGCAGATAGGGGTTTCGGAATTTAATCTTGACGATGACCTACTCTCACATGGGGAAACCCCACACTACCATCGGCGATGCATCGTTTCACTGCTGAGTTCGGGATGGGATCAGGTGGTTCCAATG
>NZ_MUOA01000112.1:0-17764 GCF_002001065.1 Pseudomonas sp. A25(2017) | reverse complement strand
TCCCGTGACGCTCTGCGTCACATCCCAGAAGCGGAACGCGGAGCGTCCCTGGCGGCATTCCCACGCTTCGCGTGGGAATGCCGCCAGGGACGCTCCGCGTTCCGCTTCTGGGATGTGACGCAGAGCGTCACGGGATGCATTCCCACGCAGAGCGTGGGAACGATCAAATACAGGCCTTTTGTGATGAGGGCTAGCGTGCTTCGACGTTATCCAGCGCGCGGTTCGCCAGCAATGCGCCCAGCTCGATCAGTTGCTGGATACCCAGGATAATGTGGCGCCTGGGACCTTCCTGGTCGAACGCCAGGTCACTGACCATGGCATTGGCCGAGGCCAGGGTTTCGCTGAGGTTGGCGAGCAGGGTTTCGGTGTCGACGCCATGGGCGACGGTGAAGAGCTGGCCTGGATCGGCCTCGGGTTTGTTGGGTTTGGGCTTGAGGTAGTGATCGAGGATGCGGTCGGCGGCTTTGTCGAACGCTTTTGAGTTGGCTGGATCGGTGTCCGGTGGGTTGGGTGTTGGTTTGAACATGGTTGAATCTCCAAATCGAAAAATGGAGCCATCACTCTCGCTACCAAACGAAGGGTGGCGGCCATACGCGGGTTGGTAGACCGGTGACTTGGAGAACCGGCGCGTCCGAAGACGCCCTGCGCATGACCGCCATAAAACAGTTCCGAAATGGACTGTATGACAAGGGCTATGCGACAAGTCAAAAGCCGGGCTACCAAACCCGATCGCTGATTCAATCAGCGACCCGGAAACGATAGAGCCCTGGCCCAAGGCGCACAAGCCGGCGGATTCTGGCGCAGTTGTAGGCAACGGCGCAAGACAACGTAGCCCGATCCCGAATGCTCCTACATCTGGATAAACACAAGCCTGTTTGCACTGGAAATAGGGTTAAGAACACACCTTGTGGCGAGGGGATTTATCCCCGCTGGGCTGCGAAGCAGCCCCAAAAAAGGCAGGTAGTGATCAAGCTGACACACCGAGTTGGCAGACATTGGGACTGCTGCGCAGTCCAGCGGGGATAAATCCCCTCGCCACAAAGGAGTCGTACCTGTTGGAGCTTGGTCAGTTCAACCCTTCGCCGCCATCGCCGTCACTTCCACTTTCATCCCTTCAACCGCCAGCGCCGCCACGCCCACGGCGGCGCGAACCGGCCAAGGCTTGGCGAAGAAACGTTTGTAGACCTCGTTGAAAGCGGCGCGGTCAGCCATGTCGGTCAGGTAGATGGTCAGGTGCAGGACCCGGTCCATGGAGCTGCCGGCGCCTTCCAGGGCGGTCTTGAGGGCTTGCAGCGTGCATTCGCTCTGCAGCGTGATGTCGCCCAGTTCCAGGCTGCCGTCGGCGTGGGTGGGGATTTGTGTGGAAACCAGCAGGCCGCCGAAACCGGCGACGTCGGAGGAAATGGAGTCCTCATCCGAATCTGGAATAAACGTGATATCTGGGTTGCTCATGCAAAGCCTCATGCTGGAAAAGAAAAAGGACCGCCGCAGTTTACCGTCCATTGCTGCGGCGTTCCTGCATTCCTTTGGGAGCGCGCTTGCTCAGGATGGCGTCGAGCAGCCAGGGCTTGCCCTGGCTCGGGCGTCATGCTCGGGCTGGCCGAGGAATGCTCGCCTGGAAGACCAACGTCTCGCCATCCTCCGGTATCAACAACCGGTCTGCGACACCGGCCTTCACGGCGGCTGCGGCAAGAGCTTTGCGTGTCGTCGGGCAGTGGCTGATCGCTTCCAGGTGATTGGCCACCACGGTCCCGCGAGCCAAACGGGTGAATTCCAGCGTCTCGTCGATGCCCATGATGATGTCGCCGCCGAGATCGAACCGTGCCCCGCCTGCCGGAACCACGCTGACCTGTGGCTGGTGTCGCAAGACGAATTCGCACACGGTGGGGGTGAGCACGGTATCGCCGGTGAGGTAGACGCTCGGTTCGCCGGGCAGCTCGATCAGGTAGCCGACGCCGTGCTCCATCAACTTGCCCACCAGGCCCAGCCCGTGGGTGCACCGGACGGTGCGAATAGTGCCGCCCAGGAATGGGGTGGGTTGGTCATGGGCCTGGGCGAGCGCCTGGACATTCAAGCCACGCTTGTTGAGATAGGGCGCGTCATGGGGCGTGCAGATGACCGGGATCTGTTTTTCCCTCAGCCAGCGCTTGGCCGCGCGGTCCAGATGGTCGAAATGGCCTTTCTGGCAGTGGGTGATCAAGCAATGGGTGACGGTCTCGAGGGCCTGCGCTGTCGAGGCCGGAAGCGCCACCAGCGGATTGCGTTGCGTGGCGCCAAACAGGCGAAGCGGCGGCAGCGTGCCCTGGCCAGCCAGCATCGGGTCGACGAGCACGCGATACGGGCCGAATTCAAGAATGAGCGTGGCGTTACGGATCTGCTGGATGTTCATGAGGCGTTCCTGTTGAGCGAGCGCTTCATGGTGCCGACTCGGTCCGGTGTGCATAATGGCCGGATCTGACATCTTTGATTCGTTTCAGGCCATGACCAACAAACTTCGCATCGGTTTGCTCCTGTTTCCCGGCTGCATGCCCGCCGGCCTGTTCGCGTTCGCCGATCTGCTGCATGCCGCCAACCGCAGAAGAGGGCGGGCGCTGTTCGAGGCCCGCTACATCGCGTTGCAGGCCGGGCCGGTGGTGTGTGCCCATGGCGTGACCCTGCAGGCGGAAGCGGCGTTGGGCAGCGCCGGGCTGGACGCCGTCCTGGTTCCCGGTTTCTGGGCCGAGTCGGCCGAGCAGGTGAATGCGCTGCTGGCTGAACAGACAGCCCTCGTGAGCGCGCTGTCCAAGCATGCCCGATCGCTTCAGCTCTGGTCCTATTGCACCGGTGTCTGCCTGCTGGCCGCCGCCGGCCGATTGGACGGGCAGGGCGCGACGGTGACCTGGTGGCTGGCGCAGGCGATGCAGCAGCAGTATCGAAAAGTCCATTGGCAAAGCGAGCAGAACTGCGTGTTCAACGAGCGCACGGCGACCGCGTCTGGGGTGAACGGCTACCTGCCCATCGCCGAAAAACTCATCGAACGCAGCGTCAGCAGCGACGTACTGCGCGATATCACGCGGCTCATGGTGCTGCCGCGCCCGGCCATTCCCCATGCGGCGTTCCAGGGCACCGCGCTGATCGAGCAACCCAGCGGCTGGTTGCGGCAGTTGCATGGGTTGATCGAACAGATGCCGGCCGAGCGGGTCACTGTGCAGGCACTGGCCAGCCAGTTGGCGGTGTCCGAGCGCACCTTGGCGCGCAAGGTCAGCCGTGAAACGGGTCAGACCGTCGCGGCCTACGCCCGGCGCATCAAGTTGAACCAGGTCAGCGAACGCCTGACGTTGACGACGCTGCCCCTCGCCAGCATCGGCGCCGAGCTGGGTTTCAGCAGCAGCTCCAACTTGCAGCGCATGTTCAAGGCGCTGACCGGGCTGACGCCGGTGGCGTACCGGCGCAAGTTCGGGCGTGTGTGACGCGGGTCAACTCGGCGTCTTGTCGGTTTCATTGCGATGGTGTTCCTGCCAGTTGTCGACGGGGCGGGCACGGTCTTCGTTGAACATGTCCGTGAGCAGCGCATTGGCGCGCCGGTAGGCATCGTGGCGGAACTTGAGGTCATCTTCCGGCTGGGCGACGATTTCCTCCAGCATCTTGAGATTCAGCCGTCGGAACTGGTCTGCCCGCTCGCGCGCTTCGTAAGCCCCCACGCCCATGTGCTCCAGCGCACTGCGACCCAATGACAGCGCACTCTCGAAGGTTTCCCGCTCAGCCGCCTCCACGCCCATCTGTCGAAGGGTGATCAGGTGTCCCATGTCCCGCGCCCGCACGATCAACTGCAACGCGGGGAAGTGCTCTTGGGCCAGCCGGGTCAGCGTCAGGTTGTCTTCCCGATCGTCGATCGCATTGATCAGCACCACCGCTTGGGCCGCGCCGGCTGCGTGCAGCAGATCGAGGCGCGTGGCATCGCCATAAAAGACTTTCACGCCGAATTTGCGCAGCGTCTCGATGTTGTCAGGGTCGTGATCCAATACCACCACCTCGACGCCGCAAGACATCAACAGCCGTCCGGCGATCTGCCCGAAACGCCCGAACCCGGCGATGATCACCCGTGGATTCTGCTGGTCGACGAGGTCGGATTCGCGTTTGTTTTTCTTGGCGACGGACTCGAACCGATCCAGCAACACGATCAGCAAAGGCGTCAGGCACATGGACAAGGCCACCGCCAGGGTCAGGCTCTTGCCCCATTGATCGGTCAAGATGCCGGCCACGGTCGCCGCACCAAATACCACGAAGGCGAATTCGCTGCCCTGGCCCAGCAACACCGCCTGCCAGGAGCGCTGGCCGGCGGGGACGTTGAGGAACCGGCCCGCCATCTTGATCACCAGCAGCTTGATCAGGATGAAACCCAGGGTCAGGGTGACGACTTTCAGCGGTGCGTTGATCAGGGTGCCGAAATCGATCGACATGCCGACACCGATGAAGAACAGACCCAACAGCAGGCCTTTGAACGGTTCAATGTCGCTTTCCAGGGCATGGCGGTATTCAGAGCTGGCGAGCAGCACCCCGGCGAGGAACGCGCCCATGGCCATCGACAACCCGGCCTCTTCCAGCAGAAAGCCGAAGCCGAACACCAGGAAAAGTGCGACGGCACTGAAAATCTCGCGCAAGCCTGAGCGTGCCGCGAAGCGCAGCAGCGGTCGCGTCACGTAGCGTCCCAACAGCACGACGATGGCGATGGCGGCGACGATTTTGCCAATCGATAGCAACAGCGCCGTGCCCGAAGGCGTGTCGCCGTGGGACGACAACAACGGAATCATCGCCACCAGCGGAATCGCCGCGATGTCCTGGAACAGCAACACGGCAAAGCTGCTGCGGCCGACGGCGGTGGCGGTCAGGTTGCGTTCGCTCATGGCCTGCATGGCGATGGCCGTGGAGGACAGGCTCAGGGTCAGGCCGACCAGCAGCGCTGCCGTCCAGTTCAGGCCAAGGGCCGTGCAGAACAAGCCAATGGCAGCGCCACAGGCGAGCATCTGCAGGGCGCCACCACCGAACACCATCTTGCGCAGGGCCCAGAGCCGTTTGGGGTCGAGTTCAAGGCCGATGATGAACAGCATCAGCACCACGCCGATTTCAGCGAATTCCAGAATGGCCTTTACGTCGGTAATCAGCTTCAGCCCCCATGGGCCGATGATGCACCCGGCCAGCAGGTAACCCAATACCGGACCCAGGCCAAACCGAACGGCAATCGGTACGATCAGCGTCGCCGAGGCCAGGTAGATCAGCATTTCAATCAGGCTGTGCGTCTCCATTTCAATCTTCCTTCCAGGCGGCCAGACGAGCGCCATAGTGTTCGATTTGTGCGTGTTGGGCCTCAGGGTCGGCGGCATAGGCGCCATGCACGACCACCGGCTCCAGCCAGCGCATGCCGCAGTAAATGGCCGTGGCGTGGAGAGGTTGGGCCAGCGCCGCAAAATCGGGGTAGTCGGCGATCGCAAAATGCGCCTGATCGCCGCCCGTGGTGACGGCCCACAGCAGGCGCTTGTCCTTGAGGGCTGTGGCACCTTTACCGTAGGCCCAGCCGTGGGTGAACACCTTATCGATCCACAATTTCAGCAGGGGCGGTGTGCTGTACCAGTACATCGGGTGCTGGAGGACGACAAGTTCTGCTTGTTCCACCGCTCGCTGTTCCGTCTCGACGTCGATATCGAAGTTGGGGTAAAGCGCGTAGAGCGAACGTATGACCACGTCCGGGTTGTTCGACACTCGCTTGAGCATCTGCTGGTTGACCCGCGATTTATCGGGGTAGGGGTGTGCATAAATGATAAGAATCATCGGTGAATTCCTTGGTTTGGCTCCGTCGATTCTTGTTTTTCGTGAGCGCGAGCGGTGGCTTGGAGCGGGGCGATACAAACAAGAGCGCCTTCCTGGGGGCAGGGTCCAGGTTGCAAAGGCCGGACATCCTACCGAGGAAGGCGCTGATTGTTTAGAGCTGATCGATACCATCGAGGCTTCAGTCAAGCGGCAGCGAGACCCTGGCCTCCAACCCGCCAGCCCGTCGATTCCTCAGGGTCAGCGTCCCGCCATGCTCCAGCACCGTCGCCCGGGCCGCCGACAGGCCCAGCCCGACGCCGCCGGTGTGCTTGTTGCGCGAGCCTTCGATGCGAAAGAACGGCGTGAAGACCTGCTCAAGGTGTTGGGCGGCGATGCCGGGTCCGCGATCCAGAATGCAAATGTCCACACGATTGGCGTCGGCCTCGAGTCGAACAGTCGGTGCGCCGCCATATTTGATTGCGTTGTCGATCAGGTTGACCAAGGCGCGTTTGATGCCGATGGGACGGCCGACATACACGAAGCGCTGGGCACCTTCAAACGCGACCTCGGTGCCGGCGTCCTTGAGGTCATCGACGATGGTGTGCAGCAACTCGGCCAGGTCGAACGCGGTGGCATGTTCCAGCCGGGCATCGTCGCGGAAGAATTCCAGGGCTGAATTGACCATCGCCTGCATCTCGTCCACGTCCCTGAACAAGCGCGATTGTTGCTCGGCATCCTCGATGAACTCCCCGCGCAGGCGCATGCGGGTCAACGGCGCGCGCAAGTCATGGGAGATGGCGGCGAGCATCTGCGTGCGGTCCTGTAGAAAATGCTTGAGCTGGGCCTGCATGGCATTGAAAGCGAGGATCGCCTGGCGGATTTCATGGGGGCCGATGACCGGAATCGGTGGCGCCTGGTGGTCGACGCCGAAGCGCCGGGCGCCTTCGGCAAAACGTTCCAGCGGGGCGGCCAGGTGCCGGGTGGCGATCAGCGCGACGATCAACGTCGAGAGCAGGATCAGGGCGATGATGATCCCGTTGCGCGCCCATTCCTCCAGCCCCCAACTGCGCGAGGGCACAGAGAAGATCACCCACGAATGGTCGGCTAACTCGATGATCACCGCGTAGCGTGCGTCGGGTTGATCGGCCGGCCAGTCGCCCGGTTCGTAGGCTTCGATCCTGGCGTCCGGCCGGCTCAATTGCTGGCGCAGCAACACCGAGCCCTCAATGAACTCCGGGTCGTCGATCACTGGCAACCGCGCCTCTTCACGTCGCTGTAACCATTGTGCGTTGAATGCCTGGTCGCTGGCGGCCTTGGCAATCGCGGGGCGTTGTTCGGGGGCGACGGAGTCAATGATGCGGGTGATGGCGGTGGCCTTTTCCATCAGGCCGGTTTCCATCAGGGGAGGGCGCGCCCAGGCACCGGCCAGCAGGCTGAACAGCTCATTGAGGGCCAACAAGGTCAGCATGGCGATCATGGTGGTCAGGGCGATCCAGCGCGCTACGGTGTCCCGTGGGCGCTGAGCGCGCGAGCGCGAGGGTTTCATCGCTTCACCACGTGGGGGCTGAACAGGTAGCCGCTGTTGCGCACGGTACGGATCATCGACGTACCCGTGATGTCGGTCTCCAACTTGCGCCGCAGGCGGCTGACCTGGACATCGATGCTGCGGTCAAATGCCTCGAAGGTTTCACCGCGCGCCAGGTCCAGCAACTGCTGGCGGGTCAGCACCCGGCGCGAGTGTTCGGCGAACACCAGCAGCAATTCGAACTCTCCGGTCGACAGCGGGATCATGACTTTGTCCGGTGAGCGCAGTTCGCGACGGGTGACGTCCAGTTGCCAGTTCTCGAACTCCAGGATCGGTCGGGAGGAGTCCTTCAGCGTGTCCCTGGTTTCACCGGTGCGCCGCAGCACGGCACGCACCCGGGCCAACAGCTCCCGGGCGTCGAACGGCTTGGTCAGGTAATCGTCCGCCCCCAGCTCCAGGCCGACGACGCGGTCACTCAATTCGCCCATGGCGGTGAGCATGATGATGCCGACCGTGTGCTCGGCCCGCAGCCGTTGGCAGAGCACCAGGCCGTTGTCGCCCGGCAGCATGACGTCGAGGATGATCAGGTCCGGCACCCGCTGCTGCACCGCCTGCCACAACGCGTTGCCGTCGGCGGCCACATCCACGCTGTAGCCATGTTGTTCGAGGAACTTGCGCAAGAGGGCGAGGACTTCGAGGTCATCGTCCACCAGTAGTAAATGGCTCACGGTGGGCACGCAGGGTAATGAATACAGGGGGAATACTAGGGTCAATCCAGGGCCTGCGTCATATATTTCAATCCGGCAATAAAGTTGCCGGCGGGCAATATTCTGGAAATCTGCGGGCAAAAAAACGGCGGCAGGATGGCCCTCGATGTCAGTCAGTTAAAAACGAGTCAGCCCTGCACAAAACCTGTGGCGAGGGGATTTCTGTGGGAGCAAAGCTTGCTCGCGAAACAGGCGCCTCGATATTTGAAAGTCCGCGTCGCCTGCATCGCGGGCAAGCCTTGCTCCCACAGTAAGCGTCCTCCTCTTCACAAGAGCTGTGTCCGGCACCGTTTCTTTAGCTGATCGGTATCGCCTCCATTCCTCGCCGAGATCACCCTGTATGCCGATCACCCAGCCCGCTCCGTTGTTTGTTCGATCCACCGTCGTGGTAGTACTGGCGGCACTCGCCAGCGGTTGCTCCAGCACACCGGCAGCAACGCCGGGGTCGTGTGAAAGCGCGACCTATACCGTTCATGATCCCGCAGAACCGGTCAACCGCGGCATCTTCGCCTTCAACCGAACCGTGGATGACTACGCGCTGGCCCCCGTTGCCCGTGGTTACCTCAAGCTGCCGGAGATGTTCCAGGCCGGCGTCCACAACTTCGTGGCGAACTTCGGCGAGCCCAAGGTGTTCATCAACGACCTGCTGCAAGGCAACGCACAACGCTCGGTCAACACACTGGGGCGGTTCGTCATCAACACCACCGCGGGCATCGTCGGGCTGATCGACGTGTCGGGCAAGCTGGGCATCGAGCGTCACGAGGCCGATTTCGGCCAGACCTTCGGCGTCTGGAATGTCGCCCCCGGGCCCATCGTGGAACTGCCACTGCTGGGCAGCGCCAACCTGCGGGACGCGACGGGCAAAGTGCTGAGTTTTGCCGTCGATCCGTTCGGCGACAACAGCAGCACCGTCGACACCCTGGGTACGATCAACACCGTCGGCGGCGTTGTCGATGGCCGCGCCGAGGCATTGCCACTGACCGACCAGTTGCAGACCCAAGCGGATTACTACGCGGCGCTACGCGATGCAACGGCGCAGCAGCGTGCCGATTTTGTCGCGCAAGGGAAGTTGGGGGCGGTGGTGCAGGAAGACCCGCAATGCCAGGACGGAGCCGCTGCTGATGAGTAGCGAGGTGTTGGTCCTGCATCGGCGAATGCGCGCGCTCGATCCGGATGTGCTGCATTGCCGTGAGGTTGAACTGCGTTTGGCCGAGGATGGCCGCCACGTGCTGCTCAACCGTTATGTCGAGTTGTATCGCCATGAACAGGTCAGTTGGTGCGCCATCCAACAGCATCGGGTGCCGTTGGCGCGGATGGTGCGCTGGCTGGTCGATAACGGCGAGCAGGTGAGGGATTAGTGGCAATTTGCTCCTGAATACAGCGGTATCTCGGGAGCGGACACCCTTGAAACATTTTTACATAATTACGCATTAATTATGGTTGTACGACGTCGTATCTAATATGTTCGACTGTGGCCGTTTCTCACAAAAAAAATAAACGGAGATTCCATCCATGACGAGCATTCCTTCCGCTGAAGGCCAGGCTGCGGCGTCCACGCAAGGCCGTTTCGTACGCCTGCTCAAGCTTCTCGGTCCCGGCATCATCGCAGTCCTTTCCTGGCTGGGTGCCGGCGACTTGATCACTTCATCCGTGGCCGGCGCGAATTATGGCTACGCGATGATGTGGGTGCTGGCGGTATCTCTGCTGCTGCGTTACCTGATCGTCAACATCATCGCGCGCTTCCAGCTTTGCAATAACCAGGGCATGACCATCCTGCAAGGTTATGCCCAGCTCAATCCGTTTTTCGCCTGGTTCCTGCTGGTGTATGCGTTGCTCATGGGGCACCTGATGAATGCCTACATGATCAAGGGGGCTGGCGAAGCCCTGGCCATGTTGCTCAAGGTCGACTATCCATTGCTGTGTTCGGTGGCAGTGGTGTTGGCGGTGTGGATGCTCGTCGGGCGCAATATCTATTCAATGATCGAAGGCGTGATGAAAGGGCTGCTGGCGATCATGACGCTGGCGTTCCTGGCCCTGGCGGTGATGTCCGGCCCGGATGTCGCCGGCATCGTCAGAGGCACCATCGGCTTCAGTATCCCGCCCGATGAAGGGGTGCATGGCGCGCTGCTGGTGGCCGTCTCGGTGATCGGTGCGGTAGCCGGTTCCATCGCCAACTTCGTTCATCCGTATGTCATGCGCCAGAAGGGCTGGGTGGGGCCAGAACACAAGCGTATCCAGCGTAACGACCTGCTGTTTGCGGTGTTTGTCGGGATCATCATCAACCTGGCCATCTGGATCGTCGGTGCGGAAATCCTGCGACCCAACGGTATCGAGGTCAAAACCCTGGGCGATTTGGGCAAGGCCCTGGAAATATTCTTCGGTTCGATCGGTTGGTACGTGTTCTTCATCGGTGTGTTCGCCACGCTGTTCGCCAGCATCTCCGGCAAGACCACGGCGTTCCCGATGCTCATCACCGACGCCTTCCAGCATGTACGGCCCGGGCGCCGGGAGCGTTACGGCAAAGAGTTCCACCGTGACCCGATGCACAAATGGTTCATGCTGTTCATTCTCGTGACGCCATTGATTTGGTCGCTCCCGGGCATGCCGGACTTCGTCACGCTGACCATCGGCGTCAATGCGCTGAACATCATCGGCTTGCCGGTGATTTCCCTGGGCCTGCTGATCATGTCCAACCAGAAGTCCCTGCTGGGCAAGGAATACCGCAACAACCTGTTCGAAAACATCGCACTGATGTTTGCCACAGGCCTGGCGTTGTGGGTTGCGTTCCAGTTGGGGGTTGATCTGTTTACCTGAGGGCCGGCCATCTGCAACGTTCGGGGGGGCTGCTAGACTTTATCGTCCAGTCCCTTTCGGAGAACCGGAATGAATAATAAAAACAGGATCTGCCTCTGGTACGACGGCAACGCCCAGGCAGCGGCAGAATTCTACGCAAAAACCTTTCCCGACAGTGCGGTGAACGCCCTTTATCATGCCCCGAGCGATTATCCGTCGGGCAAGGAGGGCGATGTGATTACGGTGGATTTCACGGTGATCGGCATCCCTTGCATCGGCCTCAACGGCGGGCCGGTGTTCAAGCACAACGAGGCCTTTTCATTCCAGATTACAACTGAAGACCAGGCCGAAACGGACCGCTTGTGGAACGCGATCATCGACAACGACGGCCAGGCGAGCGCCTGCGGCTGGTGCAAGGACAAGTGGGGCTTGTCATGGCAGATCAGCCCTCGTGTGTTGCTTGAAGCGATCGCCAGTCCCGACAAAGCCGCCGCCAAGCGTGCCTTCGAGGCCATGATGACAATGACCAAGATCGACATTGCCGCGATTGAAGCGGCGGTGAAAGGCTAGCCGGCGAATCATCACCATCATTTTCTTGTGGGAGCGAGCCTGCTCGCGATGACGGCGGCACAGCCAACACCATGCAAGCTGACCTACAGGGTGGCCTCAGGCACCCTGGCAATCACCTTGATCTCAAACTGAAAACCATACAGCCACGTCACCCCCACCGCCGTCAGTGTCGGATGCGGCGCGTTGCCCCAGAACTCGGGCACAACGCTCCAGACCCGTTCGAAGATCGATTCGGGATCGACCATGAACACCGTGACGTCCACCACATCATCAAAGCTGCAACCGGCCGCGGCGAGTATCGCCTTCAGGTTGTTGAATGCCAGCCGAACCTGAGCTTCCAGGTCGGGCTCCGGCGAACCGTTTTCGGTGCTACCAACCTGTCCCGAGACGAACAGAAAACCATTGGAGCGAATCGCCGGCGAATAGCGATTGCGCTCATAAAGTGCCTGGCGTCCGGGCGGGAAAACCACATCGCGCTGTGTCATCAATACCTCCATCAAAGAGTGGGTTCCAAACGATGAACTCACTCTAGGGGCTTGTGTCCAGGCGATAAACGAGCAACCTTGGCGATCACTGTTTGTAAAATCCAAACAATCGGATCGATACCCGAGGCACAAATGGATCGTTTTGATGCGATGCAAGCGTTCGTTCGAGTCGTGGAGGCGGGCAGCTTCACCAAGGCGGCTGAAACCCTGCACATGAGCAAGACCACCGTGACCCAACTGGTGCAGCAGCTCGAAGCACGGTTGCGGGTCAAACTGCTCAACCGCACCACGCGCAAGGTCAACGTCACCGCCGACGGCGCGGCTTATTACGAGCGGGTGATCCGGCTGCTGGCCGACATGGACGATGCCGAGACCAGCGTGTCCGGTGCCCAGGCGTTACCTCGCGGGCGCCTGCGGGTGGACGTGCCGAGTCCGCTGGCGACAATGATCCTGATACCAGCCTTGCCGGCGTTCTACGCGCGATACCCGGACATCCAGATCGACATGGGCGTCAGTGATCGCATCGTCGACATGCTCGATGAAAACGTCGATTGCGTGGTGCGCGGCGGTGAGTTGAGGGATCAGTCGCTGGTCGCCCGACGCGTCGGCGATCTTGCCCTCGGCGTTTTCGCCGCGCCGAGTTACCTGGCACGGTTTGGCCTGCCCGCGCACCCGCGCGAACTGGAGGATTCGCACCATCGCACCGTGGGTTTCCTGTGGGCACGCACCGGCAAATCCTTACCCTACGCCATGCGCCGTGACGGTGAGCTGCTTCACGTCAAAGGACGCTACGCACTGGCCATCGACGACGGCAACGCCTACCTCGCGGCCGGTTTGGCAGGGTTGGGAGTGCTCTGGCTGCCCAGGTACATGTCCAGGCCTCATGAAGCGCAGGGCGCGTTGGTGCCGCTGTTCGAAGACTGGCACCTCGAGCCGATGCCGCTGTATGTGGCCTATCCCCCGAACCGGCACATCAGCGCCAAGTTGCGGGTGTTCATCGACTGGGTCGTGGAACTGATGGCACAGCATGCGCCGGTTGACGCCAAGGGAAGAGCGCAATGATCGCCGAAGGACTCGTTGTTCTGCTGGACTACACCCTGTATCTGCTGCCGGGCCTGGCGCTCTTCGGCCTCTGGTTCGCGTTGACGCCCAAGACCCAGACAGCGTTGCGTATCGTGATTGTGCTATTGGCATTCGTGTTGATGCGCGACGCGATGACGCCCTTGGGCATGTGGTCCCTGAACGGCGATCTGCAGATTGGTTTTCTGGCCAACCCGTTCGTGCTGGTGATGTTGGGTGTTTCGTCGCTGCTGTTGGTCGCGTTGAGCGCGCGCCTGTTGCCGGACTTGTGGCAACTGGTCGTTCTATTCAAAGGCAATCGACTGGCGGGCCTGGCCATGGGCATCGCCGTGGGTTTCCTGATCGGTTTGCCGTTGCGGCTTTATCAAGGGGCTGAAACGGCGATTCCAGGTTATTGGCCCTGGCTACTCGGCATGGCGGTGCTGGCCTATGGCGCCAACGCGCTGGAAGAGGTGCTGTTTCGTGGCTTCTTGCAGGGCTACCTCGAACTGCACGTCAGCGCCCTGCGAGCAGCGCTGATCAGTGCCGTGGCGTTTTCGGCGCTGCATGCTTTTCTCGCCTTGAGCGTTACCCAACTCGGTTGGACGGTTTTGCTTTTTACGCTGATTGAAGGCCTGGCTTGCGGGCTCGTTCGTATGCGCTACGGCGTCGTGGCATCGACCGCTACCCATGGGACGGCGATATTGCTGATTGCGGTGCCGATGGTGGGACACTAGCGTTGCGCTTGAGCGCTTGACCTCTTTCACCTACTCACTTAGTTTGCCGCCGTCATTGGAAGGCAGCGGATTTTTTGCGCTGCGAGAGGAGTATGCATGGACGCGTTGATGATGGAGCTAAAGAAGTTTCTCGAGAGCTTGATTGGTGAAATTTATCTTGGTTTGCTGTTGGTAAGCTTGTTGGTGATTTTAATTGCCATGAAAGTAAAATCCTCTAAAGTCGCTTCGTTGTTTGTATGGGGCTTTAGTATTCCGCTTACCTTTTTTTGTTATGTTGTTTGGATTTATGCAGGTGGGCCTGAAAACCGGAGCTGGTTGCTTTTTATTTTTGAATTGCTGGCATTTTCGCAAATTGGCTGGCTAGGCGGGGCATTGGTGCTTGTCGGGGTGTTGATCAAAGCAAATGTTTTGAAGAAAGTTGGGGTGTGGCTGTCCATTGGCTCGGTTGCTTTTCATGGTGTTTTTATAATTCTTATGTATATCTCTGGATCTGGTTCTTAAAGGTCCCGTGGTGTGATTTGTCTTGGATGTCTGGGTTTTTATGGGCTGTTTGTGCTTTCGCCGGCTTGGACTTATTTGTTATCCAGACCGGGTGTTTATTCGATTCTTAAATAAGAAGTAGCTTGAAACTGGCAAAGCCATCTCCCTGTGGTCGTGTAGCTGCTATGTTCATAACCACTGATAACGGCCCTCTGCGAGGGCACGTGGACGGTTTAAACGTTTGTGGAGGAGACTCACCATGAACCAATTCACCGGCGGATGCCTGTGCGGCAACGTTCGTATCCAAGCCTCGGGGCGTCCGTATCGCGTAGGCCTCTGCCACTGCCTCGACTGTCGCAAGCATCACGGCGCGCTCTTCTACGCTGCCGCCGTGTTTCCCCAGGATGCCGTGACGATCGAAGGTGAAACACGGGACTACGCCGGACGCTTTTTCTGTCCCCGCTGCGGTTCGTCGCTGTTCGCCCGCTCGGGTGACGAAATAGAAGTGCACTTGGGCACGCTGGACGCCCCCGATCAACTGATGCCCACCTACGAAAGCTGGACCGTGCGCCGTGAGGCCTGGCTGCCGGCGTTTCCGTTCACCCGACACTACGAACATGATCGCGAGGGGACGGGGCGGGCTGAGGAGTAGGGCGGTCATTCGAAGCCGACAATCGCCTTGATCTCCAAATACTCCTCAAACCCGTGAACCCCATACTCACGGCCATTGCCCGAACGCTTGTAGCCACCGAACGGTGCCATTGGGTTCCACGCCGGGTAGTTCAACAGCACTTGCCCTGCGCGGATACGCGACGCAACGGCGCGCGCAAGCTCAAGGTCCTGGCCCTGGACGTGCGCGCCCAGCCCATAGACGGTGTCGTTGGCGATGGCGACGGCTTCATCCACCGTGTCATAGGCAATGATGCACAGCACCGGGCCGAAGATTTCTTCCTGGGCGATGCGCATGGCGCTGTCGACCTGCGAGAAAACCGTGGGGCGGGTGTAGAAGCCTTGTTCAAAACCCTCTGGGCGCCCTGGGCCACCGCAGACAAGCTTGGCCCCTTCATTCATGCCCACTTCGATCATGGCTTGCACGCGATTGAACTGGGCCTCGTTGGCGATGGGGCCGAGGATCGTTTCTTCCGATTGTGGAACACCGACGATGATCGCGTTGGCGGTGGCGGCGGCCAACGCCTCGACTTCCGCCAGGCGATTCCTTGGCACGATCATTCGGGTCGGTGCGCTGCACGATTGGCCGACGTTGCGAAATGCCGACATCACGCCCGGCGGCACGGCCTTGGCGAAGTCGGCGTCGGGCAACAGTACATTCGGGGACTTGCCGCCCAACTCTTGGGTAACGCGCTTGACCGTAGGGGCGGCGGCCTGGGCCACCAGTGCGCCCGCGCGGTTCGAGCCGGTGATGGAGATCAGGTCGATGTCGGGATGCGCCGCCATGGCCGCGCCGACCTCGGCACCGCTGCCGTTCACCAGGTTGAAGACGCCGGCAGGCAGGCCTGCGTCATGCACCAATTGCGCGAAGAGAAGGGCGCTCAGGGGCGACAGTTCGCTGGGTTTCAACACCACCGTGCAACCGGCGGCAATCGCCGGGGCGACTTTGGCGGTGATTTGGTACAGCGGCCAGTTCCACGGCGTAATGAGGCCGCAGACGCCGATGGGTTGGCGTTGAATGGCCGTGCCATGCTCAATTTTCTGGAAGGTGTAAGTGGACAGCACATCGCGGGCCACCCGAACGTGTTCGGCGGCCAGCGGCACTTGCATGGCCCGTGCGAAGCCGATGGCCGCGCCCATTTCCAGCGAGAGCGCCTGGGCCAGTTCTTCTTTGCGTTCAAGGATCAGCCCATGGATCTTTCCCAGGATCGCCACGCGCGCTTGCACCGAAGTGGCGGACCAGTCGGGAAATGCTGCGCGAGCCGCCGCGACGGCGCGGTCAACGTCTTCGCCGGACCCTCGGGCGACCTCGGCAATGACTTGCTCGGTAGCGGGATTGACCACGGGCAGCGTGGCCGGGTATGCCGGAGACTGCCAGTCACCATTGATATAAAACTGCTGGGACGTGGGCGGGGTGTTCAAAAAGGGGGTGGTCATCCAACTGGCTCCCATAGAGCGGTGATAGCACTGCCGGCGACAGATCCTGAGGCCGTTTTCTTCTCGATAAACTAACAAAGCGGCCGGGATGGGATATGCCGTTCTCAAGCCTGGCAAAGAAGAATCTGCTGTATCTGCCGGGCTAACTTGGCAAAAAAAATGGCGGCGCCCGTTTAGGGCAAAAAGGGCGTCCAGTCGCTTGTGTCATATGAGTCTGCCGGTGCCAGGCGTGCTCATCCGGGGCATTGTCAGGGCGGTCGGTTCGGTAAACCTGCGAATATCAAAAGGGCTGATCAGGGTGCGGGTGCTGCCGGTGCTGATCAGCTCGGCCATGACGTCGCCGACGCCCGGGCCGAGCTGGAAGCCATGCCCGCAGAACCCAAAGGCATAGAACAATCCCTTGACCTTGCCGCTTGGCCCCATGATCGGCAGCGAGTCTGGCGTATAGCTTTCGATGCCGCTCCACACCCGGATAATGTTGAGATTCGCCACCCCGGGCAGCAGGCGGCTCATCTGCTGCATTTGGTTGAGCAGGCTCTCGGGCTTGAAGTAGGCGCGACGGTTGATCATGTCCGGTTTGCAGCGGTTGCCGCCGCCGATGATGAGGTTGCCTCGGGGGATCTGCCGGAAATAAATCACCTCTTCCTTTATCTTGGTGAACACGCCGATCACGGTCGGCAAGGCATAGGGCACCGGCTCGGTGACCGACATCTGTGGGCCATTGGCTTCCAACGGCACCGCTTCGTCGAATTGTTCGGCCAGCTTCGCCCCCCAGGCGCCTGCCGTGATCAGCAGTTGCTCAGCGATGAATAGCTGGCCGTCGGTGGTGGTCACGTGGAATTGGTCATTCACCTTTTGCACGTCGGCGACTTCCGTTCGCTCGCGGATGCTGGCCCCGGCCCGTGTCGCCGCGCGGGCAAATGCCGGGGCTGCCAGGCGCGGGTTGGCGTGGCCGTCGTGAGGGGCGTACGAGCCGCCCTTGACCTGCGCGCCGAGGAACGGGAAGCGCGCGTGCAACGCCTTGCCGGTGATGATCTGCAAGTCCAGCTCACGGGCTTCGGGGGCGGCGGCGTAGGCTTCAAGCTCGGCGATTTCGTCCTCGCGATAACAGACGCGCATATGGCCGCTGGGGATGAATTCCAGGTCATCGCCAATCAACTCGGGGAGCCGTTTCCACAACCCGTACGAGCGATTTGACAGTTCCAGTTGACCGAGGAATCGCCCTTGGCGGCGCACGTTGCCGAAATTCACCCCACTGGCGTATTGGCCGATCAGGTCGCGTTCCAACAGGGTCACCGAGTGCCCACGCTGGCGCAGGAAAAACGCCGACGCCGACCCCATGATGCCGCCGCCGATAATCAGGACGTCGCTTTTTTGTGCCTTCATGATGTTCCCTCGAAAATCCTCGACAGCGGTTCAATAGCAATACAAGACTTGGCCAAACCCCAACCCCAACCC
>NZ_MUOA01000106.1:0-19143 GCF_002001065.1 Pseudomonas sp. A25(2017) | reverse complement strand
GAGCACAAGGTCGGCAGCCTCGCGCTTGAATTCAGGAGTAAAGGAGCGGCGTTGTTTGGTCATCTGACACCTCGATCTGGCGAGCATTCTCGCCTAAATGGGTGTCCGGTTTCATTAGACCACTACACTGTGCAGTGATTGCAAACGTAGTGCGCTTCCGCTCAAGCCATGCAGAACCAGGGTGCGTACGTGCACCTCATCCTCGGCCCGGCAGACAATGTTGAAGGTAAAGCGCTGATCAACTTCCACGGCTGCGGCTGCGCCCTGGCGGTTTATACGCTGAGCGGCTTCGCGCAGCAGGATGTTGGCGCAGAGCACCACCAGGGTGCCCATGGCGGCTTCCAACATATGACCCATACCCGACAAGATGCCTATCGCAGCAGAGCACCAGAGCGTGGCGGCGGTATTAAGGCCGCGTACATTGAGGCCTTCGCGCATGATTACACCGGCACCCAGGAAACCGATGCCGGAAACGACTTGAGCGGCGATCCGTGCAGCGCCCGAGCTATCGCCGTTGGAGGTCAGCAGGGACACCATGACGAACAAGGCCGCGCCGGTCGAAACCAAGGCGTTGGTGCGCAGTCCAGCCAGACGCTGGCGAAGTTGACGTTCGGCACCCACCAGGGCACCTAGAGCGAGCGCGACGGTCACGCGCAGGAAAAAAATCTTCCAATCCATAATTCACTTCCATACCGACAATTGTTCGAATGGCGAACAGAGTTTTAGGGATGGATCGCGCAGGCATGAGCGAAAACCACAGATGCGCTAGGCACTTACGTGCGGGCACTGAGGGGAACTCATAGGGGAAGGAGGTTCGAATCCCGGGTCGGGAACGAAATACCACTATCCGCCGTAAGACGGCAGGAAAGTGGCAGAGAGGGACTCTGCTGGACTAGCTTGCCGCTTTAGCCTGTCGGGATCGACTGGGGTAACTGTCCAAGACTGGACTCCTGTGTTGACTAAAAAGCGGGGGCGAAAGTAGGTTTTTTATATGTAGAAGTCAAACAACGGCTGGAGGGATTTTGTTTCAGGCTACTTCGATATCGTTACATCGGTCACTGTTTCAGGCGGCCTGAACAATGCGCTTTGTTGGGGTTGGAAGGGGGGCTGCTGCGCAGCGCAGCCCAGCGGGAGCAAGCTCCCTCGCCACATGGATCAGGGCGCTTCACGCTTGGGCAGATACGGCGGCAGGTACAACCCCAGGTACGCATCGAACACCCGCATGCCTTCTTCGGCCATGCGCGGGGTGATCTGGCCGTGTTGTTGTACCGAGCGGGCGTAGACGCGGTCGCCCAGTTCCATGGCCAGGGCGAATACGTCGACGTCTTTGGGCAAGCTCGGCAGCTCGAAATGGTGGTTGAACACCTTATGCATCAGGTCGCCCAGCTCGAGGTCGTGCTGGCGGTCGGCCTGGATGACTTCGGTCAGGCCGTGCTGGGCCAGGATCAGTTGGCGAGCGGCGGCGTCCTGGCTGTAGATGGTGAGCATGCGCTGCTCCACCAGCCGTGACAGGTCGTGCCAGTGGTTCAACGCCGCATGATCAATCGGTGCTTGCAGGCCGGCGCGAAAGGCGGCGTGGATGTCGGCGGTCAGGGCTTCGAGCAGGGCCGGGACGCTGGCGAAGAAGTGGTACACGGAAGAGGGCGGGATCCCGGCGCGCTCGGCGACGCTGTAGATCGACAGGCTGGCCACACCTTCGGCGGCAAGCAGCGTACGGGCGGCATCAAGAATGGTGTCGATCCGGGCCTGGCTGCGTGCGCGGGGTTTGCGGGGGGTGGCGATGCGCGTCATGGACGTCTCCTGCGGGGCTGCCGGGCATTGTACGAGTCGGGTCCTGTGTTGTCTTCCCGGCCCTCATCGCGGGCAAGCCTTGCTCCCACAGAGCAATACATTGTGAATCAGACCAAATGATCACAAAGCCCCCCTGTGGGAGCTTTGTGAATGAGACCAAATGATCACGAAGAACCCCTGTGGGAGCTGAGCTTGCTCGCGATCCGCCGAAGGCGGCCATCCCCCCAGATACAAAAAAACGCCGCAGGCCATAAGGCCTGCGGCGTTTCTTGTTTACCGCAACCGCTTACACGGTATGCAGGTACCAGTTGTACTCGAGGTCGGAGATGGAGTGTTCGAACTCCTCCAGCTCGCTTTCCTTGCAGGCCACGAATATATCGATGTATTTCGGGTCGATGTACTTGGCCATGACTTCGCTGTCGTCCAGCTCGCGCAGGGCATCGCGCAAGTTGTTCGGCAGGCTTTGCTCGTTCTGCTCGTAGCTGTTGCCTTCCACCGGCGCACCGGGCTCGATCTTGTTGGTCAGGCCATGGTGTACGCCCGCCAGCACGGCGGCCATCAGCAGGTACGGGTTGGCATCGGCGCCGGCGACGCGGTGTTCCAGGCGCACGGCATCGGCCGAACCGGTAGGGACGCGCAAGGCCACGGTGCGGTTGTCCAGGCCCCAGGTCGGCGAGTTCGGCACGTAGAACTGTGCGCCGAAACGACGGTAGGAGTTGACGTTAGGGCAGAGGAAAGCCATCTGCGCGGGCAGGGTCTCGAGCACACCGCCGATCGCGTGACGCAGTGCGGCGTTCTGCTCGGGATCCTCGCTGGCAAAAATATTCTTGCCATCTTTATCAAGAATCGAGATGTGGACGTGCAGACCATTACCCGCCTGGCCCGGATAAGGCTTGGCCATGAAGGTGGTGTCCATTTCATGGTCGTAGGCGATGTTCTTGATCAGACGCTTGAGCAGGACCGCATAGTCGCAGGCCTTGATCGGGTCGGCCACGTGGTGCAGGTTCACTTCGAACTGCGCCGGGGCACTTTCCTTGACGATGGCGTCGGCGGGAATGCCTTGCTCCTTGGCCCCTTCCAGAATGTCCTGGAGGCAATCGACGTATTCGTCGAGGTCATCGATCAGGTAGACCTGGGTCGAGTGCGGGCGTTTGCCGGAGATCGGCGAGCGAGGCGGTTGTGGGCGTCCATTCACGTTCTCCTGGTCGATCAGGTAGAACTCCAGCTCGAATGCGGCGCAGATAGTCAGGCCCAGTTCATCGAACTTGGTCACGACTTGGCGCAGGACTTCACGCGGGTCGGCGAAGAAAGGCTCGCCTTCGAGTTCGTGCATGGTCATCAACAGTTGCGCAGTGGGGCGCTTCTGCCAAGGCTCGTTGCACAGGGTGTCAGGGATTGGATAGCAGATCCGGTCGGCATCGCCGATGTCCAGACCCAGGCCGGTGCTTTCCACCGTAGAGCCGTTGATATCCAGGGCAAATAAAGAGGCCGGCAGGTTGATGCCTTTCTCGTAAACCTTGTGGAGGCTGGTGCGTTCTATGCGCTTGCCGCGCACCACACCATTCATATCCGCAATCAGAAGGTCAACGTACAGAACCTCAGGATGTTCCTTAAGGAACGCGTTCGCTTCGTTAAGCTGAACGGCACGCGGGGGTACCGACATGATGCAACACCTTTGTTGTTAAAAATATCAATCATTGATCTCTTCGAAAGCCAGTCAACCCGAACGGCATGCCGAAGTCAAGCAGGGCCTTTTTTGCCCTAAAAAAGCACCTTCAAGGCTTTTTTGAGGCAATTTAGGGCGTTTTTTTCCCTTTAACGGTCTTGGCGCCTGCGGGCTTGAGCGGGCCGTGTTGTATTTTTTACGGGGGTGTTGTGTAAAAAAATGAACAAGGCTAAGCTCGATTCAAACCCATAACAGCAATAATACCGGGGTGCTTCATGTCTCGCCTGCCGTTAATCGGCGTCACCACCTGCTCCAGGCAGATTGGTCTGCATGCTTATCACATCAGTGGCGATAAATATTCCCGGGCTGTCGCGACAGCCGCCAAGGGCCTGCCAGTGCTGCTTCCGTCCCTGGCGGATCTGTTCCCGCCGTCCGATATTCTGGACGCCCTGGACGGTATTCTCTTTACCGGCTCTCCTTCCAATGTAGAACCTTTTCATTACCAGGGCCCGGCCAGTGCGCCAGGCACTGCTCATGATCCTGCACGGGACGCCACCACCCTGCCGCTGATCCGCGCCTCTGTCGCTGCGGGCATCCCGGTGCTGGGCATTTGCCGAGGTTTCCAGGAGATGAACGTAGCCTTTGGCGGCAGCCTGCATCAGAAAGTTCACGAAGTCGGAACCTTCATCGATCATCGTGAAGACGATACTCAAGCGGTGGATGTCCAATACGGTCCTGCCCACGCCGTGCATATCCAGCCTGGCGGTGTACTGACAGGCCTGGGGCTGCCCCAGCTAATGGAGGTCAACTCGATCCACAGCCAGGGCATCGAGCGCCTGGCACCGGGGTTGCGGGCCGAAGCGGTGGCGCCCGATGGCCTGATCGAGGCTGTTTCGGTGCCAGAAGGCAAGGCTTTTGCTTTAGGTGTGCAATGGCACCCCGAATGGGAGGTAAGCTCTAACCCGCACTACCTTGCGATTTTCCAGGCATTTGGCGATGCCTGCCGAGCAAGGGCAGCACAACGCGACGCCGATGCGTCAAACAACGCCTGACGACTAATAGCAGTCAGGAAACTCACGCCTAGAGGCATTTATGAGTAACAACCTCGACCAGCTCACCGATTGGTTGAAAGACCACAAGATCACAGAAGTCGAATGCATGATTGGCGACCTCACCGGTATCACCCGGGGCAAGATCTCGCCGACCAACAAGTTCATCGCCGAGAAAGGCATGCGCCTGCCCGAGAGCGTTCTGCTCCAGACCGTGACGGGCGACTATGTCGAAGACGACATCTATTACGAACTGCTCGACCCTGCCGACATCGACATGATCTGCCGCCCGGACGAGAACGCAGTATTCCTTGTGCCCTGGGCCATCGAGCCCACTGCCCAGGTCATCCACGACGCCTACGACAAGCAGGGCAACCCCATCGAGCTGTCGCCGCGCAACGTGCTCAAGAAAGTGCTCAAGCTCTACGCCGACAAGGGTTGGCAGCCGATCGTCGCGCCGGAAATGGAGTTCTACCTGACCAAGCGCAGCGACGACCCGGACTTTCCGCTGCAACCGCCCGTTGGCCGCTCCGGCCGCCCGGAAACCGGCCGGCAGTCCTTTTCGATCGAAGCGGCCAACGAATTCGACCCGCTGTTCGAAGACGTCTACGACTGGTGCGAACTGCAGGAACTGGACCTCGATACCCTGATCCACGAGGACGGCACGGCGCAGATGGAAATCAATTTCCGTCATGGCGATGCCCTGTCCCTGGCCGACCAGATCCTGGTGTTCAAGCGCACCATGCGCGAAGCGGCACTCAAGCACGACGTGGCTGCCACCTTCATGGCCAAGCCCATGACCGGCGAGCCGGGCAGTGCGATGCACTTGCACCAGAGCATCATCGACAAGGAAACCGGCAAGAACGTCTTCTCCAATGAAGACGGGACCATGAGCGATCTGTTCCTGCACCACATCGGCGGCCTGCAGAAATTCATCCCCGAGCTGTTGCCGCTGTTCGCCCCCAACGTCAACTCGTTCCGCCGCTTCCTGCCGGACACGTCGGCGCCGGTGAACGTGGAGTGGGGAGAAGAGAACCGCACCGTGGGCTTGCGCGTGCCGGATGCCGGGCCGCAGAACCGTCGGGTGGAAAACCGCTTGCCGGGCGCCGATGCCAACCCGTACCTGGCGATTGCCGCCAGCCTGCTGTGTGGCTTCATCGGCATGGTCGAAGGCATCAACCCGAGCGCGCCGGTGGTGGGCCGAGGCTACGAACGCCGCAACCTGCGTTTGCCGCTGACCATCGAAGACGCCCTGGAACGCATGGAAAACAGCACCACCATCGAGAAATACCTGGGCAAGAAATTCATCACAGGCTACGTCGCGGTCAAGCGGGCCGAGCATGAAAACTTCAAGCGCGTGATCAGTTCGTGGGAGCGGGAATTCCTGCTCTTTGCCGTCTGAAGCGCCGGGCGGGGCTGCTTCAGGCAGCTTCGCCCTCACCGATAACAGGAGAATTGGCATGACCCGCAATAACCCGCAAACCCGTGAATGGCAGGCCCTGAGCAACGATCACCACCTGGCGCCGTTCAGCGACTTCAAGCAGCTCAAAGAGAAAGGCCCGCGCATCATCACCCACGCCAAGGGCGTCTACCTCTGGGACAGTGAAGGCAACAAGATCCTCGACGGCATGGCCGGCCTCTGGTGCGTGGCCGTCGGTTATGGCCGCGAGGAATTGGCCGACGCCGCCAGCCAACAGATGCGCGAGCTGCCGTACTACAACCTGTTCTTCCAGACGGCCCACCCGCCAGTGCTGGAATTGTCCAAAGCCATCGCCGACATCGCCCCTGAAGGCATGAACCACGTGTTCTTCACCGGCTCCGGCTCCGAGGGCAACGACACCATGCTGCGGATGGTCCGCCACTATTGGGCGATCAAGGGCCAGCCGAACAAGAAAGTCATCATCAGCCGCAAGAACGGTTATCACGGTTCGACCGTGGCCGGCGCGAGCCTGGGCGGCATGACCTATATGCATGAACAGGGCGACTTGCCGATCCCGGGCATTGTCCACATCGCCCAACCTTATTGGTTCGGCGAAGGCGGCGACATGAGCCCCGAAGAGTTCGGCGTGTGGGCGGCCAACCAGTTGGAAGAAAAGATCCTGGAGCTCGGCGTGGACAACGTCGGCGCCTTCATCGCCGAGCCGATCCAGGGCGCCGGCGGCGTGATCGTGCCGCCGGACAGCTACTGGCCGCGCATGAAGGAAATCCTCGCCAAGTACGACATCCTGTTCGTGGCCGACGAAGTGATCTGTGGCTTCGGCCGTACCGGTGAGTGGTTCGGTACCGACCATTACGGGTTGAAACCGCACATGATGACCATCGCCAAGGGCCTGACCTCCGGCTACATCCCCATGGGCGGGCTGATCGTGCGCGACGACGTGGTCGCGGTGCTCAATGAAGGCGGCGACTTCAACCACGGGTTTACCTATTCCGGTCACCCGGTGGCCGCGGCAGTGGCCCTGGAAAACATCCGCATCCTGCGCGACGAAAAAATCATCGAGCGCGTCCATGCTGAAACGGCACCCTATTTGCAGAAGCGTTTGCGGGAACTGAACGATCATCCTCTGGTGGGTGAAGTGCGCGGGGTCGGTTTGCTGGGGGCGATCGAACTGGTTCAGGACAAGGCCACGCGCAAGCGCTACGAAGGCAAGGGCGTGGGCATGATCTGCCGGCAGTTCTGTTTCGATAACGGGCTGATCATGCGCGCGGTGGGCGACACCATGATCATTGCGCCGCCGCTGGTGATCAGCAAGGCCGAGATCGATGAGTTGGTGACCAAGGCGCGGCAGTGCCTGGACCTGACGCTCAGTGCGTTGCAAGGCTAAGTGCTAGGCTCTGAGCGAGGTGCCTGCAAGGGCCTCGCCCAGCGAGAATAAAAGGCTGGGCTTGTGTTGAAAGCCTGGCCTGTAACTTGCCAGACTACCGGCTGTTCAAGTTGCCAGAGAGTCGGCTACTGAACTGTGGCTAAGAAGAATAACTGGAGCATTTTTTCATGAAGGCATTAGGTATGAAGATAGCTGGCAAGACCCTCCTCGCCATGTCCCTGATGGGCGTGATGGCGGGCGCTGTTCAGGCGGACGACAAAGTGCTGCACGTCTATAACTGGTCCGACTACATTGCGCCGGACACCGTCGCCAAGTTCGAGAAAGAGTCGGGGATCAAAGTCGTCTACGACGTGTTCGATAGCAACGAAACCCTGGAAGCCAAGTTGCTGGCCGGCAAATCCGGTTACGACATCGTGGTGCCGTCGAACAACTTCCTGGCCAAGCAGATCAAGGCCGGGGTCTACCAGAAACTCGACAAGTCCAAGTTGCCCAACTGGAAAAACCTGAATACCGACCTGCTCAAGGCCGTTTCCGTGAGCGACCCGGGCAACGAACACGCCTTCCCGTACATGTGGGGTTCGATCGGCATCGGCTTCAACGCCGAGAAGGTCAAGGCCGCGCTGGGTGCCGACGCGCCGACCAACTCGTGGGACCTGCTGTTCAAACCGGAAAACGCGGCCAAGCTGAAAGCCTGTGGCATCAGCTTCCTCGACTCGCCGACCGAGATGATCCCGGTGGCACTGCACTACCTGGGCTACCCGACCGACAGCCAGGACAAGAAACAACTGGCTGAAGCCGAGGCACTGTTCCTCAAGATCCGTCCTTCGATCGGCTACTTCCACTCCTCCAAGTACATCTCCGACCTGGCCAACGGCAACATCTGCGTAGCGGTCGGCTACTCGGGCGACATCTACCAGGCCAAGTCCCGCGCGGCCGAAGCCGGCGGCAAGGTTAAAGTCAGCTACAACATTCCGAAGGAAGGTGCTGGCAGCTTCTTCGACATGGTCGCCATCCCCAAGGATGCCGAGAACGTCGAGGGTGCCTACAAGTTCATGACCTTCCTGCATAAGCCGGAAATCATGGCTGAAATCACCGATATCGTGAGCTTCCCGAACGGCAACGCGGCCTCCACGCCGCTGGTCAACAAGGAAATCACCAGCGACCCGGGCATCTACCCGCCGGCAGACGTGCAAGCCAAGCTTTACGCGATTGCCGACCTGCCCGCCGCGACCCAGCGGATCATGACCCGCAGCTGGACCAAGATCAAATCCGGTAAATAAGCCGGCCTGAAGCATCCTCCTGTTGTCGCTGCCATCGCGGCGGCGGCAACAGGAGCAATTAAATAACTAAAAGTTTTGCTGGATCGGTTTATCGAGGGTAAGTTGCGCGCCGGTTTTGTTGCAGGGCCTCTCTTGGCCAAGTAACGGGGGCAACTTGGGCCCAACTATTTAAGAGGACCTCCACGTGCCAGTCTTTTCTTTGTTACGTAACGCCTTGCTGGTCGGTGCCGGCCTGACGCTCGCCGTCAGCGTCCAGGCCGCCTCCACCGTGCATATTTATAATTGGTCGGACTACATCGGCGAGACCACCCTGGCGGATTTCGAAAAAGCCACTGGCATCAAGCCGGTGTATGACGTGTTCGACTCCAACGAAACCCTGGAAGGCAAGTTGCTGGCCGGGCGTACCGGTTATGACGTGGTGGTGCCGTCCAACCACTTCCTGGGCAAGCAGATCAAGGCCGGGGCGTTCCAGAAGCTCGACAAGGCGCAGTTGCCCAACTACGCCAACCTCGACTCTGTGCTGCTCAAACGCCTGGAAAAGAACGACCCGGGCAACCAGTACGCCGTGCCTTACCTGTGGGGCACCAACGGCATCGGCTACAACGTCGAGAAGATCAAGGCAGTCCTGGGCGTCGACAAGATCGATTCGTGGGCCATGCTGTTCGAGCCGGAAAACATCAAGAAGCTGTCCAGCTGCGGTGTTTCGTTCCTCGACTCGGGCGACGAGATGATCCCGGCGATGCTCAATTACCTGGGCCTGAACCCCAACAGCGAAGACCCTGAAGACTACAAGAAGGCCGAGGCTCAGCTCCTCAAGATCCGGCCTTACGTGACCTACTTCAACTCCTCCAAGTACATCTCCGACCTGGCCAATGGCGAGATCTGCGTGGCCGCCGGTTTCTCCGGTGACATCTTCCAGGCCCGTGAACGCGCCAGCGAAGCCGGCAAGGGCGTCGAAATCGCCTACGTGATTCCCAAGGAAGGCGGCAACCTCTGGTTCGACATGCTGGCGATCCCGCGTGACGCCACCAACGTCAAGCAGGCGCACGCCTTCATCAACTATGTGCTCAAGCCTGAGGTCATCGCCCAGGTCAGCGACGTTGTCGGTTACGCCAACCCGAACCCGAAGGCTGGCGAACTGATGGACCAGAAAGTGCGCACCGATGAAGCGGTGTACCCACCGCAAGCGGTCGTCGACAAGCTCTACGTCAACTCTGAGTTGCCGCCCAAGATCCAACGACTCATGACCCGCAGCTGGACCAAGGTCAAGTCGGGTAAATAACGTCAACACTCTTAGGTTCGTCCACGTGGGGCGAACTGCAAATTCTGTGGGAGTTTCGTAAATGGCAGTTGCCTCCGGCGCCTATAAGAAAGCCCTCGAGGGCGACCAGACACCCAAACAGGTGTTGGTCAAAATCGACCGGGTCACGAAAAAGTTCGACGAGACGATTGCCGTGGACGATGTGTCCCTGGAAATCAAGAAAGGCGAGATATTTGCCTTGCTCGGCGGTTCGGGATCGGGCAAATCCACCTTGCTACGCATGCTGGCCGGTTTCGAGCGGCCCACCGAGGGACGGATTTTCCTCGATGGCGTGGACATCACCGACATGCCGCCTTACGAGCGGCCGATCAACATGATGTTCCAGTCCTACGCTTTGTTCCCCCACATGACTGTGGCGCAGAACATCGCCTTCGGTCTGCAGCAGGACAAGATCCCGAAAGCCGAGGTCGATGCCCGCGTGGCTGAAATGCTCAAGCTGGTGCAGATGAGCCAATACGCCAAGCGCAAGCCGCACCAGCTCTCCGGCGGCCAGCGTCAACGCGTGGCCCTGGCCCGTTCCCTGGCCAAGCGCCCGAAGCTGTTGTTGCTCGACGAGCCAATGGGCGCCTTGGACAAGAAGCTGCGCTCGCAAATGCAGCTTGAGCTGGTGGAGATCATCGAGCGGGTCGGCGTGACCTGCGTCATGGTGACCCACGACCAGGAAGAGGCCATGACCATGGCCGAACGCATCGCGATCATGCACCTGGGCTGGATCGCCCAGATCGGCAGCCCGATCGACATCTACGAAACCCCGACCAGCCGGCTGGTCTGCGAGTTCATTGGCAACGTCAACATCTTCGAGACCGAAGTGGTGGACGACGCCGAAGGCCACGCGGTGCTGACTTGCAAGGACCTGGACCGCAACATCTACGTGGGCCACGGCATCAGCACCTCGGTGCAGGACAAGTCCGTGACCTACGCCATTCGCCCGGAAAAGCTGCTGGTCACGTCCGAGCAGCCGACCTGTGAGCACAACTGGTCCAGCGGCAAGGTCCATGACATCGCCTACCTGGGCGGCCACTCGGTGTTCTACGTCGAGTTGCCGAGCGGCAAGCTGGTGCAGTCCTTCGTCGCCAACGCCGAACGCCGTGGCCAGCGTCCGACCTGGGGCGACCAGGTGTTCGTCTGGTGGGAAGACGACAGCGGCGTGGTGCTTCGCTCATGAACCTGCGCAAACTCAAACGCCGACTCGATCGAATAACGCCCGGTGGCCGCCAACTGGTCATCGGGGTGCCCTTCATCTGGCTGTTCCTGTTCTTCATGCTGCCGTTCTTCATCGTCCTGAAGATCAGCTTCGCCGAAGCCGACGTCGCCATTCCGCCGTACACCGAGATCTACAGCTACGTCGACCAGAAGCTGCAGGTGCTGCTCAACCTCGCCAACTACGCGATGCTGAGCGAGGACGAGCTGTACATCGCCGCCTACCTAGGCTCGCTGAAGATGGCGCTGATCAGCACCGTCCTGTGCTTGCTGATCGGTTATCCGATGGCCTATGGCATCGCCAATGCCCGCAAAGAGATGCAGACGGTGCTGGTGCTGCTGATCATGATGCCGACCTGGACCGCGATTTTGATCCGGGTCTACGCGTGGATGGGGATCCTCAGCAACAACGGCCTGCTCAACGGCTTTTTGCTGAGCATGGGGTGGATCAGCGAACCGCTGCAGATCCTCAACACCAACCTGGCGGTGTATATCGGGGTCGTCTACTCCTATCTGCCGTTCATGATCCTGCCGTTGTATGCCAACCTGGTGAAGCACGACTCCAGCTTGCTGGAGGCCGCGTCGGACCTGGGTTCGAGTACCTTCAACAGCTTCTGGAAAATCACCGTGCCGCTGTCCAAGAACGGCATTGTCGCCGGCTGCATGCTGGTGTTCATCCCCGTGGTGGGCGAGTTCGTGATCCCGGAACTGCTGGGCGGCCCGGAAACCCTGATGATCGGCAAAGTGCTGTGGCAGGAATTCTTCAATAACCGAGACTGGCCGGTGGCATCCGCCCTGGCGGTGGTGATGCTGGCGATCCTGATCGTGCCCATCATCCTGTTCAACCGCAGTCAGGCCAAAGAAATGGAGGGCAAGGAATGAAGCGCTTCAGTTTTTCAAGCCTGATGCTGGTGCTGGGTTTTATGTTCATCTACGCGCCGATGTTGATCCTGGTGATCTACTCGTTCAACGCCTCGAAACTGGTGACGGTGTGGGGCGGCTGGTCGATCAAGTGGTACGTCGGCCTGCTGGACAACAGCCAGCTGATGGGCTCGGTGGTGCGCTCGCTGGAAATCGCCTGCTACACGGCGATTGCCGCGGTGGCCCTGGGTACGCTGGCGGCTTTCGTGCTGACCCGCATCACCCACTTCAAGGGCCGCACGCTGTTCGGCGGCCTGGTCACCGCGCCGTTGGTGATGCCGGAAGTCATCACTGGCCTGTCGCTGTTGCTGCTGTTCGTGGCCATGGCCCAGATGATCGGCTGGCCCCAGGAGCGTGGCATCGTCACGATCTGGATTGCCCACACGACGTTCTGCGCGGCCTATGTGGCGGTGGTGGTCTCGGCACGCCTGCGTGAGCTGGACCTGTCCATCGAAGAGGCGGCCATGGACCTCGGTGCGCGGCCGTGGAAGGTGTTCTTCCTGATCACCATCCCGATGATCGCGCCGTCACTGGCGGCGGGGGGCATGATGTCGTTCGCATTGTCTCTGGATGACCTGGTACTGGCGAGCTTCGTCTCCGGTCCCGGCTCGACGACCTTGCCGATGGAAGTCTTCTCGGCGGTGCGCCTGGGGGTGAAACCGGAAATCAACGCCGTGGCGAGCCTGATCCTGCTGGCGGTGTCACTGGTGACCTTCCTGGTCTGGTACTTCAGCCGCCGCGCCGAAGAGAATCGCAAGCGCGCGATCCAGCAAGCCATCGAAGAAAGCGCCGCCGACTCCTGGAAACAACCGGAAGTACGCCGGCCCGAGACCGCGCCGGTCTGAATCTGTGGGAGCGGGCTTGCTCGCGAAAGCGGTGTGGCAGTCAATGAAGAGGTTGAATGTCAGGCCGTCATCGCGAGCAAGCTTTGCTCCCACAGGTTTTTTGGGTTGCCAATAAGTCCGCGACCGAATGCAAATCCCATTGTGGGAGCGAGCTTGCTTGCGAAAGCGGTGTGGCAGTCAATGAAGAGGTTGAATGTCAGGCCGTCATCGCGAGCAAGCTTTGCTCCCACAGGGTTTTTGGGGCGCCTATAAAACCGCGGCCGAATGCAAATCCCATTGTGGGAGCGGGCTTGCTCGCGAAAGCGGTGTGGCAGTCAATGAAGAGGTTGAATGTCAGGCCGTCATCGCGAGCAAGCTTTGCTCCCACAGGTTTTTTGGGTTGCCTATAAACCCGCGACCGAATGCAAATCCCATTGTGGGAGCGGGCTTGCTCGCGAAAGCGGTGTGGCAGTCAATGAAGAGGTTGAATGTCAGGCCGTCATCGCGAGCAAGCTTTGCTCCCACAGGGTTTTTGGGGCGCCTATAAAACCGCGGCCGAATGCAAATCCCATTGTGGGAGCGAGCCTGCTCGCGATAGCGGTGTGGCAGTCAATGAAGAGGTTGAATGTCAGGCCGTCATCGCGAGCAAGCTTTGCTCCCACAGGGTTTTTGGGGCGCCTATAAACCCGCGGCCGAATGCAGATCCCATTGTGGGAGCGAGCTTGCTTGCGATAGCGGTGTGGCAGTCAATGAAGAGGTTGAATGTCAGGCCGTCATCGCGAGCAAGCTTTGCTCCCACAGGGTTTTTGGGGCGCCTATAAATCCGCGACCGAATGCAAATCCCATTGTGGGAGCGAGCCTGCTCGCGATACGGCCGGCAGGTTATTGGCCGTTCACTTCTTCAACGCGTCATGGGCTTCCAGCGCGCGCAAGGAGTAGATGTACGCCGCACCTGCATTGAGCGACACCGCGGTGGCCAGGGTAGCGGCGATTTCTTCGCGGGTGGCGCCGGCCTTGATGGCGGCGTCGGTGTGTACGCCGATACAACCGTCACAGCGCGTGGTGATGGCGACGGCGATGGAGATCAGCTCACGGGTCTTGGCATCGAGCACGTCGTTTTCAGCCGCGGCTTCGTCCAGGGCCATATAGGCCTTGACCATCTTCGGGTTGCTTTTACCCAGGGCGCCAAAGGCGCTCTTGATGGTAGGCAGCAGCTCGGACCAGTTGTTGAACATAGCGTTTGACTCCTAGTGGGAAAGGCGGGATTGCGCCCTTGTAGTCTTGACCATCAATGACGATCAAGCCCGGGAGGCGATGAAAAAGACCTGCGCGCCCGCTTTAGGGCGCCCGGGCCGGCAACAGTTTCAAGGTGCCATGGGTATTGGCCGTCACTTCTTCCTCGGCCAGGTGCGCCTGGTGATACAGCCCCTCTATGTACGCCTCGGCCTGGTCCTCGTAATGCTTGTCGAACGGCACGCCGCTCTGGCCAACGGGGTTGATGGTGACGCTGTGGGTCGGGTCGGCGAAGTCGATGATGCGCCGCGTCGAAGGCCCATAGGTCACCGGCCACGGCGCCGGACCGATTTTGGCGGAGAGGTTGTTGGGCACCTCGTGGGTACCCGGTGCGGCGAAGGGGCCGACGTTGAAGATCCGGTCCAGCGGCTTTTGCAGGCCCAGCGGGTGGCCATGGGTCAGGGTGTGGGCCTTGCCCCATTGCCATTGCGTGGCATCGTCGCCGAGGGTGGTCTTCAGGTGGGTGAGGCTCTTGTCCCAGGCCTTTTTCACGGTGTCGGCACGGGTTTCCGTGCCGAGGGTCGTGCGGTCATCCCACCACGGTGAATCTCCAGAGGTCGCCAAGCGTGGAAGGGCGGCGTCGATCACCCGGGTCGACAGCGCGGTTTCGAAGAAGCCGTCGCCCAGTTCATCGTGCAGAGCGGCGTCGGCCAGGTTGAACAGGAACTGGTTGAACAGCGTGGCGCTGGTGGAGTCCAGGGGGTAATCGCCCGGCCATTGAGCCAGTTGTTCCACCCATTTGCGTTCCTGTGGGTCGTTGACCACCTCACGCAGCACCGGCAGCAAAGGCGCGAGCAGGCGAGGGCCGTAGGCGGTAGTGGTGCCCAGCTGCAGTTTCTGGGTGGTTTCGATGTCCCACTTCGCCTGCTTGTCGCTGAGCTGACGGTTGAGTTGCTGGCCGCGGTCGGCGAGGTTGTAGTAACCGGGAATCTCGATGCCGCTGGCCGGCACCGGCTGGAAATTGGCCGAGACGATGTAGCCCCGCGCCGGGTTCTCTTCCTGCGGATTGCTGCTGAACGGATAGAAACCTTCCTTTTCCGCCTCCGGGCTGCTGCCATCGAGGATGAAGCCAGGCTTCACACCGGCTGGCCGCTTGGGCAGTTGCGCGGCGGCCCACCAGCCGATGTCCCCCTTGGCGTTGGCCCACACCACGTTCAGCCCGGGTGCGTGGATCTTGGCCGAAGCGCCGCGAGCCTTGGTGAGGGTGTCGGCGCGGTTGAGCTGGTAAAAGGCCTCGAGGATCGGGTTGCGGCTTTCCAGGAATCCCCACCACATGGCGACCGGGGTCTTGCCGGCGTTCGCACCGAGGGCATCGTTGACGATCGGACCATGGGGCGACTGGCGCAGCACCAGCGTCACCGGTGCCTGGCCCTTGATCGCGATCTGCTGCTCGCTGCGGGTCATGTCCACCCATTTGTCGCGATACCAGACCTGTTCGGGATTGTCCGGGTTGACCTTCTCGGCGATCAGGTCCAGGTCGTCGTTCTGGAACATGGTGACGCTCCAGCCGAAATCCTTGTTCATGCCCAGCGTCGCGAAGGGCAACAGCGCCTGGTATTGCCCGTAGAGTTCGAACCCCGGGGCCGACAAGTGCGCCTCGTACCACACCGAAGGCGTGGAAAAACGGATGTGCGGGTCACCCGCCAGCAACGGCTTGCCGCTGTGGGTGCGGCTGCCGGAGACCGCCCAGGCATTGCTGCCCTCGAACTGCGGCAGGCCGTTATCAGCCAGGGCCTGCTCGCTCAGACGGGCGAGGGCGTTGAGGTCTTTCCAGTCGGCGGCAGCCAGCGGCAGGCCGCCCTTGCGACCTTCGGCCAGCACACCTTGAGGCTGCCAGTCGAGGTCGAAAATGTTCAGGTAGTTGGCACCCAGCACATCGCGCACATAGGTCAGCAGGGGTTCGGTGCGAAAGGCCGCGGCGAAGCTGTAGGCCATGTAGCCGGTAACGCTCACGGTGTCTTCCGCGGTGAACGGGCGCTTGGGAATGCCCAGCACATCGAATTCCACGGGCCGGGTGTGGCTGTCCTGATAGGCGTTGATCCCGTCCAGGTAGGCTTGCATGGCGAGCCAGGCCGGGGATTGTGGGTCCTGCTCGGTCACGTAGGCCGTGGCGCGTTCGCGGATGCGCAGGCTGCGCATCAGCTTGTCAGTATCGAGCAGCTTCGGCCCCAGCACCTCGGCCAGCTCACCACGGGCGAGGCGGCGAATGATCTCCATCTGGAACAGCCGATCCTGGGCATGGACATAACCGAGGGCGCGGTACAGGTCGGTTTCGTTCTCGGCGCGGATATGCGGCACACCGCGTTCGTCGTAGCGCACCGTCACCGAGCCATGCAGCCCTTGCAACTGCACCGTGCCTTGGCGGGTGGGCTGCTTGCTGTAGAGGTAGCCGCCCGCGACGATGATCGCGGTGACGATCAATGACAGGAAGGCGATGAGGGTGCGCTTCATGGTGATTCCTTATTCTGGTGACAGCGGTCCCATGGTCTCGCTGTTGATTCCCTGTTTAGCATATGGCTGCTTCCCGGCGCATCGTCCGTCGGAGGGATTTTCTCCAGGTCGCCTCGCGGGCGGGAGTATAGGCGGTGGAAGGTTTCGGGCAGCGGCTGGGCGTTGGAGGCCGCGCCGCGAATCGGAAGGCTATCGTTGATAGGCACAGCAATCACGTCTGCCGTCGTCCAAGCGCAAAGGGATGTGAGTCGGCGTGTGTCGCGAGGGCCGGCCACAGGAGGTTCCTGCGGCCGGCGTAGAGGGGTGGTTTCAGCCAGTGATCGTCAAGCCATCGAACGATGGCCCGGCGAATTCATCAGCTTGGCCGGGTAGTGGGTGCTGGTTCGTTGGACGGTCCGCCCTGGGTCCGCGCTTCGCCTCGCTCTGCCAGTTGAATGTCATCGCCAGAGGCTTTTTTGGGCCTCGTTGCCAGGCTCTGGGCCCATTCGGTACCCAGGTTAAGCCCCGCGATAGCGGTTTGCGGAACGACCTGAGTAAGGCCGCGGGTCACGTGGTAGGTATTTTCGAGGTCGCGCCGCCAGCCTTCCGGCTGGGTGTGGGGCAGACCGTCGCGGTTTGGACTTGTCACGTTCTGCAGCGGTACGTTTGCTCGCTTGGTCAGGTCATCTTTGCCGCTCAGCGCCTTGTTTTCGAGCGGTGCCGCCACGCTGTTGGCAAAGAACGGAAGCAGCGTCAGGCCGGAGGAGAAAAAGGTGGTGACAATCTGCTCCATTTTTTCCCGCACTTCCGGGTTTTCACCCACCGCGGCTGCGTCACCCACGGCTGTACGCATGGCGACCCCTTCGCCTACGCCTACGATCCGGTTGGCGTAGTCGCTGATGTTGGTCATGCTGATCGGGTTGAGCTTTCCTGTCGCTTCGGAAAACGCCTTGGGTAGCAGCTCGCCCCAGTTGCGGTTTTCCGTTGTCACCCGGTAGGTAGGGATCTCCTCGTCACCGTGGGTTTGCGCATATTTCGCCACTGCCTGGCCACCCGCCATGAAGGAGCCACCCACTGCGGATGCCGCCGAGCGGGCGAGGATGCCGCTGGCGTTTACCGAGGTGAATTGATCAATGGTGTCGCGCACAGCATGGGCGGCACCGAAGGCGAGGTAGCCGGTGAAGTCACCGCTCATGGTGCCAAAGTTGTTCGCGTTCTGTTTGAGCTTGAAGTCGTTGCGCTTTTGCTCCTGTGTGAGGTTGAGGGCATTGCGTCCAGCGTTCTCGACCCGACGTCCGTCCTGCGTGACGACTTGCAAGGCCTTGGGATAGACCGACATCGGATCGACTTTTTCCAGGCCGGCGCCGATGGTCTTGTCGACGACGACCTGGACGAATGGGCGGATGCCGTCGCTGATCACCTTGTGGGCGGCGCCAAGCACAGTCGAGGTCGCCGCGACATGCTTGCCGTAGGAGGCGTCCGCCATTTTTTCATCAATCGACGCGGTGATTGCGCCAAAGTGGCCCGCAGACGCCACGCCCTGCGGGATTCCCGCCCCGGCGAACACCGCCAGGCCGGTTACAAAGCCGCTCTTGGTCTTGAGGTCGGCGACATAGTCCTGGCGTGCGACGTTCTTCAGCGCGGTGTCCAGCACCTCGTTTTTCTTCGTCGCCGTTGCCAGTTCGCTTGGCGTGTTCGGCTTGTCGTCATCGGTCTTGAGCAACTCGCCAAGCTCCCCCTGGACCTCGCGTAACTGGCCCAGTTGATCCTTCGCCTGGTCGCGTGCGGCCGGGGGAAGGCTCTCGTTGTTCGCCGCTTGTTGCGCATGCTCGATTCGGCTTTCCATGAAGGTATTCAAGCGCGTGGGCATGTCTTGCGTCATGGCTTGCATGACACCTTTGGCATAACCGCGGAAGGCTTCATGGCTATTTTGCAGCAGCTGGCGATCGTTCCCTTCCGGGGTTTTATCGATGACTTCCTGGCACAACGAATGATAGGCGCCAAGGGTATTACCCATGCGCTCGCAGTGTTTGCCCCAGACGGCTTTGAAACCGCCGTCCTCTTTCCTGTCGTCCTCGTTCTTGCCCAGGTACTCGTTGAAGTCCTTGACGAATGCTTCGGTTTCTTCGTGGCCCGACAGCATCGGGTGCGGCGTGCCGCCGAGTTCGGCGAGATGCTTCTGTACATCTTGATAACTTGTGCCTGGCGCGTAGCCCAATACTTTGCCTTCCAGGCTCATATGCTCACGTGCATAGCCGATGGGGTCGCTCTCAGGGTTTTTCTTGCCGAGGCTGTTGACCAGTCCTGTCAGGCGCTGCTGCCGGGTCCTGAGTGTTTGCTGGGTCTTGTCGGTCGCCTGTCCTTCGAAGTGATAAGGCACTAGGGGATTGGTGGAGGGCCGAACCTGCCCGGACAGGCTGGTCCCCACCGGCGTGATCCGATCGTCCTGCTGGTGCAACGCCGCCGAGCTGGTGCTTCGTCCTACTGATAAATCTGGCATGTCGTGCTCTCCTAGATTGACAGGGCGCTGTTGAGCCCGGTGC
>NZ_MUOA01000129.1:0-20183 GCF_002001065.1 Pseudomonas sp. A25(2017) | reverse complement strand
GCGGTGTTGGCCGCTATCGAGGCGTTTGCGAAACGTGAGGGTGTAGAGCAGCTCCATCTGCTGACTGACAGCGCCGCCGCGTTTTTTACCGGCCAGGGCTATCAGGCGCGGGACCGCTCGCTGGCGCCTGCTTCGATCGGTGCGACGGCCCAATTCAAAACCTTGTGCCCGGCTTCGGCGACGTACCTGAGCAAACGCCTCGTCTAGCGCAGCAAGTGCACCGCCAGCCCAGCCAGCCCGCACGCCAGCAATACCTGGATTACCCCCAGCTTGTAGCGAAACAGCGCAATGGCCGCCGCGATTGCGATGATTGCCGACGGCCAGTCCAGGGCACCTGCAAAACCGTTGGGCCAGAGTACGTGGTAACCGAAGAAGCACGCCAGGTTGAGAATCACCCCGACCACCGCCGCGGTAATCGCAGTCAGCGGCGCGGTGAATTTCAGCGCGTTGTGCGTCGATTCCACCAGCGGGCCGCCGGCCAGGATGAACAGGAACGAGGGCAGGAACGTGAACCAGGTCACCAGCGTGGCCGCGACGGCCCCGGCGAGAAAGGCTTGTTCGGGACCGAACACCTGCATCACGTAGCCTCCGACGAAACCGACGAAGGCCACGACCATGATCAGCGGCCCCGGCGTGGTTTCGCCCAGGGCCAGGCCGTCGATCATTTGTGTCGGCGTCAGCCAGCCGAAGTGTCCGACGGCACCCTGGTACACGTAGGGCAACACCGCATAGGCGCCGCCGAAGGTCAACAATGCGGCCTTGGTAAAGAACCAGGCCATTTGCGTAAACGTGCCTTCCCAGCCGAACACCGCGGTCAGCAGGCCCATAGGCAACGCCCACAACAGGGCACCGATGATCGCCAGTCGGGCGAGCCTGAAGGCGCTGAATCGGACGTGGTCCGGAGGCGGCGTGTCGTCGTCGATCAAGGCGGGGCCGAAGGATTGGTGCTGGGTAGCGTGACCGCCCAGGCTGAATTTTTCCGGTGCCCAGCGGCCGCCGAAATAACCGATGACCGCCGCGCCCAGCACGATCAGTGGGAAGGGGAGATCAAAGGCAAATATCGCGGTGAACGACGCCGCAGCGATCGCCCACAGCCAGTTGTTCTTGAGTGCGCGGGAGCCGATCCGGTGGGCGGCATGCGCCACGATTGCCGTGACGGCCGGCTTGATGCCATAGAAAATGCCCGCCACTATCGGCACTTCGCCAAAGGCGACGTACAGCCACGACAACGCGATGAGAATGAACAACGAAGGCAGCACGAACAGTGCCCCGGCGATCACCCCGCCCCAGCTTCGATGCATCAGCCAGCCCAGGTAGGTGGCCAGTTGCTGGGCCTCGGGGCCCGGCAGCAACATGCAGTAGTTAAGGGCATGCAGGAATCGTCGTTCGGAAATCCAGCGTCGGCGCTCCACCAACTCCTGGTGCATGATCGAGATCTGCCCCGCAGGGCCGCCGAAGCTGATGAATCCCAGTTTGAGCCAGAACCAGAAGGCCACGCGCAGGCTGACGGCGTCGGGTCGGGTCAGGGGCTGTTCATCATCGGTTCGGGGCGGTTTGCTCATGGGCGACGGGGCACGTAAAAGTCAAAGGCGATCTACGTTATGGGGCGTTACGCAATTTAGATAGCCCCCGGCAAGGATTGCTTGTAAAAAACAGCCCTTCAGAGATTTGAAACACAAGGTTGGAACAATCATCGCCCGATCATCCTGCTTTCGCACAATCGCCCCAAGGAGTGGGTCAATGAAACAACGTCTTGCCATTGTCATGCTGATCGTACTGACACTGGGTTCCATGGGCGCGGCCAATGCCCGCGAATCCGGCAATGCACGGGCGCAATCCGTGGCCGGAGTGTTCGATTACTATTTGCTGGCGCTGTCCTGGTCGCCGACGTTCTGCCTGACTCACCAGAAGGATGCGCAGTGTTCCGGCAAAGGCTACGGCTTTGTGCTCCATGGCCTCTGGCCGCAATACACCCGGGGCGGCTGGCCGCAATCCTGTGCGCCTCAGGTGCCGTTGACGGCGGCGGAGCAGCAGAAGGGCCTGACCTTGTTTCCCACCCGAAAGTTGATGGCGCATGAATGGTCCAAGCACGGCACTTGCAGTGGCCTGGGCGCCATGGGCTACCTGGAGGTTGCCGACAAAGCCTTGGGCGCGGTGAAAATCCCACCGCAGTTGCAGGCATTCAATTCCTCGTATTACTTCGCTGCTGATGAAATCATCCGGCTGTTCCGCCAAAGCAATCCAGGCATTGCGCCCGACGGCATTGCGGTGATTTGCAGCGGGCCGCAACTGTCGGAAGTGCGGGTGTGCATGGACAAGGACCTGGCGTTCGCCGCGTGTGGCAGGGGTGTCAGGACACAATGCCGGGCCGGGGAGATCCGGGTGCCGCCGGTACGGTGAGAGCCAAGACCCATTGACCCCTGTCTCCGATCCGTACACCCGTGGCGAGGGAGCTTGCTCCCGCTCGGCTGCGCTGTAGGAGCTGTGTAGGAGCTGTCGAGTGCAACGAGGCTGCGATCTTTCCCAATACACTTGAATCCCAAGCGAAAGATCAAAATCAAAAGATCGCAGCCTTCGGCAGCTCCTACACGGGGAATTTCTTCGTTCTGAAACGGGTATTTTTGTTGGCTCCAGGGCGAGTTTTTGGATCCACTCAAGCCACCCATCGGCTCTGCTGCACAGGCAAATTGCCGCCTCACAAGCGGTAGGCTAAGCTCACGAATATTGAGGGCTTTGAGCGAATTCGCTCATGTTTTGCCCTCTTCAGGAATTCGCTTGCCTATCTCCATTCTCGATCCTTTCCATGTCCCTGGCGGTGCCTTGAAGCGCCTGCCGTTGCTCAAAGCAGCGGTTTCGTTTATCGCGGCGGTATGCCTGTGCCTGTGCGGTTTGCTTTATCTGCAACTGGAGCAGTCGCGCAGCCACGACCTGGAGTCGGCCCGCGTCGCTTCGGCGACCCTTAGCCGGGCCATGGCCCAGCAGGCGCAGGACACCTTCCTCCAGGCTGATCTGGTATTGGCCAGCCTGGCAGATTGGATCCAAGTAGACGGCTACGGTCCCGCCGTACAGCCACGCTTGCAGCAAACCTTTGCCCGACGTGTGCAATCGCTTGAGCAATTGCATGGCCTGTTCCTGTTCGACAAGCACGGCCACTGGGTGGTGACCTCCTTTGAAAACCTGCACCGGGGTGCTGGGGTGGCGGATCGAGAGTACTTCGTTTTCCATCAACAGAATGCCTCCCTGATCGCCCATATCGGCCCGGCAATCCGCAGCCGGCAAAACGGCGGCTGGATCATTCCGGTTTCCCGGCGCTTGAATGATCAGGATGGCAACTTCCAAGGCGTGTTGATGGCCGGCATCAAAATGTCGTACTTCGATCGATTCTTCAAAAGCTTCAATCTGGATGATCAAGGCGAGATGGCCCTGGCTTTGTCTGACGGGACGCTCTTGGCTCGTCGTCCCTTCGATGAGGGGGGGATCGGTCACCCACTGGCCCAGGAGAATATTTACAACCATGCCCTGGCGGGAGGGATGTCTGGCGATGCACTCATCCGTTCGACCATCGATGGTGTCGTCAGGCTGTATGGGCACCAACATCTGCAGGCTTATCCGCTGGTGGTCACCGCCGCGATGTCCGAAGGCGCGATCCTGGCGGGCTGGCATGACCGGGCTTTCCAATCCAGCCTCATCGTGGGCCTGGTGGTGTTGGGCATTTGCTTGTTCGGCTGGGTATTCGTGCGCCAGGTCCGTAACAGCGAACGGATCGAGGCGGACTTGCGCCAGGCTCAGGAGGCGTTGGAGCTGATTGCCACCCATGACAGCCTCACCGGGCTGGCGAACCGGCGCCTGTTCGAACGGGCCCTGGACATCGAGTTCGGCCGGGGCGCCCGTCAGCGCAGCCCCTTGAGCCTGATCATGCTCGATATCGATTTCTTCAAGCGCTACAACGACGCCTATGGGCACGTGGCCGGGGATCATTGCCTGGCGGAAGTGGCCAAGGTGCTCAAGAGCTGCTGCCATCGCAAGGCCGATCTGGCGGTGCGTTATGGTGGCGAAGAGTTCGCGGTCCTGTTGCCCGACACCAATCTGTCGGGGGCCATGGCGTTGGCCGAGCAGATCCGCCGCAGCGTCATCGACAAGCACATCACCCATTCCGGGTCTCCGACCGGTTACCTCACGGTGAGCCTGGGCTGCTATGCCTTTGTGCCCAGCGGCCAGGACAGCATCGAAGTCTTCATCCAGCGGGCCGATGCGGCGCTTTACCAGGCCAAGCACAGCGGCCGCAACCGTGTGGCGGTGTTATCGACCGACGACGGGCTCGATACGCTGGCGCGTTCGGATCGTTGAGGTCGGGTGGAATCATCGGCAGTCTGCCCCGGTCCACTATTGAGGCATTGCGCTGGCGAACTTCAAGCGGTGTGTAGTCTCTTTCGCAAAAAACCGTGGGCTCGCCAACTGATCAGGCAGTGGGTGCTAAGGTTGGGTAGACGACTGGCTCGGTCCTCTCCGTTCTCGATAGCGAAGCCAGCGTTGAAAGGACAGGAGTAGGTCAATGGATTCCACTGCCGATACCCCTTCAGGCACCGCGCGTCACACACCGATTACCCATCGCCTGGTCGTGGCGGTCGGGGGGCTGTTTGTCCTGGGCGTCCTGGTGGCGATTGCCGCGCTGTTCAACATTGCGCACAAGCTCGACGCGGAGGATTTGCGCAAGACGCATTTCTATACCGAGCGCGCCCTCGAGAATCGCATCACCGCCTCGAAAAACTACATCACCAGCTATGCCTATTGGACCACGGCCTATGACCACCTCAACGGTGAAGTCGATGTGCAATGGGCCTACGCCGAACAGAACATGGGCAAGACCCTGTTCACCAATGATGAATACGAGGGGTTGTTTGTCATTGATCGGCTACGCACCAAATATGCCGTGGTACGCGGGCTCAATGTCCAAGCGGATACCGCGGTTTATATGGACGCGCCGCTGACGGACCTGATGGACCAGCTCCAGGCGCAGCCCGACCTGACGATACCCATGGTCCGCTACACATTGTTCGAGGGCTGGCCGGCTATCGTCAACGCATCGGTGATTACGCCCAATGACGAACGGTCCCAGGTCGAGGCCCAAAGCACCTCGGTCCTGCTGTTCGTCGACCAACTGACGCCCGTCAAGTTGCGCAAACTGGGCAAGAGTTATGGCCTCACCGATTTGAAGCTCAAGAAAGACACCGAGCTCAAGCCCGGCCAGCCGGCCGTGTCGCTGGACGGTACCGGCTACAGCCTGGTGTCCCGACTGGAGCGCCCGGGCCTGCAATTGCTCTGGTCCCTGGTGCCGCCGCTGGGTGGGGCGCTGCTGATCCTGGCCCTGCTGACCGCTTACTTTTTTCGCTATGCATTGCGCACGGCACGGCATGTGGACGCCAGTTACGACAGCCTGGAACGGTCGGCGCACGCCCTTGAGGCCAGCGAGGAGCGCTTTCGGGCCGTGGCCGAAGCCGCTTCCGACTGGATCTGGGAAATCGACGGGCAGCAGCACATCACTTATCTGTCGGGGCGTTTCAATACGGTCACCGGGTTTTCCGACCAGCAATGGCTGGGGCAGCAGCTCGAGCAACTGCTGTATTGCGACACTACGCCGATTGCCCTCTGGTTGATCAAGTTGACGGAGGAGCAGAACACCAACAGCTTGCGCTGCTCCTACCGTGATTATTCCGGGCAACTGCGCTTCTGTCGGGTGTCGGCACGCCCGATCTACAACAAGGCCGAGGTGGTGGGTTATCGCGGCACCGCCAGCGACATCACCGATGAGGTGGCCGCCCATGCCCAGGTTCAGCACCTGTCGATGCACGATGCGCTGACCGGCCTGCCGAACCGCAACAAGCTGGCGCGACACCTGGATGATGCGCTGGTGGCCAAGGAGCATTCCGCCCCCCTGACGTTGCTGATGGTGGACCTGGACAATTTCAAGCCGATCAACGACTCCCTCGGCCACCCGGCCGGCGACGCGGTGTTGCTGGAAGTGGCCCGGCGGCTGCGCGACAGCACCCGCGAAGAAGACCTGGTGGCGCGCCTGGGGGGCGACGAATTCGTGGTGGTGCTCGGCGGGATGGACAATACCACTGAGATCGATCGATTCTGTGGGCGGCTGATCGACAGCCTGCAGCAACCGATCTTCTACGAAACCCATTCGTTGCACATCAGCGCCAGTATCGGTATCGCCCTGAGCCACCGTCAGGGTTATGTGCCCGGTGAACTGATCCGCTGCGCCGACATTGCCATGTACCAGGCCAAGTCCGAGGGCAAGAAAACCTGGTGCTATTTCGCCTCGCAAATGAACGATCAGATCCAGCATCGTCGCCAACTGGAAAGCGACCTGCGCCAGGCCGTGAAAAACAACGAATTCGTCCTGCATTTCCAGCCGCGCTACACCGTCGATGGTCGAGAGATCGTGGCGGTCGAGGCGTTGGTTCGCTGGCAGCATCCAACCCAAGGCTTGTTGGCCCCCGACGCGTTTATTCCATTGGCCGAGCAAACCGACCTGATTGTCCCGCTTTCGCGTTGGGTATTGCGTGAGGCCTGCGAAACCGCACTGACCTGGCCGGGAGAATTGATGGTCTCGGTCAACCTGTCACCGGCGCAGTTCGAGCGCAGCGATGTGGTGGAGGATGTGCGACAGGTGTTGATCGAAACCCGTTTCCCGGCGAGTCGCCTGGAACTGGAGATCACTGAAAACGTGATGCTCAACGACGTTGATGGTGCTCTGCAGGTCATGAATGCCCTGAAGGAACTGGGCGTGCGCTTGAACATGGACGATTTCGGTACCGGCTATTCGTCCCTCGGTTATCTGCGCACCTATCCATTTGATGGCATCAAGATCGACAGGCGTTTCATTGCTTCCATGAGCAACAGCAGCAACGACCGCGCCGTGGTGCAGGCAATCATCAACCTGGGCAAGGCCATGGGGCTGACGGTGACTGCCGAGGGCGTGGAAACCCTGGCCCAGCTCGGTTCATTGGGCACGGACCAATGCCATGAAGTACAGGGTTATTTACTCAGCCGGCCGATCGACAAGCAAGCCTTTGCGCACTTGTTGGAGAAAGGCCAGCCCTTGCCGAAAACGGCTTCCTGAAGACCTGTTGCAACCTCTACGTCCGGTTGTCGGTCACAACGGTGACTTGGCATTTCGAGTTCTGGCGCTATGAAAAACCTTCGGATCGCGACCTTCAACATCAATGGCATCCGGGCCCGGCTGCCCAACCTGCTGGAATGGCTGGAGCGGGAAAAACCTGACATTGCCTGTTTGCAGGAACTCAAGGCCGTGGACAAGGATTTCCCGGCGGCGGAGCTGGAGTCGGTCGGGTACGGGGCGATCTGGCATGGGCAGGCGTCCTGGACCGATTCGTTGCGCTACCTGGATCCGCCTGGCTTCACGCAAGCGGCGGTGACCGGGCGAGGCATCCCGGTCGATTGTTGTCTCGGTGAGGGGAATGCCTTATACCTGGCGCCCAATAACAGTGCGCTTGTCGTGAGCGCTGCGCCGACCCCGGAAAAGGACACCCCTCATGAGTCATCCCCATCTGAGCGATACGGCTCGCTATCTGCGGCGCCTGGGTTTCGATGCCCCTCCAGCGCCGACCCTCGACACGTTGCGTCAACTGCAAGGGCGCCATACTGCCGAATTCCCCTTTGAAACCCTGTCGACGTTGCTGCGTCAACCCGTGCCCATCGACCTTGAATCGGTCGAACGAAAAGTGTTCGAGCAAGGACGCGGCGGCTATTGCTATGAACTCAACCAATTGTTCCTGGCGTTGTTGCTGGAGCTGGGTTTCGATGCCTGCGGCATCACCGGCCGCGTGGTGATGAATGCACCTGAAGGCACCTGGGCGGCCCGCACCCACCGGTTGAGCCTGGTGACGTTCGACGGCGTGCGCTACATCACCGACGTCGGCTTTGGTGGCATGGTGCCCACTGCGCCGTTGCTGCTGGACAGCCGTGAAGCACAAGTCACGCCCCATGAGCCGTACCGCATCGACACCCATGCGGACGGTTACCTGCTGCGCGCCAACGTCGCCGACGAATGGCGGCCAATGTACCTGTTCGATCTGCAACGCCAGGAAGACATCGACTACACCCTCGGTAATTGGTACGTCAGCAGCCACCCGGAATCCCCGTTCATGGGCCGGTTGATGGTTGCACGCACCGGTGACGGGTTGCGCAAGACCCTGAACGGCAACAGCTATGCGGTGCACCGGATAGGGCAGGAGAGCGAACGCCGGTTGATCACCGATGCCGATGAGTTGATCGACTTGCTCGAACAAGAGTTTGGCCTGCGCGTACCGCCGCGCGAGCTGTTGCGGCCGGCGATCGTGGGGTTGCTTCAGCCATAAAAAAGGCTGTTGGCCGGGGGATTCTGTTCCTGTGTATGGCAACAAGTTGTATACAACTCTATGGACATTTGTCCTGAGTTTTGAATACAGTGTGCCCATAACAAAAAACAGGGAATCCCCGAACCATGAAAACGCCCCATGTTTCACTCCCACGGCCCGAGGACGAAAACCTTGGCGTCGGCGCGAATATGGCTTACGGCCTGCAACATGTGTTGACCATGTACGGTGGCATCGTCGCCGTGCCGTTGATCATCGGCCAGGCGGCCGGGCTCTCACCCGCGGACATCGGCTTGTTGATTGCCGCGTCATTGTTCGCGGGGGGCTTGGCAACGTTGCTGCAAACCCTCGGCCTGCCGTTTTTCGGCTGCCAACTGCCCTTGGTGCAGGGCGTATCGTTCTCGGGCGTGGCGACCATGGTGGCGATTGTCGGCAGCGGCGGGGAAGGCGGCTTTCAAGCCATCCTTGGCGCGGTGATCGCCGCGTCCCTGATTGGTCTGCTGATTACCCCGGTGTTTTCGCGCATCACCCGGTTCTTTCCGCCACTGGTCACCGGCATCGTGATCACCACCATCGGCCTGACCCTGATGCCGGTAGCGGCGCGTTGGGCGATGGGGGGCAACAGCCACGCCGCTGATTTCGGCAGCATGGCCAACATCGGCCTGGCCGCGGTGACCCTGGTGCTGGTGCTATTGCTGAGCAAAATGGGCAGCGCAACCATCTCGCGGTTGTCGATTCTGCTGGCGATGGTCATTGGTACCGTCATCGCCGTGTTCCTCGGCATGGCGGACTTTTCATCGGTCAGCCAAGGCCCGATGTTTGGCTTCCCGACACCGTTCCATTTCGGCATGCCGACTTTCCACATCGCCGCGATCCTGTCGATGTGCATCGTGATCATGGTGACCCTGGTGGAAACCTCCGCCGACATCCTGGCCGTGGGCGAGATCATCGACACCAAAGTCGACTCCAGGCGCCTGGGCAACGGCTTGCGGGCTGACATGCTGTCGAGCATGATCGCGCCGATCTTTGGCTCCTTCACCCAGAGTGCCTTTGCCCAGAACGTCGGGCTGGTGGCGGTGACCGGGATCAAGAGCCGTTTCGTGGTGGCGACCGGCGGGGTGTTCCTGGTGGTGCTCGGCCTGCTACCGTTCATGGGCCGGGTGATCGCGGCGGTGCCGACCTCGGTACTGGGCGGTGCCGGTATCGTGCTGTTCGGCACGGTGGCTGCCAGTGGCATCCGCACGCTGTCCAAAGTCGACTACCGCAACAACGTCAACCTGATCATCGTCGCCACCTCCATTGGTTTTGGCATGATTCCCATCGCCGCACCGAACTTCTATGACCATTTCCCGAACTGGTTCGCGACCATTTTCCATTCGGGTATCAGTTCTTCGGCAATCATGGCGATCGCGCTCAACCTGGCGTTCAACCACTTCACTGCGGGTAACTCCGACCAGCAATCGGTTTTCGCCGCCGGCACCGAGCGAGTGTTGCGCTATCAGGACCTGGCGGCGCTCCGTGAAGGTGATTACTTCAGCGATGGCAAGCTGCACGACTGCGATGGCAACGAGATTCCCGTGGTGGCGGAGACTGTTCACGGGGCGGCGGAGCATGCGCCGATCCGACTGAAAAGCAGTGAGCACGTCTGACAAATCCCTGTGGCGAGGGAGCTTGCTCCCGCTGGGCTTTGTAGGAGCTGGCGAAGCCTGCGATCTTTTGATCTTTCGCTTGAGATTCAAGTGTCTGGGGAAAGATCGCAGCCTCGTTGCACTCGACAGCTCCTACACAGTGGGAGCGGTTAACCAGCGAATATGAAAAAGCCTGTGATCATTGATCACAGGCTTTTTTGTGCCACCCGGAAGGCTGATTACCAGCGACCGTAATGACCACGAGGCGGGCCATAGTAGTAGCCCCGTGGTGGCCCGTAATACACCGGCGCTGGGCGATAGTAGATCGGTCGCTCTACATACACCGGCTGCGGCTGGTAGTAGACCGGTGGTGGAGCCTGGTAGTAGACCGGCTGTGGCTGGACATAGACCGGTTGCTGCACATACACCGGCCGGTCACGGTTGATGAGGGCCGAGCCAACGATGGCCGAACCGACGATGGCGCCAAACACTGCGGGCCCCTCCCAACCACCACGACCGTGGGCGGATGCCTGGCCGGTGACCGCGAGTGCCCCCAGGAGCAGGGCGATGATGGGAAGTTTACGATTCATGGCTGTTCCTCGTTTCGGCCCCGACGCCTGTAGTCTGCAACAGACCCGATGAGAGTCGCGGGGATACTTGCTATGACAGCGATTTTCTCGGGATTTGCGACGCCGTTGGGTAAATATTGTGTAAGGTCTGTAGCGCTTTTCTTTACCGCGCCGCGTCATCCAGGGGCCTGAGACCGGGTTGGGGCTGGCGGTATCATCATCGAATAAAACCTTTCGCAGCGGTGATTCCGTCTGTCCGAAAGTGAATTGCAAGGAGACACGCATGCAGATCAATCCCAACAAAGACACCCAACTGTGCATGTCGCTATCGGGGCGTCCCGGAAATTTCGGCCTGCGCTTTCATAATCACCTGTATGAACAATTGGGCCTGAATTTCTATTACAAGGCGTTCAGCAGCCAGGATTTGCCTGGAGCTGTGGGCGGTATCCGTGCCCTGGGGATTCGTGGATGCGGCGTGTCGATGCCGTTCAAGGAAGCCTGCATAGCCCTGGTGGACGAGCTGGATCCTTCTGCCGCGGCGATCCAGTCCATCAACACCATCGTCAATACCAACGGCCATCTGAAGGCCTACAACACTGACTACATCGCCATCGCCCAGTTGTTGCAAAGCCACGCGGTGCCCAAGGACTCGACCTTTGCCTTGCGTGGCAGCGGCGGCATGGCCAAGGCTGTGGCCAGTGCCTTGCGCGATGGGGGCTACAAGAACGGGCTGATCGTTGCCCGCAATGAAGCCGCCGGGCGAGCCCTGGCCGAGTCCCTGGGTTATGAATGGCAAGCTGACCTGGGCACCCGGCGGCCACAGATGCTGATCAACGTCACGCCGATCGGCATGACCGGCGGCCCGGAGGCCGACCAGTTGGCGTTTGAGCCCGAGACCATCGCTGCGGCTGAGACTGTGTTCGATGTCGTGGCGATCCCGTCGGAAACGCCACTGATCGTGCGCGCCCGGGCCGAAGGCAAGCGGGTCATCACCGGGCTGGAAGTCATTGCGATCCAGGCCCTGGAGCAGTTCGTTCTATATACCGGCGTGCGGCCCAACCTGGAGCAATTTGAAAAAGCCGTGGCCTTCGCCCGATCGGCGTAGGCGCTGCTATTCCAGCCGCGACAGGCGTTCTTCCAGGGCCGCGATCCGGGCTTCGAGTTCTTCGATGCGCTCCAGCGAGACACCACCGCCGGCGCCGCGCTCTACCGGGTGCTGGCGGGCGGCGAGAATGGCCTCGATGTCCGCCGGATCGCCCATGGCATGCACATAGCGGTCTTCGCGCTGGCCGGCCTGGCGTGGCACCAGCAGCGCCAGCCCCCGGGCGATCAGGCGTTCAAGCTGGTGCACGACTTGTTCGGCGTCTTCGAAGTCATGCATCCGTCCGCTGCGGGTCAGTAGCTCATTGACGGTTTGCGGGCCACGCAGGAACAGCAGGCCCATCAGGATCACCTGGGCCGGCACCAGCTCCAGGGCTTTGTCGACCCTATGCTCCCAGCGGTCGGCGCGGCTGCCCATCACCAGTTTGGTAAAGCCGCGACCTTCCAGTGCCCGCAGGCTCTGGCCGACCTGGCCGGGGTTGAGGTTCATCACCGGTTCGCGGCTGGTTTTCTGGTTGCAGGCCAGTACCAGGGCGTTGAGGGTCAGCGGGTAGGTCTCGGGGTTGGTGGCCTGTTTCTCGACCAGCGCGCCGAGGATGCGGATTTCCGTGCTATTGAGCCGCGGTTCTTCAGCCTGCTGTTGTTCTTCGATGCTCATCGCGCGTTCCCTATGCTGTGGAAGCCGCCTAGCCTAATCCTTGCGCAATAAAAGACAAGCCGTGCAACAAGCCGTGGCTATAATCGCAGCCGTTTGATTCATTCTTTCCTGCCACCTGCATGAGATTGCCATGACTATTTCCCTGTACGCCGCTTCCGTCCCGGTTTTCAAGCAGATGCTCAACGCGTTGAGCGACGTTCTGAACAAGGCCGAAGCCCACGCCACCGCGAAGAACATCGACCCGAACGCCTTCCTGCAAGCCCGTCTGTACCCGGACATGTTCCCGTTGGTGCGCCAGGTGCAGATCGCGGTGGACTTCGCCAAAGGTGTGTCTGCACGCCTGGCCGAGATCGAAGTGCCGAAGTATGAGGACAGCGAGACCACCTTCGCCGAGCTGCAAGCCTTGATCGCCAAGGTCCTGGCCTTTATCGACGGCATCAAGCCTGAGCAGATCGATGGCAAGGAAGGCATCGAAATCGTCACCCGTCCGGGCACGCCGAAGGAAAAGCGCTTCAGCGGCCAGAACTACCTGCTGACCTACGGCCTGCCGCAGTTCTTCTTCCACGTCACCACCACCTACGCCTTGCTGCGCCACAATGGCGTGGAAGTGGGCAAGCGCGACTACATGGGCGCGTTCTAACCCCGCAGGCATGAAAAAGCCCGGGACGGTGTTGGCCGTTCCCGGGCTTTTTTGTGGCTGCAGTCTAGGTGGTTAAGCATGCTAATTAGCGGTGAGCGATCTGGCGCTATCGCGAGCAGGCTCGCTCCCACAAGGTTTTGCGGCAGATACAGATCCACTGTGGGAGCGAGCCTGCTCGCGATGAGGGCGGCACCGACATCGCAAGATTCAGTTCTTTCCCTGATTACGCCGTACGCGCGAGCTTCTCTTCCTCGCCCAGGCACGCCGCCGCTGTGAACAGCACATCCGTCGACGAGTTCAACGCCGTCTCCGCCGAGTCCTGCAGGACACCGATGATGAAGCCCACCGCAACCACTTGCATGGCGATTTCGCTGGGAATGCCAAACAGGCTGCACGCCAGGGGAATCAGCAACAGCGAACCGCCGGCCACTCCAGATGCGCCGCAGGCGCAAATGGCCGCGACAACGCTCAGCAGCACCGCCGTTGGTATATCCACCGCGATACCCAGGGTATGCACGGCCGCCAGGGTCAGTACGGTGATGGTAATGGCAGCGCCCGCCATGTTGATGGTCGCGCCCAGTGGGATCGACACCGAATAGGTGTCTTCGTGCAGGCCCAGGCGTTTGCTCAGTTCCAGGTTCACCGGAATATTCGCCGCCGAGCTGCGTGTGAAAAACGCCGTGATACCGCTCTCGCGCAGGCAGGTGAACACCAGCGGGTAGGGGTTGCGACGCAGTTTCCAGAACACGATGAGCGGGTTGACCACCAACGCCACGAACAGCATGCAGCCGATCAGTACGGTGAGCAGGTGCAGGTAGCCGAGCAGGGCGCCGAAACCGGAGGTCGCCAGGGTCGAGGCCACCAGGCCGAAGATCCCCAGTGGGGCGAAGCGGATCACCAGGCGCACGATCACGGTCACGCCGTTGGACAGGTCTTCGAGCACGGTGCGGGTGGTCTGGCCAGCATGACGAATGGCGATGCCCATGCCGATGGCCCAGGCCAGGATGCCGATGAAGTTACCGTCCATCAGCGCCCGGACCGGGTTATCCACCACACTCAGCAGCAGGCTTTGCAGCACCTCGCTGATCCCACCGGGCGCCGTGACTGCGACGTCTTGGGTCGACAGCACGAGGCTGGAGGGAAACAGCGTACTGGCAACCACCGCGACCACCGCTGCGGCGAAAGTGCCCAGCAGGTAGAGGAACAGAATCGGCCGGATATGGGTTTCCTGGCCATGCTTGTGGTTGGCAATCGATGCCATGACCAGCACGAACACCAGGATCGGCGCCACGGCCTTGAGCGCGGACACGAAGACCTTGCCGATGAATGCGGTGGACTTCGCCACGTCGGGCGCCAGCCATGCCAGGACAATACCGGCGATCAGACCGATGATGATTTGCGTCACCAGGCTGGTGCGTTTGAGGCGTTGCATAGGGGTAACGGACGAAGCTGTCATAGCGGCATCTCTGATTTTATTGTGTGCGACGGTCGACGCGTCAGGGCAACAAGCGGGCAGGCCACATGAGCGGACCGTGAGAAAGTACGGCGTTTGCAGGCCGCGGACTTTATCACAGCCCGATGAAAAATCTGACGGACCTGTGACGATCCGTCACTCGGGTGTTCAAGCGCGTTTTGTCTGGTGGACGCATTCTGTTAGGCTTTGCCTTCATCACCTTTCTATACCCGCCAGCGAGCCCATGGGCTGACGCTGGTGTCGTCGTTTCGCTGGAGTTCTGCATGTTGTTACCCATTTTCCTGTTGTCGGCTGCCGGTTTTACGGTGCTGACCACGGAATTCGTCATCGTTGGCCTGTTACCCTCTATCGCCCGCGACTTGCAGGTCACCATCCCCCAGGCCGGGCTGCTGGTGACGTTGTTCGCGTTTACGGTGGCGGCGTTCGGGCCATTCCTGACGGCCTGGTTCGCCCGCTTCGAGCGGCGCAAGTTGTTTATCAGCGTGCTGGTGATGTTCGGTCTGGCCAACATGCTCGCCGCAGTCGCCCCCAACATCTGGGTGATGGCCGTTGCCCGGTTGATCCCGGCCCTGGGCCTGCCGGTGTTCTGGGCGCTGGCCAGTGAAACGGCGGTGGACATTGTCGGGCCACAGTTGGCCGGGCGGGCCATCGCCCGAATCGGCTTTGGCATCGTCTGTGCCACGGTGTTCGGCATTCCTGTGGGCACGTTGATTTCCGATGCGTTTGGCTGGCGCAGCGCATTCGCGATCCTGGCGGTCATTGCCTTTGCCAAGGCCTTGCTGCTGTTTATTTACTTGCCGAAAACCAACCTGCACCAGCATCAGGTGAGTTTTCGTTCGCAATTCAAGATCCTGCGCAGCCCGTTGATGCAAGGGCATGTGCTGTTGTCGATCCTGGTGTTCAGCGGCATGTTCACTGCCTACACCTATCTGGCAGATATCCTTGAGCGCCTTGCCGGATTCGATGGCACCCTGGTGGGCTGGTGCCTGATGGGCTTTGGCGCCGTTGGGCTGCTGGGCAATTCCCTGGGTGGTCGGGCGGTGGACCGGCATCCGTTGATCGCATCGATGGTCTTCTGCCTGTTCCTGATCGGCGGCATGGTGGCGTTGGTGCCGAGCATTCATTCGCCCCTCGCGCTGGCGGCGGCGATGGGCATCTGGGGCGTGACCCAGGCGGCCTTGTTCCTGGTCAGCCATGTGCGGCTGATGAAGGCGGCCCCGCAGGCCCCGGCCTTTGCCGCCTCGTTGAACATCGCCGGGGCCAACCTGGGGATTGGCCTGGGGGCGATGGTCGGTGGCCGGGTCATCGATACCCTGGGCTTGGGCAGTGTCGGGTTTGCGGCGGCCGGGTTCATCTTCGTATCGATCCTGCTGGCGTTGCTGCTGATGACCTTCAAGCCCCGCGCCACCTGCATGGATAGCTAAGCGCTGAACAACTCGCGACGGGCGCCTTCGGCAATCGCGACGATGCCGGGATGGCTGACCTTGCGCTCCACGGAAATGGCGTAGAAGGATTCGCTCACCGCATCGGTCTGGCCGATCACTTCTACGCCGTACTGGCGCTTGACCTCTTCGGCGATCACGCTCGGGCCGATGAAAATCCCGCTGCCTGATTGGCCGAAGGCCTGCATCAATGCGCTGTCGTCGAACTCGCCGACGATGCGCGGCTGGATCTGTTGCTCGGCGAACCAGCGCTGCAAGCGGCTGCGCACCACGGTTTCCGGCCCGGGAATCAGCAACGGAGCGTCATGCAGGCCATGAGGGAAATCCTGCCCGTAGCGTTCGGCCAGCGCGGCGGTGGCGAAAAAGCTGATCCCGCATTCCCCCAGCTTCTGGCTGTAGCCCTTGATGTCCAGGTGAGTCGGCATCGGGCTGTCGGAAATCACCAGGTCCAGACGCTGGATCGCCAGGTCCGCCAGCAGCCGTTCGAGCTTGTCCTCGCGACAGGTGATGCGCAGCGGCTCGTTCAACTCCATGGTCGGCGCCAACAGCCGATAGACGATGGATTTGGGCACCACATCCGCCACCCCGACCCGAAACAGGGTTTGCTGCTCGTTGGGCTGGGCCCGCAACATCAGCTCCAGCTCGCCGCCCAGCTGAAACATGTGTTCGGCGTAGGGCAAGGTCTGGCGGCCGGCCTCGGTCAGTTCCAATTGTCGCCCGACACGGCGAAACAGCTTGAGGTTATAGGTCTGCTCGAACAGGGAAATCTGCCCGCTGATGGTCTGTGGGGTCAGGTTCAACTGCTCGCACGCTCGCACGATGCTGCCGGTTTTTGCCACCACCCAGAAGTAATGCAATTGTCGGTAGTTGAGCATGGATTCACCGATGTTCGTAAAAACCGAAGTATAACCGCTGAAAATACGAATTTTCCTGAACTATTCGCGTCTCTAGAATGCCTGGTCATTGGCGGGCCACTTTCGCGCACCTTCTATTCTCTCAAGAGGCATTTATTCCATGACATACAAATCCCTGGGGCTTGCAGCCCTGTTGGTGATGTCCGCAACGACGCTGGTGGGCTGTGAACAGGCTGAAAAAAGTGCCCAGCAACTGATGGGGCAGGCGGCAGAAACCGCCAAGCAGGCCATCGACGACACCCACAAGGCCGCTGAGCAGGCGATCAGCGAAGCCACTGGCGGCTTGATCAGCCCGAAGAAAGAGCCGGCGGACGAAGCCGACGAAACCCAAACCCCTACTAAAACCATCTAACGCGTCACATCAGTCAGGACTGCCCCATGGATTATCTTTTACAGCTCGCCGCCAGCCCCACCGCGTGGATCGCCCTGGCGACTCTGGTCGTGATGGAAATCGTGCTTGGCATCGATAACCTGATCTTCATTTCGATTCTGACCAACAAGCTGCCCCAACAGCATCGTGCCAAGGCGCGGCGGATCGGTATCGGCATGGCGTTGATCCTGCGCCTGGGCTTGTTGAGCACCATTGCCTTTATTGTGCAGTTGACCGAACCAGTCATCGAAATCCTGGGCCAGGCGTTCTCCTGGAAAGACATGATCCTGATCGCCGGCGGCCTGTTCCTGCTGTGGAAAGCGACCACTGAAATCCACCACAGCATGGACCCAGCACCGGATGATCCCAAGTCGGCCACGTCCGGCGTGACCCTGGGCTTTGCCGCGGCAATCGGTCAGATCCTGATGTTGGACCTGGTGTTCTCCATCGACAGCATCATCACGGCCGTGGGCATGACCGAGCATTTGCCGATCATGATCATCGCAGTTGTCGTATCGGTGTTGGTGATGCTGCTGGCGGCCGAACCGCTGGCCAAGTTCATCAATGACAACCCGACAGTGGTGATGCTGGCCTTGGGCTTCCTGATCATGATCGGCATGACGCTGATCGCCGAAGGTTTCGGTGCTCATGTGCCCAAGGGCTATATCTACGCGGCCATGGCGTTCTCGGCGGCAATCGAAGTGTTGAACATGTTGTCCCGTCGGGCCAAGGAAAGGGCATTGGCTGACAACGCCTGATGCCAGGCAGACAGAAGCCACCCGGGTCCAGGCCCGGGTGGCTTTTTTTGGATTTGAGAGCTATGGGTTTGAAAGCGAAAGGTCAGTGTGCGGCGGCGTGGCGCCGGCTAGGTTTGGCGGCTTTTTCCGATGGCGCTGGTAGCGTGTGATGATGGCGTCGAGTGATCCGAAGCACGCCCCACAGCATGGCCATGGCTACGCTCAGCCAGCCGAATATCAGCATCAGAATTGTCGTGGTCAGGCTCATCTGTGCCTCCTTTTATCCCCGGTCCGGGATCACTCACCTAATACATGGACAGTCTAGTCGCTCAAGTGTTGCAGGTAGTCGATCTGTGGCGGTTGGGCACGGATCGCTTCGTTCTATCGCGCTCGTAAAACTGCCGTTATGGCTATACCCAGGGCTGTGTGCACCTTATGATCGTCGACCCAAGCCTGGCCCGGATGCCGGGTACCTGAACAAGAGAGTCATCATGTCGCCGGTCATTTCATCTTTTCGATCACTGGTACTGGCGGTGTCCTGCCTCGTCGCCCTGGTGGGGTGTGCGGGCAGTGTTTCGCCACAGATCCAGCGCCTGCCCGAACGGGTGGAGCTCAACAGCGTGCCGTTCTTTCGCGGCGAAATGTACCAGGGCGCCCCGCAGTCCCTGGCGGCCCTGCTGACGTTGCAAGGCACGGTGATCACCCCGGGGCTGCTGGAGAAACCGTTGCACCTGCCGGGTGGCGAAGCCGGTTTACAGCAGAATATGCAAACCCTGGCGCGCGAATACGGGTTGCTGGTGTATCCCCTCGACGCCAAGCTGCCCGCGCTGTTGGAGCAGGTCGCGGCAGGCTATCCGGTGTTGGTGCGCTATACCGACGGTTCGGCGTTCTGGGCCGAGCCTCGGTATGGGATTCTCGCCGGCTACAACCGTCAGAAACAGACGGTATTGCTGCGCTCAGGCATGAACCGGCGGCAGTTGATGAGCTTCAGTGCCTTTGAATCGGCCTTCAACGGCGCGGGCGGCTGGGCGGTGCTGGTCCAGCGACCTACGCAGCTTCCGGCCAATGTCGACTCGCAGCGGTGGCTCAAAGCGGCGGGCGAATTGGCTGGGGCCGGGCAGGAGCAAGCTGCGGCCCGGGCCACCAAGACCTTGGAAGCGGCGCATTGATCGTTCACCCCGTTCGTCACTTGCCCGGCACAACCTGGGAGGCCTGAGGCTCTTATCGTCAGGGTTGGGCATTTTCCGACCGTGATTGGAGGAGGCACGCATGGCACAGTCGAAAACACCTACGGGGCCACATTCGTCAGAGCATTCCAGTGGTGATGACCTGGGGTTTGATCCGGATTCGCCGGACCTTGAGGATCCTCAGGTCGATCCGATAGGGCCGGCCAAGGCGCCTCTGGACAAGAAGGAGGATGAGCGCAAGCCCAAGCCTTATGATCCGCTGGGTGACCTGAAGGTCTAGAGATTGCCGTGGGTTGGTGTGTATATCCGTTTCTGCGGTAACGGCGGCTTATGGTTCCGCTCTTACAGCGGGTCACTTTTGGAAGAGCCGGGAGCCGGACCAGCCAAAAGTAACCAAAAGCGCTTTGCCCCACCACTCGGCACCTCGCCTAGGCTCGGTGTGCCCTCACTCCGGCATTGCTCCGTGGGCCCGCCGCGAAGGGCCATCCATGGCCCAGCGCGGCTATCCCGGCATCCATGCCGGGATGCCCACTCCACAATGCCTGCGTTCGGCCAGCGTGGTTTAACGGGGCGTCCAGATCAAGATCCAAAGCAACAGCAACAGCAACAGCAACAGCAACAGCAACAGCAACAGCAACAGCGACAGCAAGAGCGGGGCTCATGCCGGCATCTATGTGGCTGAGCCACCGCTATCGCGAGCAAGCTCGCTCCCACACTGGATCTTCAGCGAAATACAAACTTCATGTGAACCTAGCCCCCCCTGTGGGAGCGAGCTTGCTCGCGATGACGCCGGCACATCCAACATCACCGCAAACTGACCCTCCGCCTTCGCGAGCAAGCCCGCTCCCACAGGAAAAACGCGGTCCCACCAAGAACCAGGTCGGCTATAAGGCCGCCTCGCGGTGGACGTTGATCTCGGGCGCCCCGTTAACCACGCTGGCTGAACGAAGGTATTGCGCAGTGGGCACCTCGGCATGGATGCCGAGGTAGCCGCGCTGGGCCATGGATGGCCCTTCGCGGCGGCCCGCGGAGCAATGCCTTCGTTCAGGCATGCCGAGCCTAGGCGAGGCACCAAGTGG
>NZ_MUOA01000104.1:0-20514 GCF_002001065.1 Pseudomonas sp. A25(2017) | reverse complement strand
TTTGAACACTTGAAGGGTTCACCCAGAGGCGCAGGCTTGTTCCTATCGTCGGTCTAGGCCAGATGCATTCTTTATCGGCGCTTGGGTGAAAGGAGGAGGGGTGAAATCTCCCACGGTCTGTACTGCGCGAACAGTCAGAATCGAGCTTTGTCCCTCCTCCTCCCTTCAAGTCCTACCATACAAGCGAGCTTGCTCGCGATGGCGGTGCATCAGCCAGCGTTGATGTTGACTGGCACACCGTTATCGCGAGCAAGCTCGCTCCCACACCAGATCTCTCACCGTTCCCTGCTGAACGAATCAACCATGAGCCTGCTTGAACAGCACCGCAATGCCAGGGTGGTAATGCCCGGCTTCGTTGCGCAACTTGCGGTAGGCGTAAGGGAAGTACCAGGCCACGGCGCAGGTGTTTTCCTTCTGCAGGTCGTCGATCATGTCCTGCAATTCTTCGGGTGTGGCGCTTTGCTGGGCTTTTTGCGGCGAGACGAACAGGCAGCCCAGCTTCAGGTCGCTGGCGTAGCTGATGCGCTTGGCATCGCTGGTGGCTTCCAGCAGCGGCTGGGTCAGGTTCAGGTTGCTGACCTTGGGCCAGCGCTGGGTGGCCTGGATGAAGGCGCGCTCCTCGGTGCTGGCGATGAACAGATCGGCGCTGACGTTGCGTTCGCCTTCTTCATTCTGCTTGCGGGTCGGGGCGTTCTGCAGCGTGACCATCTCAGCCATCCAGGCTGCGGCCGACAGCAAGCCGAGGTTGGCTTTTTCATCGAACCAATAAGGTGTGTCGTTATCGCCACGCACCGCGTTGTAGCGGTCGATACAGTCAAACCAGCGTTCCAGCGCCGGGCGCAGGAATTCCAATTTTGGATTGCTGATGATCATGCCTTGCATGCTTTTGCCCTCTTGTTCTTGTGATATCGGGTCGTAATGTCGCTTTGATATCACTTGCCGCAGAATCCCACAAGATTGGCGTCATTTTATTGATCGGCGCCAATGATCGCCCCGACAGGCGGCTTTAATTGACGCTCCACCCCCAACCCTCTAACCTTCGCCGCTTGTTTCAGGTGCTCTGTGGCTGTGGTCGACAGAGTGAAACAGGGAAGCCGGTGAGTGCACACGAACCCGGCGCTGCCCCCGCAACGGTAAATGAGTCAACGCTGCGCTTGTGGCCTGTGTGGTGAGTTCGTCAGTTCAAATTCGGATGTCAGAAGTCCATAGCCAAGGCGCTGCGACGAGTCATAGCCCGCTATGGCGAGGAGCAGCAACGCAGGATATGGACTTCTGACGCCGAAGTTGACTGACAGAACTCGCCACACAGGCCACTCACCACTGTGTCGCAGACATGGGAAGGCGCGCAGCCAGGCACCACGCCGCTCATGAGCCCGGAGACCGGCCTGATTCATCCAACGGCATCACGGTGGGCGATGCCAGGCTTGTTGCCGTCTTTTTGTGTGCCCGCCCGCCGTTATCCAATCCCAAACGGAGGCTTCCCATGACCGACTCCCTCATCACCGACACGTCCGATCGCGACGAACGCCACCTGGCGCGCATGCTGCGCAAGAAAGCCGTGATCGACGAGCGCATTGCCAACTCGCCGAATGAATGCGGCTTGTTGCTGGTGCTGACGGGCAATGGCAAGGGCAAGAGCAGCTCGGCGTTCGGCATGCTTGCGCGGTCCATGGGGCACGGCATGCAGTGCGGCGTGGTGCAGTTCATCAAGGGGCGCAACAGCACCGGTGAAGAGCTGTTCTTGCGCCGCTTCCCGGAGCAGGTGCGCTTTCACGTCATGGGCGAAGGCTTCACCTGGGAAACCCAGGATCGCCAGCGCGATATCGCCGCCGCCGAAGCCGCCTGGGCGGTATCGCGCCAGTTGCTCAGCGATCCGTCCATCGGCCTGGTGGTGCTCGACGAGTTGAACATAGCCCTCAAGCACGGTTACCTCGACCTCGATCAGGTGCTGAGCGATCTGCAGGCCCGCCCACCGATGCAGCATGTGGTGGTGACCGGTCGTGGGGCCAAGCCCGAGATGATCGAGCTGGCCGACACCGTGACTGAAATGGGCATGATCAAGCACGCGTTCCAAGCGGGTATCAAGGCGCAGAAAGGCGTCGAACTGTGAGCGAACCCGTCATGACCCGCCGCCACTGTCCGGCGGTGCTGATCGCAGCGCCGGCCTCGGGCCAAGGCAAGACCACCGTCACTGCGGCGCTGGCCCGGTTGCATCGCAACCAGGGACGCAAGGTGCGTGTATTCAAATGCGGCCCGGATTTTCTCGACCCGATGATCCTGGAGCGGGCCAGTGGCGCGCCGGTCTATCAATTGGACATGTGGATGGTCGGTGAGCAGGAAAGTCGCCGGCTGTTGTGGGAAGCCGCTGCTGAAGCGGACCTGATTCTGATCGAAGGGGTCATGGGGCTGTTCGACGGCACCCCGTCGAGCGCCGACCTGGCGCGGCATTTTGGCGTGCCGGTGTTGGCGGTGATCGATGGCACGGCCATGGCCCAGACTTTCGGCGCCCTGGCCCTGGGCCTGGCCCGTTATCAACCGGACCTGCCATTCGCCGGGGTCTTGGCCAACCGGGTCGGCACCTTGCGCCACGCGCAATTGCTTGAAGGCAGCCTGACCGAAGGCCTGCGCTGGTACGGCGCGCTGTCCCGGGAAACCGGCATCGAATTGCCCAGTCGTCATCTCGGGTTGGTCCAGGCCAGCGAGTTGAACGACTTGGACGCGCGCCTCGACGCGGCCGCCGAGGCCCTGGCCGGCAGTTGCGAAGTGGCGCTGCCGCCAGCGGTGGAGTTCGCCGCGCCTGAGGTGATCGCTGTTGAGCCGTGGCTCGCCGGGGTGCGCATCGCCGTGGCCCGTGACGAAGCGTTTGCCTTCACCTATGGCGCCAGCCTTGATCTGCTGCGGGCCATGGGCGCGCAGTTGTGTTTCTTTTCGCCGATACATGACAGCGAACTGCCCGAGGCGGACAGCCTTTATTTGCCTGGCGGTTATCCGGAACTGCACCACGTTGCCTTGGCTGGGAACGCGCCGATGCTGGCAGCGATCCGTGCTCACCAGGCCGCCGACAAACCGTTGCTCGCCGAATGCGGCGGCATGTTGTATCTGCTCGATTCATTGACCGACGTCGAAGGCGTGCGCGCCGAACTGCTGGGTTTGCTGGCCGGTGATGCGCAGATGCAAAAACGCCTGGCAGCCCTGGCGCTGCAAGCGGTGGATTTGCCGGAAGGCACCTTGCGTGGGCATACCTATCATCATTCGCTGACCAGCACCGAGCTTGAACCGATTGCCCGTGGCCATAGCCCCAATGGCGGGCGTGGGGCGGAAGCGGTGTTCCGGCAGGGGCGGATGACGGCTTCCTATGTTCATTTTTATTTCCCGTCCAATCCCAAGGCGATTGCTGCGTTGTTTGCGCCTGATCCTGAGACCGCTATCGCGAGTAGGCTCGCTCCCACAGGGGACCCCGTGATCTCAAGTGCAACGCTAGCCAATGTGGGAGCGAGCTTGCTCGCGAAGAGGCCATGACCGACACCGCTTTCTCCCAGGCCGAACGCGACGCCATCTACCGCGCCATCGCCGAACGCCGCGACATGCGCCACTTCAGCGGTGGCACGGTTGAGCCGGCCTTGCTGCGCCGCTTGCTGGAAGCCGCGCACCAGGCCCCCAGCGTCGGCCTCATGCAACCGTGGCGCTTCATCCGCATCAGTGACCGCGCCTTGCGTGGACAGATCCGCGAATTGGTGGAGCAGGAACGCATTCGCACCGCCGAGGCCCTGGGTGAGCGCAGCGATGAATTCATGAAGCTCAAGGTCGAAGGGATCGACGACTGCGCCGAAGTGCTGGTGGCGGCGTTGATGGAGGATCGCGAGCGGCACATTTTCGGTCGGCGGACCTTGCCGGAAATGGACCTGGCCTCGCTGTCCTGCGCGATCCAGAACCTGTGGCTGGCCTCCCGTGCCGAAGGGCTGGGGATGGGCTGGGTGTCGTTGTTCGAACCCCAGGCCCTGGCCGACCTGTTGGGCTTGCCCGCTGGGGCCAAGCCGCTGGCGATCCTCTGCCTGGGCCCGGTCGAGGGTTTTTACCCGGCGCCGATGCTCGCCCTGGAAGGGTGGGCGCAACCGCGTCCGCTCAATGAACTGCTGTATGAAAACCATTGGGGAGTGAGCCCATGAGTGTGGCGTTGCTCAGTGCTGCCGCAGTGGCGCTGGATGCTTTGCTGGGCGAGCCCCGGCGCTGGCATCCGCTGGTGGCGTTCGGCGGCTTTGCCGATCGCATCGAACAGCGCTTCAATTCCGGCGGACGTGGTTGGCGCAGCCATGGGGTGACGGCGTGGATCATCGCCGTGGTGCCGTTGACCTTGCTCGCCACGGCCCTTTCGTGGGCGCCGATGGTGGGCTGGCTGGTGGAGATCCTCGCCTTGTACTGTGCCCTCGGCCTGCGCAGCCTCGGTGAACATGTCGAGCCGGTGGCGCGGGCGTTGCGCAGCGGTGATCTGGACGAGGCGCGCAAGCGTGTCGGTTATCTGGTCAGCCGCGAAACGGCTGAACTGGACGAAACCGCCGTGGCCCGCGCCGCCACCGAATCGGTGCTGGAAAATGGCAGCGACGCGGTGTTCGCCGCGTTGTTCTGGTTCGCCGTGGCCGGTGCCCCCGGTGTGGTGTTGTATCGCCTGAGCAATACCCTCGATGCCATGTGGGGTTATCGCAACGAACGCTTCGAGCGCTTCGGCTGGGCGGCGGCAAAAATCGACGATGTGCTCAACTATATTCCGGCGCGCCTGGTGGCATTGACCTACGCGCTGCTCGGCAAAACCCGCCTGGCGCTCAAGTGCTGGCGCACCCAGGGGCCGACCTGGGACAGCCCCAACGCCGGACCAGTGATGGCCGCCGGTGCCGGAGCGCTGGGTGTCGAGCTGGGCGGGGCGGCGGTTTATCACGGCGAGCTGCATCAACGTCCAGCGCTGGGCGAAGGCGTGCCGGCGAGTGCCGACGCCATTGATCGCGGCTGGCAATTGGTCCAGCGCGGCGTATGGTTATGGCTGCTGATTCTCTGCCTGGGAGCTGAGTTTTATGCTTGAGCACGGTGGCCGTTTGCGCAACGCAACCCGGCAATACGGCATTGCCGAAGCGGATTGGCTCGACTTGTCCAGCGGTCTGGCGCCCTGGCCGTTCGACGTCCCGGCGATTCCCCTGCGGGCCTGGGCGCGTTTACCGGAAACCGATGACGGCTTGGAACAGGCCGCCTGCGATTATTACGGCGCGCTGAATGTGCTACCGGTGGCCGGTTCGCAGATGGCCATCCAGCTGTTGCCGCGCCTGCGCCGGGCCGGCAAGGTCGGTGTCTTGTCGCCGTGTTATGCCGAGCACGCCGAAGCCTGGCGCCGCAGCGGCTACATCGTGCGCGAAGTGCTGGAGTCGGAGGTGGATTTCTTTCTCGACAGCCTCGACGTGCTGGTGGTGGTCAATCCGAACAATCCCACGGGCCTGAGCCTGGCGCCCGAGCGCTTGCTGGACTGGCATGCGCGCCTGGCCCAGCGCGGTGGTTGGCTGGTGGTGGATGAGGCCTTCATGGACGTCATGCCGGCGCTGAGCCTGGCGGCGCACACCCATCTGGTCGGGTTGATCGTGCTGCGCTCGTTCGGCAAGTTCTTTGGCCTGGCCGGGGTTCGCCTGGGGTTTGTATTGGCCGAGCGTCGCTTGCTCAAGTTGCTCGCCGAACAGGTCGGGCCGTGGGTCGTCAGCGGGCCGACCCGGGTGCTGGGCCAGGCGTGCCTGCTGGACACTGATGCCCACGCATACCAGCGCCAACGCTGCGAAGCCACCAGCCAACGCCTGGCGCTGATGCTCGAACGCCACGGCTTCAAGCCGCAGGGCGGCTGCGGGTTGTTCCAATGGCTGGTCACCGAACACGCCCTGGGGCTTCATGATTTCATGGCCCATCGCGGCATTCTCCTGCGCTTGTTTACCAACACCAGCAGCCTGCGCTTCGGGCTGCCGGCCGATGACAGCGAATTCCTGCGCCTCGAACAGGCCTTAGAGGCCTACGCCAAGGACACCCGATGACCACAGTGATGGTGCAGGGCACCACGTCCGATGCCGGCAAAAGTACCTTGGTCACGGCTTTATGCCGCTGGGTCCGACGCCAGGGTGTAAGCGTGGTGCCGTTCAAGCCGCAGAACATGGCCCTCAACAGCGCCGTGACGGCCGACGGCGGCGAAATCGGTCGCGCCCAGGCGGTGCAGGCCCAGGCGGCGGGGCTGGAACCGCACACCGACATGAACCCGGTGCTACTCAAGCCCAACAGCGACACTGGCGCCCAGGTGATCATCCATGGCCGTGCCGTGACCACCATGAATGCCGTGGCCTATCACGATTACAAAGCCATCGCGATGCAAGCCGTGCTGGCCTCCCACGCGCGCTTGAGCGCGGCGTATCCGGTGGTGATGGTGGAGGGCGCCGGCTCGCCGGCCGAGATCAACCTGCGTGCCGGTGACATTGCCAACATGGGCTTTGCCGAGGCGGTGGATTGCCCGGTGCTGCTGATCGCCGATATCAATCGTGGCGGGGTGTTCGCTCATCTGGTCGGTACTTTGGAGCTGCTGTCGCCCAGCGAGCAGGCGCGGGTCAAGGGCTTCATCATCAACCGTTTTCGCGGTGACATCGCCTTGCTGCAACCGGGCCTGGACTGGCTGGAAGCGCGCACCGGCAAACCGGTGATCGGGGTGTTGCCGTACGTGATGGACCTGCACCTGGAAGCCGAGGACGGCCTCGACCAGCGCCAAACCGACAAGGCTGAACAGGTGCTCAAGGTGGTGGTGCCGGTGTTGCCGCGCATCAGCAACCACACCGATTTCGATCCACTACGCCTGCACCCGCAGGTCGACTTGCAATTCATCGGCCCCGGCCAGCCCATCCCGGCGGCCGACCTGATCATCCTGCCCGGTTCGAAAAGCGTGCGCAGCGACCTGGCCTACTTGCGCGCCAACGGTTGGGCAGCGGCGATCAATCGTCACCTGCGCTACGGTGGCAAGCTGCTGGGCATCTGCGGCGGTTTGCAGATGCTCGGCCAGCAGGTCCACGACCCGTTGGGCCTCGAAGGCGCGGCCGGTTCCAGTGCCGGGCTGGGCCTGCTGGATTTCGAAACGACGCTGGAACACGAGAAGCAATTGCGCAATGTGCGCGGGCGACTGGCCTTGGAAGAGGCTGAGGTCAGCGGCTACGAGATCCACGCGGGCGTGACCACTGGCTCGGCCCTGGAAAACCCCGCGGTGCATCTGGAGGATGGCCGTTGCGACGGCGCCCAGAGTCTCGACGGGCAGGTGTTCGGCACTTACCTGCATGGGCTCTTTGAATCGCCGGCGGCCAGTAGCGCGTTGTTGCGCTGGGCCGGGTTGCAGGATGTGCAGGCGGTGGATTACCACGGGTTGCGCGAGCGGGACATCGAGCGGTTGGCGGATCTGGTGGAACAGCATTTGGATACTCGGTTGTTGCGTGAACTCTGTGGGATTTGAGGTGGCTGTACCGGCCTCATCGCGAGCAGGCTCGCTCCCACATTGGATCTCTGATGATCACCGAATTCATGTACACCCTGGATCAACTGTGGGAGCGAGCTTGCTCGCGAAGAGGCCAGTCGCCACACCGCCAAATAAAAGGTAATGACCCATGCTGCAACTGATCCTCGGCGGCGCCCGCTCCGGCAAGAGTCGCCTGGCGGAAAAACTCGCCACAGACACCCAATTGCCAGTGACCTACATCGCCACCAGCCAACCCCTGGATGGCGAGATGACCGCGCGCGTCGCGCAACACCGCGCGCGGCGCCCGACCGAATGGGCGCTAGTGGAAGAACCCCTGGCCCTGGCGCGGGTGCTGCGGGAAAACGCCGCCCCCGGGCAATGCCTGTTGGTGGATTGCCTGACCCTGTGGCTGACCAACCTGTTGATGCTCGACGACCCCGAGCCACTGAACGCCGAGCGCGAAGCGCTGCTGGACTGCCTGGCCGCGTTGCCCGGGGACATCATTTTTGTCAGCAACGAGACCGGCATGGGTGTCGTGCCGCTGGGCGAGCTGACGCGCCGTTACGTCGATGAAGCCGGTTGGCTGCATCAAGCCTTGGCCGAACGTTGTCAGCGCGTCGTGCTGACCGTCGCCGGCCTGCCCCTGACTCTCAAAGGTACTGCGTTATGAATCACTGCTGGTGGCTGGACCCGTGCAAGCCCGTCGATAGCCAGGCCCTGGAGCAGGCCACGGCCCGTCAGCAACAACTGACCAAGCCGGCGGGTTCCCTGGGCCGTCTGGAGTCGGTGGCGGTGCAACTGGCCGGTCTGCAAGGGCAGGTCAAACCGAGCCTCGATCAGCTATGGATCGCGATTTTTGCCGGTGACCATGGTGTGGTCGCCGAAGGCGTATCGGCCTATCCCCAGGAAGTCACCGGGCAGATGCTGCTCAACTTCGTCAGCGGTGGCGCGGCCATCAGCGTCCTGGCGCGGCAACTGGGCGCGTCGCTGGAAGTGGTCGACCTGGGCACCGTCACGCCTTCGCTGGACCTGCCCGGTGTGCGGCACCTGAACGTCGGGCCGGGCACGGCGAATTTTGTCCAGGGCCCGGCAATGACCGTGAGCCAGGGCGAGCAGGCCCTGCAAGCTGGGCGCGACAGTGTGCTGCGTGCCGTCGCCGCCGGGACGCACTTGTTTATCGGCGGCGAGATGGGCATCGGCAACACCACGGCCGCCAGCGCCCTGGCCTGCGCCTTGCTCGAATGCCCGGTGGCGCATCTGGTCGGGCCGGGTACCGGGTTGGACGCGGCGGGTGTCAGCCGCAAGGCCCAGGTGATCGAACGGGCCCTGGCGCTGCACGCGGCCCAGGGCCACGACCCGTTGCAGACCCTGTTCAACCTCGGCGGTTTTGAAATCGCCGCGTTGGTCGGTGCGTACCTGGCCTGCGCCCAGCAGGGCGTCGCGGTGTTGGTGGATGGCTTCATCTGCAGCGTTGCGGCCCTGGTGGCGGTGCGGATCAATCCCGCGTGCCGGCCATGGTTGCTGTTCGGCCATCGCGGCGCCGAGCCGGGCCATCGCCACGTGCTGGAAACCCTCGGCGCCGAACCGCTACTGGACCTCGGTCTGCGCCTGGGCGAGGGCAGTGGCGCGGCGTTGGCAGTGCCGCTGTTGCGCCTGGCCTGTGACCTTCATGGGCAAATGGCGACGTTTGCCGAAGCGGCCGTGGCGGATCGTCCGGCATGACCTTGCGCCTGGACCTGCTGCGTCACGGCGAAACCGAACTGGGCGGCGGCTTGCGCGGCAGCCTCGACGATGCCTTGACGGCCAGGGGCTGGGATCAGATGCACGCGGCTGTCGAGCAAGGAGGCCCCTGGGATCGCCTGGTGAGTTCGCCGTTGCAGCGTTGCGCCCGCTTTGCCGAGCAACTGGGTGCCCGACTCGGCGTGCCGGTGCAACTGGACAAAGACCTGCAAGAGCTGCATTTCGGCGCCTGGGAAGGCCGTAGCGCAGCAGCGCTGATGGACACCGACGCCGAGGCACTGGGCCAGTTCTGGGCCGATCCCTATGCCTTCACGCCCCCCGAAGGCGAGCCGGTGCTGGCGTTTTCCAGCCGCGTCCTGGCAGCGGTCGAACGCCTGCACGTGGCCTATGCCGGTCAGCGGGTCTTGCTGGTCAGCCATGGCGGCGTGATGCGCCTGCTGCTGGCCCAGGCCCGAGGCCTGCCTCGGGAGCAATTGCTCAATGTCGAAGTCGGCCATGGCGCGCTGTTTTCCCTGGCGGTGTCGGCAGGGCCCGTGCTCAAAGAGGCGGATTGACGATGTTGCCCTTCTGGATCGCCCTGCAATTTCTCAGCAGCCTGCCGGTGCGCCTGCCTGGCATGCCCGAGCCTGAACAGCTGGGCCGTTCGCTGTTGTTCTATCCGGTGGTGGGGCTGTTGTTCGGTGTTTTGCTGTGGCTGTTCAATGCACTGCTGCTGGACACGCCATTGCTGCTGCACGCCGCGCTGTTGCTGAGCGCGTGGGTGTTGCTCAGCGGCGGCCTGCACCTCGATGGCCTGGCCGACAGCGCCGATGCCTGGCTGGGCGGTTTCGGCGACCGCGAGCGTACGTTGCTGATCATGAAAGACCCGCGCAGTGGGCCGATCGCGGTGATCACCCTGGTGCTGGTGCTGCTGCTCAAATTCACCGCGCTGCTGGCGTTGATCGAGCAGGGACAGACGTTGACCTTGATCGTCGTGCCGGTGCTGGGGCGTGCCGCGTTGCTTGGCCTGTTCCTGACCACGCCGTACGTGCGTGCCGGCGGCCTGGGCCAGGCCCTCGCCGATCATCTGCCCCGCCGTGCGGGTTGGCAGGTGTTGTGGGTGTGCGCGCTGGGGGTCTTGCTGGTGGCGGGTTGGGCAGGCGTCGTTGCCCTGTTGGCCGCCTCGGCGGTCTTTATCGGCTTGCGCCAGATGATGCTGCGCAGGCTAGGGGGCTGCACCGGGGATACCGCCGGGGCGTTGCTGGAATTGCTTGAGATGGCGATGTTGGTGGGGGTGGTGTTGCGCTGAGTTTGTCCTGATCTTGTCCCGGCGACCTGTCAACTCTGACAGTATCGCGTCATTGAAAACGCGTGCTTAATTCGCTCAAGGCCTCAGCTGCCGCGCAGAGCGATGGGAAGCGTTGTGTCGTGTCCGGTGTTATCGATCTGCCAGAAAAATTGGATGGCCGTTGGCGTCTCAGCGGCTGAACGTTATCAATGGGAGAGCGATAGCATGGCGAATGCGGATATCAAACAGCAGCGGCGTGAGGCGAACAGCGCTTATCTTCGGATGCGTACCGAGCATCAGTCGAAGTTGGGCGACAAATTCATAATCATTAAGAATCCTATGGTAGACATCAACACTGGTCTGCTCAACGGCCCCAGTCTGAAGAGCGGATTGAGTGTAGAGATTCCCAAGTGGGATAACCTGCCACCCCCGGGCGCACCGGAGAAGATCCAGGTAATGTTCGATCGTAGCGGCAATGGCCGTTTTGAGGTTGTGGCAGAACATGAATTTGAAATACCTTTGGGGGGGGCTGACTTTCCAGAGACCTTCCCCTACCCAATGCTCATTGAGGCCCGTGACCTTCCGCAAAGCTCTCCATGCCGCGTGAGATATGACCATTACCCCTATAACGCAACAGATGCAGATGAATCTCCGATCACTCCGCTCATTTGCGATCAAGAGCCACCTTATAGACACGACCCGCCAGAGGCGTTGAAGTTTTCGGAGGTGTACCTCGACGACACAAACCTGGCGCCTGGCAGCAAATTGACTGCCACAATTCCTGGTTACGCTGATTGGCAAGCGACGGATAAAATCGCCGTTTACCTGGTGGATGCCGCCGACATTCCCGAGGACCTGAATGGACTCTCCCCGATTTTCTTCAACGATGTTCCCCCCCCGGGCACCTCAGACACTCCGATCGAAATCGACGGCGATCGTATTCGTGCGTTTGGCGATGCCGAATGCGTGTTCATCTACGTCCTGATCGACAAGGCGACCAATCCCAGCGCTCTGTCGCTTTGGCAGAAAATAAGCCTCACCTTCGGGCCGCTACCGACCAATCTAAAAGATCCGGAAGTCCCCCAGGCAGATCCGGGCCCTTTGGTGGTTGAGGATGCTTTGTCGGGGGTGAGCGTGTGGATTCCCCTGTATGACAATCCCAAGGGCAATGACTACATTCGATTGAAGTGGGGAGATACGCCGCTGGATGACTATCCTGTGGGGCCTACCCCATCGGACAAGATCGTGGTTCCGGTGGAACCGAAACTCCTCATGCTTGAGGAATACGGTCAAAACACCACTGGCAACAAGACGACCAACGTCAGTTATCACGTCGTGCGTAAAGGTCGGCTATTCGGACCTGAAAACACCGATATCGAGGTCAATTTCGAGGTGCCGATCCCCTGGGTTCCCTGGCCATCTCCCGATTGGCCGGATCCGGTGCATCCAAGCTTGACGGTAGGCGTAGTCAAGAATTGGGATGATAGCCGGACCAACGAGTTGACGCGGGCCGACAAGGACGAGGACGCGAAATTCACCTTTACCTGGTACGCCGAGGCGGTTAACGGGCATGTCATCGATTTTTTCTGGAATGGCACGTGTGTCGTTGAGGCCCGGATCACCTTCGATGATACAGATCCTGATCACGTACCTGGCCAGGATCAAACCGTCGACATCCCTTGGAACTACATCAAGGACGGTGGCAATGGCCAGGCCGTGCCGGTGCACTATCAATTGAGCGCGCCAGGCATTGAGAATGATCTCGAATCCACGCCAACCCTGGTCGATGTCAATGCCATTGCGGTTGAGCTGCCACCTGCGAGTTTTCCCACCATCCCTAACCCGACCGGTTATCCAGGCTGCTCGGTGCTTGATGCCGATGGCGCGCTCCAGGTCGCCATCCCTGACCTAACCGGAGTGCTTGAGGATGGTGATGAAATTGAATTGGTGTTCACCCCCATGAGAGGGGATGATCTCAGCGCAGCTGAAGATCCCATCGCCGCCGCGATATTCAGGGGCACCTATAAGTTGGGCGATGCCGGTACACCTCTCACCGGCTTCACCATTCGGGTGGAACCTTACACGACCCATATCCTGCCGCTTTATGACGAGAACGCCGCATCGAATCGCAGGGGCCGGGCGAAGATCCAGTATTTCCACGATGACGGCTCGGAGACGCTTGAATCGACGCCGTTGACAACCCGCACAGCCTTCCACCGACCGAATGATCCGTGCGAGATCCCAAGGCCTTAACCTCGAAGCTGGCACCCGGGCCCCTGTTGCCCGGGCATGCCTGCTGTGCGGACCTGTAGGAAAGGCGCCTACATTGACATTCCTTACGGAAGTAAGAAGAAAAGTCTCACAAACACAAGGATAAATCCTACATATATCCAGGAAGCGAGTGCTTAGGATTGCCGCCTTTTGATCGTTCGGACCCAGACGGTAAACGCCAGGCTCGACGGTTGCCAGACAGCTTGTTTATCCAGGAGTTATCCATGCCCGTTAGCCACTCATTCTCCATCACACCGCTTGCGCGTTTTCTCAAACTCGTGACCCTCGCGCCATTGTTGTTGCTCAGCCCCACCGGTCTGGCGCAGACACTCATCGAAAATGGTGCGTCCAAGACCATCGACGCCGCCACCACGCCCGACGATTATCTGGTGGAGACCGAAAGCAAGCTGACGGCCAACGGCGCCACGACTTACCAGATCCGTGCGTCCGGCGGGTCGACGATCGATCTGAGTGATACCCAGGTCACCGCCCAAGGCAATGCCAACGGAGTCGATCTAGCCGGCAGTCACGCGACCATCGCCAATGGCAGCAAAGTCGTCAGCAGCAACACCGGGCTGCAACTGGCAACATCAGCCGGCGGCGGATCTACCGCGGTGGTCAGCGACAGTGAGATCATCGGTGGACGAGTGGGGGCAACCCTCAGTGCTCGCAGCCAATTGATACTCGAGGCCGGTTCCACCGTAACTGGCAGCAACGCCGATGGCATTGGCGTGCGTAGCTTCGGCGGCAAGATCTCCGCCACCGACAGCACCATCATCGGTGGGCTCAACGGTGTGTACCTGTTCGCCGACCTCAACCTGTCCGCCGACAACGCGTTGATCCTGGACAATTCCCGTGTCGAAGGGCTGGCCGGCTCGGCGATCATCGTCGACGGCCAGACCCAGACCAACGACGAACGGGTGAATATCCAGGTCAACAACGGCTCTACCCTGGTGGGCGGTAACGGTACGCTGCTGGAAGTCGTCAATGGCTCTTCGGCGAATTTCAGCGCCGATAACAGTCAACTGGTCGGCGACATCATCGTGGAAGATGGCAGCAGCGCCAACGTGGTGTTCGATAACTTCGCCACGCTCACCGGTCGCCTGGAAAACGTCGAGAGCCTGGCGATCAACAACGAAGCCCGCTGGATCATGGTCGGCGATGGCGAGATCGAAAAGCTCTCCATGAACGGCGGTGGCATCCAGTTCGGCAATCCGGGCGAGTTCTACAAGTTGACGGTGGGCGAGCTGTCGGGCAACGGCACCTTCTTCATGCACACCAACTTCAGCACTGGCCAGGTCGACACCTTGACGGTGACCGGGACAGCCACCGGCAATCACCTGGTGGCGCTCGACAGCAGTGGCTCGGAACCCGGCGCCGCCGCTTCCATCCCGGTGGTTCACATCGGCGGTGGCGATGCCCAGTTTTCCCTGGTGGGTGGTGAGGTGGACTTGGGGGCCTACTCCTACAACCTGATCAAGCAAGGCGACAATGATTGGTACCTGAACACCGCTTCGAAAATCATCAGCCCCGGTACCCAATCGGTGATGGCACTGTTCAATGCCGCACCCACGGTCTGGTACGGCGAACTCAGCACCTTGCGCAGCCGCATGGGCGAAGTGCGCCGGGACCAAGGCAAGGCCGGTGGTTGGATGCGTGCTTATGGTAACAAGTTCGATGTCAGCGCCAGTTCTGGCGTGGCTTATAAGCAAACCCAGCAGGGCTTGTCGTTGGGTGCCGATGCGCCGTTGCCGGTCGGTGACGGGCAGTGGCTGGTGGGGGTGATGGGTGGCTACAGCAAGTCCGACCTGGATTTGAGTCGCGGTACCACCGGTGAAATCGACAGTTTCTACCTTGGTGCCTACACCACGTGGCTGGACGAGGAAAGCGGCTATTACTTCGACGGTGTGCTCAAGTTCAACCGCTTCCAGAACGAATCCGACGTCCGCCTGAGCGATGGCAAAAAGGCCAAGGGCAGCTACGACAGCCACGGCGTCGGTGGCTCCCTGGAGTTCGGTCGTCATATCAAGTTGGAAGACGACTACTTCGTCGAACCTTATACACAGCTTTCGGGCGTGATCATCGAGGGCAAGGACTATCGCCTGGATAATGGCTTGTCCGCCGAAGGCGACCGCACGCACTCGTTGCTGGGCAAGGTCGGTGCGACGGTCGGGCGCAACTTTGACCTGGGTGAAGGCAACGTGCTGCAGCCGTACCTGCGTGCCGCGTATGTGCACGAGTTCGCCAATAACAACGACGTGCAGGTCAACGATAACAAGTTCAGCAATGACCTCTCCGGTTCGCGCGGTGAGCTGGGTGCGGGTGTGGCGATGACGTTGACTGACAAAGTGTCGGTCCACGCCGATTTCGATTACAGCAACGGCAATAAGATCGAGCAACCGTGGGGGGCCAACGTGGGCGTGCGCTATCTCTGGTAATTCAATGGGCTGACGCTGCACGGCACGTTCAATGTTCTTTACACGATGCGAGGATAACGGCTGCGGCCATTGTCCTCGTGCTTCTTTGAGGAGTCTTGTTCATGAGCGAGTCAGCAGATAAGTCGTCTTCCGATAACCCTAGAGAATTACTTCCACCCCGCATAGATGAACTGTTAGATAACATTCCGGGCGGTGAAATCAATCTGCTTCCCGAAGCCGCCACGCATGATGATCTAAAGGTTTGGTTCGTGTTATGGGACAATTCTGATCCGACGTTGGGTGAGGAGTCGGTTGAGCTGTTCCTTGACGGTGCCCCGAATTGGGTAGATCGCCGAACTTGGAACGCTTTCATAGAGCCGTCAGACCGATATGTGACGTTGCCCCAAAGACTACTGCGTGGTAATGACGGGCTTCATCGGTTGCACTACAGGGCGACGGCTTATAACAATGAGTCTGATGACTCTGCCGAGTTGGAGATTACCCTCGATACGACGCCGCCTGTCCTTGCTGCTGACAGCAAGCTGGTTTTCCCTCCCGAAGTCCTTCCGCCCAATAAACTCACTGCCCGCTACCTTGAGCAGAACAATGATGAGGTCAAGGCCAATCTCCCGGGATACACGGACCCCCGACCCTGGGATCGGATCACCTGGTACTGGGGATCTACACCGGGCACCCAGGATGAAGGCGGTGTCATCGAACTTGATGACCAGAATTTTTCTGATCCCGTCGTGGTTACGATCAGCGCTGATTTAATACAGGACAGGGGCGATGGGTCCCGGTATGTGTGGTATGAGGTGCAGGACCGCGCGGGTAATGTCAGCCCTAGGTCTGTGGCGGTTGTATTGGATGTCGATGCCACGCCGATTCCCCGTGATTTGCCTTGGTCCTCTATTGACGGCGCGGTTGGGACGGGGGAGCTACAAACGTTGGATCCGTTGGTGCCTGCTGGCGGCGTTGTTATTGTGCAAGTGCCGGACACCGCCGTTATCTACCCGGAAGAGAAGGTTTGGGTGCAATGGGGGGAGCCTGGCACCCTGGGCGCTACTCGGGTCGAACAGCCCATCAGTTCAGGCTCACGTCGTTTTCGGGTGGAAATGCAGTACTTGGCGGCTCAAATCGGCAGGGTGTTGCCGGTCTCCTATGGTGTCATCGATGCGATGGATCAGGAGCATCTTTCTGTCCCACGTCGGCTCCAGGTACTAACCCTCCCAAGTTACCGGCTCGAAGCCGTCCAGTGCGAGGGCCTTTCCGGCGGATATCTGAGCTATAACTCGGTGGCACCGGAGGGCGCACGACTGACGCTGAAAAAATGGCCGCTCATCACAACCGATCATTGGGTCATGATCACGATGACTGGTGTCAACTCTTCTTCAGGCCAGGACTGGGTATTCCCGGCCGTGAACAAGCGTGCGGTCACTGAGCAGGAGACTTTTGCCGGCATTGGTTTTGGTACTGAGGTCAGGGTGTCCAAGGCGTTTTTGAATACGCTACGACGTAATGCGCCATTGACGGGCAAAGCCTATGTCAGTTTTGATGGCGGGCAAACTTGGCCGCCTTTGTCGTCGCCTAATTTCCCTTTGTTGCAATTGACGTTGGTCGAGTGAAAAGCTGGCTGCCATAGGTTTATCCTACACTTTTCAATAGTGGAGCACTGCGCTAGGTGTGGGGTGATTTTATATTTTAATTGATCAAGGAAGAAGGCCAAGTATGCGATCTGGTAGCGATCACATACTTGGTTTGCAGGAGTTGGTATTTAAGCGTTTGTTGCTAGTTTTATAATATATACTTTTCAAGTAGCTGTTTTTTGTTCTCTCGTTCCAGAAAATCCCGATAACTTTGATTGGACTCAAGTAACGCTGAGCTGAATGGCGTAGGTTGGGAGGGGGCATTAGCTGTATTATTAAATATCTGTCTATTTAAATTCGGTTGTTCGTCGTCGCTATAGTCCGGCGGTGGTGTTCGCACTTTATTATTTGATGTATTAATGGTCTCAGTTTGTTCGAAATAGAGAGAGCGATTTGAGCGCTCAGTTCGTAGGTTTGAGTATGAACCTGCCTCATCACCAGTACCAGGTTGATTTCCGGGGTTAATGCTAGTGGTTCTACTCCTCGGGGCATTTGGATATACAGCAGTGCTGCCCCTGGGGGTGCTGGAAGCGGGCGGCGCTTTAGATCCTGGATTGCGACCGAAAAATGAACCGGCACTTATGAGTCCGCCGACAGCTGTTAGTATCATGCCAATTGACATAACTGCTTCATTGTTTGTTTCAGTTCCATACACGGTCAGTCCTACGCCTACAGCTACTACTGCTAAACCGACAAGTGCCAGCGTCGCCCCCCCAGTTGCAACGGCTGAAGCGATCGCGCCAACCAGTGCAACCGCTGCAAAAACGTAACTCACTATTTTTCCCCATATAGATGTTTTCTGTTTCTCTTCGGGGATGGGGTCGATATACCCAGGGTTATCCGGCCGACGATAGTTGGCCCGATGTCCGGTCGGGTCACGGAACGTAATCGGATTGCCCAGGCAATACGCATAGGGGTTGACCCCGCCCGAGCCGAACGGGCTATACGAATCCGGACTATGAAAGCGCATCAGGTTAGGGTTGTACACCCGGTAGCCACGGCCCAGCAGATACCAGTGGCTCGTGTTCTCGCACACCTCGCTGTTGAACGCGATTAAGCTCTGCAAGGCTTCCTCGCTGCTACGAATACCGTAGGCGCTGTAGGCTACTGCGTGCACGTCCGATTGCACGCATTCTCCTATGACGCTGGGGCTGGCGTCTGTCATCAGCAAGAGGGTCTGCTCATGGTCGTCGATTTGCTGCTGCCCCAAAGGGCGTTCTTCATGGAACAAATACTGCGTGCCTATGCCATTGTGCAGCGTGTGGCTCAGGTTGTAGCCCTGATAGAAGCGTAGTGTTTCCGGCTCGTTGCCTTGACGAACGCCCACCAAGTGGTTATGCCCGTCGTAGCGATAGCTCACGACAAGCTGCTCTTGCGCATCCTTTACCGCAACCAGGCGGCCATGATCGTCGTAGATCAAGCGTCGATTGAGTTCGTCATTGAGCATATGGCCATTGGCGTCGTACTCGAACTCAAGCAGCGCTGGATAGCCGCCGGCCGTATAGGTATGGGTAATCTTTTTCAATTGAAAAGGATCGTCGGGATCATAGGTGAATACGGCAATGTCGCTGAGACCGCCATCGAATTGAGTGGTGACTCGCACGATATTATCCAGCTCATCGAACCTGAATAACTGGCTGAGGATGCTATTGCCGTAGGCGTCCTTGGGCAGGGCGCTGCCCGTGCAGGTGTGATGAACGAGTCGGTTGCGCGAGTCATACACAAACGCCTCATCGAGAAAGCTCTCCTCGTTCAGGAACACGTGTCGGCTCTTGAGTTGGTTGTCGCCTTGCCAGATTTGAGTAATGCCCCGTGGGGCTTGACCATTGAGGGTCAGTGTCCGCTCGACCTCCCGGCCCTGCGGGTCGTATTTGACCTCGGCAACCAATGTCGACGTCGGGCTGCGTGTCGTGGTGCGGAACAGTTGGCCGAGTGTGTCGTAGTCGAAGTCGGCACTGAGCGCGCCTTGGACGACTGTTTTGGCCCGTCCGCAATCGTCATAGGTATAAACGGTATCCAGGCCGTCGGTATGGCTCCGACTGATTTGTCGACCCTGACGGGAAGTCTGGTAGCTGGTCTCCATCTTTTTGCCGTCGATGTCGGTCCAACTTTCGTACTCCAGCTTACCGGTATCGGCATATCGATATTCACGCTGACCTTGATTATTTTGCGCACTGGTTATTGCACCGGTCTTGAGGTCATACACGTATGTCGTCGATTCATCTTTGGACGTGGTGATCGCTAAAGGCTGCAGGGTCAATTCGGGTTTATATTCGTAATCAAAAACTTCTTTGGCCGGGGTGATCCGCTGGCTGGGTTGCATCTGGCTGCCGGTGTATTTGAACTCCTCGATTCGCGGATTGACCATCGAACCGACACGCCGTTCGGTCATGCGCTGAAGGCTGTCGAATGACTGATGACCGACAGTGATCGACGGCTTGGCGCTGGGTTTCACGCTCATGCTGGTGGTTTGTTCACCTAAACTGTGCGCGGCAAATTCCCGGCTGGCGACCGTGTTGTCGGGCAGGGTGGTGGCTTTCACTCGATCCCACGGGTCATAGGCAAAACGCGTCTTGCGTTCCTGCCCGTCATACAATTCTATTTGTTGTACACAGTTGTTCTTGCCGTCGTAGGTGTATTCAACCGCGCCAACGGTCGGCAGCCCTGTCGTTTCAAGCAGGTGGCGCAGATGCTCTGCGACCGGGCGTTCGGGTTGTTGGTGACACAGATCGATCAAGGGCTGTGCGTCCAATCGTTCGAAGCGGTCAAGCTTGCCGAAATCGTTGTACTTGCCCACGGTCAGGCCGCTGATAAGTGTTGTCGTTTCAGTCTCCGGGGTTTCCCGCCATTGGTGCTCGACCGGCCCTTTGCTGCCGAAAGGCGACCAGAGGTAACGGCTCACAACGCCATCGGGCATTGTCGTGCGATGGGCGATACCCCAGGCGTCGTATTCAAAGCGCTGGCGCAAGGGCATGGATTTATCTTCCAGCCAGTCGTAGCGGATCTCTTCGATCAGGTTGTCCAGTTTGTCGTAACTGGCCGCGTAGACCTGGCGCGGCGCCTTTGCCTTCTCGACCCTCTCTCGATAAACCACTCGTCCCATACCATCGAAGCGGGTGTGGGTCGTTACGCCGCTGACCCCCGTCACGCTCTCTGAAGCGTATTGCCCGTCTGTACTGATCAAGGTATAGCGATAAACGCGTTCGGCTCGAACGTCGGGCGATTTAGGTGAGACGATTTCCTTGGTGACTCGACCCAGAACATCGAACTGGCGAAGCAGTTCCACGCCATCGATGTCGGTGGTCAGCACCGCTTCGCCGGTGATCAGCGAATTTTCCTGGGACATCGTTTTTTCGATGCCGTCAAAACCAGTAAGTAACTCGCGTGTTTCCAACACGGTTTCACCGGCCAGCGCGCTGGGGCCCTTGTCGTACTCATACAAGGTCGTACTGGTGGTGCCATTGAGCAAGGTTTGCTGGCTGGCCAGGCGGCTATGCAAGAATGGATCGCCGGTCAGTTCATGGTAACTGCGCAAGGTTTGCTGCAAGGTGGTTTCGTTGGCGCCCTCCACCTGCATCAGGGTTTCGCTGTCCATCGCCAGCCAATCGTCCACCCCGCTGCCGTTCAGCGGCTTGTGCGCGCTGTAGCGCAGACGGGTGCGCAGCG
>NZ_MUOA01000097.1:0-24251 GCF_002001065.1 Pseudomonas sp. A25(2017) | reverse complement strand
TGGCCCCATCGCGAGCAAGCTTTGCTCCCACAGGGGTTTTGTGTTGAACACATTATTCGTGAACACCACAGACCTACTGTGGGAGCAAAGCTTGCTCGCGATGGGGCCAGTCCAGGCGCTGCAAAACCCAATGCCTGTTGATAAACCCCGACAACGCGGCTACCTGCCTGCCCTCTTCTTCAATCACCTTGCGCAACTGTTCCCGGCCTGGAAACGCTCAACCACGGGGCAGGAAGACGTCGGCCAGCAGTTGATTGCGCGGCAAGCCCGCCAGGTACAAGCGCTTGGCAAAGGCCTCGACCCGGTCGGGGTGGCCGCAGAGCAAGGCTTGGGTTTGCCGTGAAACAAGCCGCAGTTGCGCCAAGGCGGACGGCGCCTCGGCTGCGCTCAGCAGCTCCACGGTGAGGTTTTGATGCTTGGCCGCCAGCGCCGCCAGGGGTTTGGCCAGGTAATGCCCGGTCGCATCATGGGCCACGTGAATAAGGCGAATCGCGCCTTGATGCTGCTGGCGCAACGCTTCGCGCAGCAAGCCAAACAACGGCGCCAGGCCGGTGCCGGCGGCGAGCAGCCACAGCGGCCTGTCGTGCCAGTCGGGGTCGTAATGCAGGGCACCGCCGCGCAACTCGCCCAGGCGGATCGGGTCACCGGCCTTCATCTGCCGGGCCGCATCAATGAATTGGCCGGGCTCGCGGCAATCGAGGTGGAACTCCAGGAACCGGTCTTCCTCGGGCAGGCTCGCCAGGGAATACGGCCGGGCCACGTCACCAGCCCACAGCACCAGGTGCTGCCCGGCCTGATAACGCAGCGGCCGCTCGGGGGTAACGCGCAGGCGCAGCACCTCGCCACCGAGCCAATCCACCGCTGCTACGTGAGCGGCCTGGCCGTCGCGTTGGGGGTCGAAGGTGTGGATCTGCACATCCTCGACCACCTGGCATTGGCAGGCCAGCCGCCAGCCCTGGTCGCGTTGCACCGGGTTCAAGGCGTCGGGACGACTGTCGCGCACATCACCGCCCACACACTGCACCAGGCACGCGTGGCAGCTGCCGGCGCGACAACTGTAGGGCACCGCCACACCGGCGCCGTTCAACACGTCCAGCAGGTTACTGCCCGCCGCCACCGTCCATTGCCGACCGGCGACTGTCAGTTTAGGCATCGACGTTCTCCCAGGCGGCGGCGCACCGATTGCGGCCGTCTCGCTTGGCACGGTACAGGGCCTGGTCGGCACGCTGCAACGCGTTGTCCAGGTCATCGCCCATTTCCAGCATCGTCATGCCCGCCGACAAGCTGAGGGCGCCGACCTGCAGGCCGATCAACTCGACTTCAGTGAACGCCAGCCGCAGCCGCTCGCAGCAGGCCGTCAGGCGCTGGGGGTCACAAGCAGGCAGCAGCATGACGAATTCCTCGCCGCCATAACGGGCCAATACATCGCCCTCGCGCAGACACGCCGTGGCGACCGCGGCAAATGCCTGCAGCACCTGGTCGCCAGCAGCGTGGCCGTGCAGGTCGTTGATGCGCTTGAAATGGTCGAGATCGATCAGGGCCAGGCCATGGGCGATGCCGGGCCTGAGGGTGTTGAGTTCGCGCGAAGCGAGGCGCAGGAAGTGCCGGCGATTGAACAGCCCGGTCAGCTCATCGGTGGCCACCAGGTCTTCGAGCTGGCGCATCATCCCGCGCAAGGTGTCCTGGTGCGCCTGCAGGGCAAACCGCCGCTGGCGCATGCGCTGACGTGAGGTCTGGACGTAGCGGGCGTAGAACACCAGCCACACCAGCACGAGAAACAGCACGGTCACCTGCAACCCGGCCAAGGTGGGGTCGGGAAGCCGGAAGAAGTAACCGTCCCACAGGGTAATAGCGGTGAAGCTGATAAACACCAGCGTCGCGCAGCGCACAAAGGCCCGGCGTGACAGGTGAAACAGCCCGAACAGCAGGATCAATACATAAAACACCAGGAACACGCCCCGAGCCTGGTCCAGATGCGCCATCATCCAGGTTTGCCAGCCCAGGCCGATCAACACCTGCGCTTCGGTAAGGCTGGGGTCGGCGAAGCGCAGGTTACGGTCGGTGATAAACAGCGTGAACAGTCCGGCCTGGCACAGCACCACCAACACGCTGCCGATGATGACATCGCGCAACGAATCGAGGTAATGACCACTGAAAAATGCCAGCCACAACAAAACCAGTGCCAGCGCGTACGTCGCGGCCGCCAAAGCGAAGCGTTTCAGCAAAAGACGTTGAATGGCGTTATGGGTCAATCGTTGACTCACCATGGGAAAGGAAACTGACAGGAGGCGTCCTACGCTACAGGCCAGACGCCACTTTAGTGGCGTGTAGGACAAATGACCATTCAATTCTGGAGCAGAAAAATGGCGTCAAAGCAATGGCCTAGATTGACGCAGTGGTTTGAGGCCTGACACATAGCCTGCACATCGCCCTGTTGGGCTGTGGGAGCAAGGTTTCTGTGGGAGCAAAGCTTGCTCGCGATGCAGGCGCCTCGATTCCCCGGGAGACCGCGTTGTCTTCATCGCGGGCAAGCCTTGCTCCCACAGAAGCCTTGCCCCCACAGAAGCTTTGCTCCCACAGCCTTGCTCTCACAGCTCGCTCCCACAGGGGGCCGGCCTGCGATATACTGCCGCGCCTTTTTAGCGTCGCGCCAGCATGCCCGGCGTGCCTTATAGAGGTGCCGTCCGTCGACCGATGCACCCAAGCGGCCGGCACCTTATTGAATGTTCCCGTCTTTAGAGAGGAGCGCGACTCATGACCGTGATCAAGCAAGATGACCTGATACAGAGCGTTGCTGACGCTTTGCAGTTCATTTCCTACTACCACCCCGTGGATTTCATCCAGGCGATGCACGAGGCCTATCTGCGCGAAGAATCGCCGGCAGCCCGTGACTCCATGGCGCAGATCCTGATCAACTCGCGCATGTGCGCCACCGGCCATCGGCCGATCTGCCAGGACACCGGCATCGTGACCGTGTTCGTGCGCGTGGGCATGGACGTGCGTTGGGATGGCGCGACCATGGGCCTGGACGACATGATCAACGAGGGCGTGCGTCGCGCCTACAACCTGCCGGAAAACGTCCTGCGTGCCTCCATCCTCGCCGACCCGGCAGGCGCACGCAAAAACACCAAGGACAACACCCCGGCGGTCATCCACTACTCCATCGTCCCGGGCAACACCGTGGAAGTGGACGTGGCGGCCAAGGGCGGCGGCTCCGAGAACAAGTCGAAGATGGCGATGCTCAACCCGTCCGACTCCATCGTTGACTGGGTGTTGAAAACCGTTCCGACCATGGGCGCCGGCTGGTGCCCACCGGGCATGCTCGGCATCGGCATCGGCGGCACCGCCGAGAAAGCCGCGGTCATGGCCAAGGAAGTGTTGATGGAATCCATCGACATCCACGAGCTCAAGGCTCGCGGCCCGCAGAACCGTATCGAAGAGATGCGCCTGGAGCTGTTCGAGAAGGTCAACCAACTGGGCATCGGCGCCCAGGGCCTGGGTGGCCTGACCACCGTGCTCGACGTGAAGATCATGGACTACCCGACCCACGCCGCCTCCCTGCCGGTGTGCATGATCCCCAACTGCGCCGCCACCCGTCACGCCCACTTCGTGCTCGACGGCAGCGGCCCGGCGTCGCTGGAAGCGCCACCGTTGGACGCCTACCCGGAAATCGTCTGGGAAGCCGGCCCGTCGGCCCGTCGCGTCAACCTCGACACCCTGACCCCGGAAGACGTGCAGAGCTGGAAACCGGGCGAAACCGTGCTGCTCAACGGCAAGATGCTCACCGGCCGCGATGCCGCGCACAAGCGCATGGTCGAGATGCTGAACAAGGGTGAAACCTTGCCGGTGGACCTCAAGGGCCGCTTCATCTACTACGTCGGCCCGGTCGACCCGGTAGGCGAAGAAGTCGTCGGCCCAGCCGGCCCGACCACCGCCACGCGGATGGACAAGTTCACCCGTCAGATCCTCGAGCAGACCGGCCTGTTGGGCATGATCGGCAAATCCGAGCGCGGCCCAACCGCCATCGAAGCGATCAAGGACAACAAGGCTGTCTACCTGATGGCCGTCGGCGGCGCCGCTTACCTGGTGGCCCAGGCGATCAAGAAATCCAAGGTCCTGGCGTTCGCCGAACTGGGGATGGAAGCGATCTACGAGTTCGAGGTCAAGGACATGCCGGTGACCGTTGCGGTCGATAGCAAAGGCGAGTCGGTACACATCACCGGTCCTGCCATCTGGCAGAAGAAGATCAGTGACAGCCTGGCGGTCGAAGTGCAGTAACAGGCATTTTGGCGCGGTGAAAAAGGCCGGTGGGGCGACAAGCCCACCGGCCTTTTTTTATGCAGGCACCAAAGCCATACCTACACAACCCTGTGGCGAGGGAGCTTGCTCCCGCTGGGCTGCGTAGCAGCCCCAAACCAGTCAACCCAGTACTCCAGGAAAAATCGGCCGACTGGTTTTACGACTGCTGCGCAGCCGAGCGGGAGCAAGCTCCCTCGCCACGATGGTTTATATCCAGCATTCAAGTAACTGACCCACCGCCAATTCCCTGTGGGAGCGGGCTTGCTCGCGAAAGCGGTGGGCCAGCCGACATCAATGTTGAATGTGCCGGCTTCTTCGCGAGCAAGCCCGCTCCCACAGGATCTGCGGCAGGCTCGAAGTACATGATCGCTTGACGCAACCGCCATGCTATCGTGCCCGCCCGACTTTCCACTGGTTTACGCCAGCATGCTGCCGACTCCCCGTACCTTGCGTCTGTCGTTGTACACCTTGCTGATCCTCATCGGCGCGGCCGTTGCCGCCACCCTCGCCGTGCGCCATGCCGAACGTGCGGCCCTGGAGGAAGACGCCGGCCGTGCCAACCAGCAGTTGGCGCTGTACGCCACTTCGCTGCACACCCTGATCGAACGCTACCGCGCCCTGCCCGTCGTGCTGGCGCTGGACCCGGAGTTGCGCTCGGCCCTCAAGGGGCCGGTCAGCGCGGCGCAGCAGGACGCGTTGAACCGCAAGCTGGAACAGATCAACGGCGCCGCCCAGTCATCCACCCTGGAATTGCTCGACCACACCGGCCTGGCCGTCGCGGCCAGCAACTGGCGCCTGCCCAGCAGCTATGTCGGGCACAACTATGGCTTTCGTCCGTATTTCCTCCAGACCCGCACCCAGGGCACCGGGCGTTTTTATGCGGTGGGCGTGACCAGCGGCATCCCGGGGTACTTTCTCTCCAGCGCCGTGACGGGCGACAACGGCGAGTTCCTCGGCGCGATGGTGGTCAAGCTGGAATTTCCGGAGCTTGAGCGCGAATGGCGCCAGGGCAGCGACACGCTGTTGGTCAGCGACGCCCGGGGCATCATCTTCATCGCCAACCGCCCGGGCTGGCGTTATCGCCACTTGCAGCCGCTGAGCGACAGCGACCGCGCCGAGCTCAAGGCCACCCGTCAGTACGACAAACAACCGTTGCAACCGCTGGCCTATGAAGCGCTGCGACGCTTCGACGACAATAGCCATCTGGCCCGGGTCGAGACCCCCGATGGCTCGGCGGACTACCTGTGGGAATCCTTGCCGCTGACCGCCGAAGGCTGGACGCTGCACTTGCTGCGCCGTCCGCAGATTGCCTTCGAAGACCGACGTAATGCCGGGCTCGCGGCTGCCGGGTCGTGGCTGGCGCTGGTGTTCCTGCTGCTGTTTCTCAACCAGCGCTGGCGCCTGGCAAAATTGCGCCAGCGCAGCCGCGAAGAGCTTGAACGGTTGGTCGAAGAACGTACCCGGGATCTGCGCACGGCCCAGGACGGCCTGGTGCAATCGGCCAAGCTGGCAGCACTGGGGCAGATGTCGGCGGCACTGGCCCATGAAATCAACCAGCCCTTGACCGCCCAGCGCATGCAATTGGCGACCCTGCGCTTGCTGCTCGATCACGGGCGGGTCGATGACGCCTACAAGGCCCTCAAGCCGGTGGACGACATGCTGACGCGCATGGCCGCCCTCACCGGCCACCTGAAGACCTTTGCCCGCAAAAGCCCCAGCGGCCTGCGCGAACGCCTGGACCTGGCGGCGGTGGTCGACCAGGCGCTGCAATTGCTGGACACACGCCTGCGCGACGAACAGATCAGCACCGTGCTGCACGTGACTCGACCGGCCTGGGTGCGCGGCGACGCGATCCGCCTCGAACAGGTGTTGATCAACCTGCTGCGCAACGCCCTCGACGCCATGGCCGACCAACCCCTCAAGCGCCTGGAAGTGCGCCTGGAAGCCGATGAGCAATTGTGGCGCCTGACCGTCAGTGACAGCGGCACCGGTATCGCCGAGGAACACCTGGCCCAGGTGTTCGATCCGTTTTTCACCACCAAGGCGGTGGGCGACGGCCTGGGCCTGGGGCTGGCGGTTTCGTTTGCAATCATCCATGAATCCGGTGGACGGCTGACGGCGGACAACCATGAGCACGGCGCGGTATTCTGCGTGACCTTGCCCATTGATCAGGAGCCGCAACTGCATGCTTGATTCAGTCATGGTTGTGGATGACGAAGGCAGCATTCGCAGTGCCGTCGAGCAGTGGTTGAGCCTGTCGGGGTTCCAGGTGCAGCTGTTCAGCCGCGCCGATGAATGCCTGGCCCGGTTGCCGGAGCATTTCCCCGGGGTAATCCTCAGCGATGTGCGCATGCCCGGCCTCAGCGGCCTGGAGTTGTTGGCCGAAGTGCGCCGCCGCGATCCCGACCTGCCGGTGATTCTGTTGACCGGCCACGGCGACGTGCCGATGGCCGTGGAAGCCATGCGCGACGGTGCCTACGACTTCCTGGAAAAACCCTTCAGCCCCGAAGCCCTGCTCGGCAGCCTGCGCCGGGCCCTGGACAAGCGCACCCTGGTCCTGGAAAACCGTCGCCTGCATGAACAGGCCGACGCCCGGACCCGTCTCGATGGGACGCTGCTGGGGGTTTCTCGTGCGTTGCAAAACCTGCGGCGCCAAGTGCTGGACCTCGCCGCACTGCCGGTCAACGTGTTGATCCGCGGAGAAACCGGTAGCGGCAAGGAACTGGTCGCCCGTTGCCTGCACGACTTCGGCCCGAGGGCGAGCAAACCCTTCGTCGCGCTGAACTGCGCAGCCATTCCCGAACCGCTGTTCGAGGCGGAGCTGTTCGGTCACGAAAGCGGCGCCTTCACCGGCGCCCAGGGCAAGCGCATCGGCAAGCTCGAATACGCCGACGGCGGCACGCTGTTTCTCGACGAAATCGAGAGCATGCCCCTGGCCCAGCAGGTCAAGTTGTTGCGGGTGTTGCAGGAACAGAAGCTCGAACGCCTGGGCTCCAACCAGAGCATCCAGGTGGACCTGCGCATCATCGCCGCCACCAAGCCCGACCTGTTGGACGAAGCCCGGGCCGGGCGTTTCCGTGAAGACCTGGCCTATCGCCTGAACATCGCCGAACTGCGCCTGCCGCCGCTGCGAGAACGGCGCGAGGACATTCCCTTGCTGTTCGAACACTTCACCCACAGCGCGGCCGAACGCCTGGGCCGCCCCGCCGCGCCCCTGAGCGGCCCGCAGTTGAGCCACCTGCTCAGCCACGACTGGCCGGGCAACGTGCGGGAACTGGCCAATGTCGCCGAACGCCAGGTGTTGGGGCTCGACCAACTGCCCGCCCTGGAGACGGAGCCGGGCCAGTCCCTCGCGGCCCAGCAGGAAGCCTTCGAAGCCCAATGCCTGCGCGCCGCCCTGACTCGGCACAAAGGTGATGTGAAAGCCGTGCTCGAAGAACTGCAACTGCCGCGCCGCACCTTCAATGAAAAGATGCAGCGGCATGGGTTGAGTCGGGAGATGTTTTTGTAGGGCCCGCCATTTTGTGGTGACTGCACTGGCGCCATCGCGAGCAGGCTCGCTCCCACATTGGATCGTCTGTGAAGAGAGAATTTGTGTTCACTGAAGATCCCCTGTGGGAGCGAGCCTGCTCGCGATGAGGCCGGTACAGACGACAAACCTTTCCTGGCATAAGCGGATTCCCGCCCACACCCCCAGCCACAATGAGCGGAGTTCCGCTCACGCAACACCACAAACCCCTCTAAACCAGCCTTCTGCCACCTGGCACAGCTCCTGCTATAGCCCTGTCAGGCTGCGTCCACACGCGCTCCACAAAAACAATTAAACGAAGGATCCTTCAATGGACAACTCCAACGCCCTGCCCCTTGGGTCGGCTGCCGTGCCCGCCCGTGAAAGAACCACCGCCAGCCGCATCAAGTCGATCTTCAGCGGCTCGGTCGGCAACATGGTCGAGTGGTATGACTGGTACGTCTACGCCGCGTTCTCGTTGTACTTCGCCAAAGCCTTCTTCCCCAAGGGCGACACCACCGCCCAATTGCTCAACACCGCCGCGATCTTCGCCGTAGGCTTCCTGATGCGCCCGATCGGCGGGTGGTTGATGGGCCTGTACGCCGACCGTGCCGGTCGCAAACGTGCGTTGATGGCCTCGGTGTACCTGATGTGCTTCGGCTCGCTGATCATCGCCTTGAGCCCGAGCTACGAAACCATCGGCGTCGGCGCACCGATCCTGCTGGTGTTTGCCCGCCTGCTCCAAGGCCTGTCGGTGGGTGGCGAGTACGGCACCTCGGCGACCTACCTGAGCGAGATGGCGACCAAGGAACGTCGCGGCTTCTTCTCCAGCTTCCAGTACGTGACCCTGATCTCCGGCCAGCTCATCGCCCTGGGCGTGTTGATCGTGCTGCAACAGACCCTCACCACCGAACAACTGTATGCCTGGGGCTGGCGCATCCCGTTCGCCATCGGCGCGCTGTGTGCGGTGGTGGCGCTGTACCTGCGACGCGGCATGGAAGAAACCGAGTCGTTCACCAAGAAGGAAAAAGCCAAGGAAAGCGCGATGCGCACCTTGATGCGCCATCCAAAAGAGCTGATGACTGTGGTCGGCCTGACCATGGGCGGTACCCTGGCCTTCTACACCTACACCACCTACATGCAGAAATACCTGGTGAACACGGTCGGCATGAGCATCTCCGACTCCACCACTATTTCCGCCGCCACGCTGTTCCTGTTCATGTGCCTGCAACCGGTGATCGGCGGGCTGTCGGACAAGATTGGCCGCCGGCCGATCCTGATTGCCTTCGGCATCCTCGGCACCCTGTTCACCGTGCCGATCCTCACCACCCTGCACACCATCCAGACCTGGTGGGGCGCGTTCTTCCTGATCATGGCCGCGCTGATCATCGTCAGCGGCTACACCTCGATCAACGCCGTGGTGAAAGCCGAGCTGTTCCCCACCGAAATCCGCGCCCTGGGCGTCGGCCTGCCCTACGCACTGACTGTGTCGATCTTCGGCGGCACCGCTGAATACATCGCCCTGTGGTTCAAGAGCATCGGCATGGAAACTGGCTACTACTGGTACGTAACGGCGTGCATCGCCGTGTCGCTGCTGGTGTACATCACCATGAAAGACACCCGCAAACACTCGCGGATCGTTACCGACTGACAGCCACGTCGGACAAACAGAAAGGGGCGCACCTGAACAGGTTCGCCCCTTTTTTTCGCTCCCGGTCTAAAGATTTATCCGACATTAATCTCTGGTTAATGCCCGTCTTCCATCCTCACGCTCAACAGAACGCCATTCGATACGCCGGTAATGGGCCTCATTGACCGTTCTGCGGCAACGCAATATAGATCGATTTAATCGATAGCTTTAAGCATTTATTTGCGCTTTTTAATCAAATTAACGAGCGTAATATGAACTCCACACCCAAGGCGCCTAACGCCAAACATTCTGGAGCACGACCATGAAAACCAAACTGATCATCGCCCTGACCCTGTCCGTACTGGCCGCCAACACCTTCGCTGCCGACGGTTTCGACCGCACCAGCTCGGCCATCGCCGCCGACGGTTATGACCGTACTAGCGCTGCCACTGTTGCGGCTGATGGCTTCGACCGCACTAACGGCGCCACCGTTGCTGAAGATGGCTTCGATCGCACTGGCGGCGCCACCGTCGCTGAAGATGGCTTCGACCGCACTGGCGGCGCTACCGTTGCTGAAGATGGTTTCGATCGCACTAACACTGCTGCCATCAGCTAATCCGATAACGACACCCTTACAGCCCGGCTTCGGCCGGGCTTAGTTATTTATGGAACATGGAAAAAGGAAGACCGCCGCTGGTTCTGTTGTCGCCACTCATCAAATTGTGGGAGCGGGCTTGCTCGCGAAGACAGTGTGTCAGTCGACATCTATGTATCTGTACCACCGCATTCGCGAGCAAGCCCGCTCCCACAGGGCCCCAAGGTGCTGACAAAAACAGTGAGGCCCTGCACTATCTCCAAATCCCTCGAAACTCCACTGCAGGACCTTCTTCAGCCATGCCCGATGACATCCATTTCTACGAACCCGCCAACGGCCACGGCCTGCCCCATGACCCGTTCAACGCCATTGTTGGCCCGCGCCCCATCGGCTGGATTTCGTCCCAGGATGCCGAAGGCCGCCTGAACCTGGCGCCCTACAGTTTCTTCAATGCGTTCAACTACATTCCGCCGATCATTGGGTTCTCCAGCGTCGGGCGCAAAGACAGCCTGAACAACATCGAACAGACCGGCGAATTCGCCTGGAACCTGGCCACCCGCCCGCTGGCCGAGCAGATGAACCAGAGCTGCGCGATGGTCGCGCCAGAGGTCAATGAGTTCGAACTGGCGGGTTTGACGACCGCCCCGTCACGGGTGATCCAGGTGCCGCGCGTCGCCGAAAGCCCGGTGTCCTTCGAATGCAAGGTCACGCAGATCATTCAATTGCAACGGGCGGACAAAGGACTGGTGCCGAGCTGGCTGATCCTCGGCGAAGTGGTCGCCGTGCATATCGCCCAGTGGCTGTTGAAGGATGGGGTATACGACACTGCCGCCGCCGAGCCGATCTTGCGCGGTGGCGGGCCGGCGGATTATTTCCAGTTGGGGCCTGAGGCGTTGTTCAAGATGCATCGCCCTCGATAGAAGGTTGCACACTGCACCTTGTGGCAAAGCACTTATCTGTGGGAGCAAGGCTTGCCCGCGATGCAGACACCACGGTTCCCAAGACAGACCGCGTTGCCTGCATCGCGGGCAAGCCTTGCTCCCACAGCGTTAGTCTCATGGGTTCCAGACCAACCCGCCCTCGTCGTCGACACCCTTGAGGTGGGTCAGCTGCAGGGCTGCCGCTTCATCGGCTTTGACGGCGGTCTCGAAGGTCTGCTCTTCAAGGATCTTGTTGAAGCGCGGCGCACCTGAGCCGCCGATGGCCTTGGTGGCAATGGCGGCATGGTAGCCGCCGCCTTCCTTGGGAACGACTGCGGAAACGGCTTCAAAGGTTTCAAAGGCTTTACGTGCCATGTGTTGTGCATCCTGGCGGTGGAAAATGACGCTCATTAAACCTTCAACCAACCCGTTTGTGTACCTGCGCCCGACACCCTTCGGTCGCCTGGGCGGCGGAGACTTCCCGGAAGGTGTGGAAATCCAGGCTGCTCACCACCAGGTCCTGCACCAGCTCGGCGAAAATCGCCATGGCCGGTGAATTGAAGTAGGCGTCCATCGACGGCTGATTGACCCACAGCCCGGACACCAGCCACAAATCAGCGTCGCATTGCGATTGCTGCAAGGCAAAGTGCAAGCAACCGGGAGCCAGGCGCGAGGGCGCGATCAGCGTACTCAGGCGCGCACCCAGTTGCCTGGAGCAACCGGCACGGGCCCGGACGAAAGCCATGTGGCTGACGGGGATCTGTGTAGTCATGTTCAACCCTCCCAGGTAATCCGTGGTGCAGCCGGGGACAGGCTGCGACAGGATCAAAGGTTAAGCGCCACGACGCCAGCTTCGTTAGTCGGATCCTGCCGACCCATTGCACAATCCTGCGCATCGACGTCACAAAATTCGACACGAACAGGGCTGGAACCGAGGAAGTTGAAACAAAAGGTTTCAAGCAAGTTTCCACAGCATTGCAGCGTCATGGCCCCTTGCGCCGTGCAGGATCAGGCAAGCTTTCAACAGGATGTTGCTACCGCTGCGCCTTGCACAAACATAAGCTTTTGTTCATCGCTCCCTATCGCCTGAGGATCCCGGCATGTCGCCACTCGACCACGCCCACGTCCCGCTGGACACGTACCTGGAACAACAGCGCGCCGAACTGGCGTCGATCATCGACCGCAACACCAGCGAAGACGGCAGCTACGCCACGGCCATCGGCTCACTGAACCTGTCACGGCACAGCCAGCCGCATAAGTTCGCCCCGGTGTTGGCGCAACCGGCGCTGTGCATCATGGCCCAGGGCAGCAAACAGGTGCGCCTGGCGGATGAGTTCTTCAACTATGACCCGCTCCATTACCTGGTGGTCTCGGTGTCGATGCCGTTGAGTGGTTGCATTGCCGACGTTTCGCCCGAGCAGCCGATCCTGGCCCTGCGCCTGGACATCGACCCGACGGAAATCACCGCGTTGATCGCCGACGCCGGCCCCTTGGGCGTGCCGACCCGCCCCGCCGGGCGCGGGCTGTACGTCGAACGCCTGGACACGCCGATGCTCGACGCCGTACTGCGCCTGGCGCGGCTGCTCGATACGCCGAAAGACATCGCCATGCTCGCCCCGCTGGTGCGCCGGGAAATCCTCTATCGCCTGTTGCGCAGTCCTCAGGGTTATCGGCTGTACGAAATCGCCATCGCCAACAGCCAGAGCCATCGCATCAGCCAGGCGATCAAATGGCTCAACGGCCATTTCGAACAGCCGCTGCGCATCGATGACCTGGCCCGGGAAGTGAACCTCAGCGTCTCGACCCTGCATCACCGCTTCAAGGCCATGACCGCCATGAGCCCGCTGCAATACCAGAAACAACTGCGCCTGCAGGAAGCCCGCCGGCTGATGCTCGCCGAAGGGCTGGAAGCCTCGGCGGCGGGGTATCGGGTGGGTTATGAAAGCCCTTCGCAGTTCAGCCGCGAGTACAGCCGGTTGTTCGGCGCACCGCCGTTGCGGGATCTGGCGCGGTTGCGGATGACTGTTTGAGCTGAGGTTTGTGTTGACTGGACTGGCCTCATCGCGAGCAGGCTCGCTCCAACAGGGGATCTTCAGTGAACACAAATTGCTTGTTCACCGCAGTTCCAATGTGGGAGCGAGCCTGCTCGCGATGGGGCCAGTAAAAACACCTCAACACTTCGATGTCCAAACACCCTGGTCAATTTCAATCAACGTCGGCCCCTGCCGTTCACCGGCCGCCAGCAACGCAGCTCGCAATGACGGCACATCCTCGATGGCTTCGGCAGCGCAGCCCAAGGCCTTGGCAACGCCGATGAAATCCGGGGTGTAGATGTCCACGCCCACCGGTTCGATGGCGCGGTTGACCATGTATTTCTTGATCTCTTCGTAGCCCTGGTTATTCCACAGCAGCACGATCACCGGCGTGCGCGCTTCCACGGCGCTGGCCAGTTCCGGCAGGGTGAACTGCAACCCGCCGTCGCCAATCAAACACACCACCGCCGGGCGACCATGGCCCAGGTCCTTGCCACCGAGCCAGGCGCCAATGGCCGCCGGCAGGGCGTAGCCGAGGGTGCCGTAGCCGGTGGATGAATTGAACCAGCGGCGCGGTTGCTCCAGGTTGAAGGTCAGGTTGCCGGTGTACACCGGTTGGGTGGAATCGCCAACGAACACCGCCTCTGGCAGCGCTTGCAAGACGGTGTCGAGAAACAGAGTCTGGGCGCGGGTCGCGGCGTCCCAACTGCCTTGAAGATCCGCGCGCAACCGGGCGGCACGCGTCGTGCCCCAATCGTCACGGCGCTCGGCCAAGGGGTGCTGGCTCAAGGCGTCGAGCACGGCCTGGGCGGCGACACGGGCGTCGGCCACCAGCGCCAGGTGCGGCGGGTAGTTGCGCACGGTCTGGTCCGGGTCGATGTCGATGCGCAACAACGTGCCAGGAATCTCGAAGCCGCCAGCGAAAGTAATGTCGTAATCGGTCTCGGCCAGTTCGGTGCCGATGGCCAGCACCACATCCGCCTCGGCCACCAAGGCGCGGGTGGCCACCAGGCTCTGGGTGGAGCCGATCAGCAACGGATGCTGGGACGGCAACAGGCCTTTGGCATTGATGGTCAACGCCACGGGCGCGCCGAGACGTTCGGCCAGTTCGGTCAATTCAACCGCTGCGTCGATGGCCCCGCCACCGGCCAGGATCAAAGGCCGCCGAGCCGTCGCCAGCAAGCCGGCCATTTGTTTGACCGCACCCGGCGCGGCACCGGCGCGGTTGATGTTCACCGGCATGCTGGCGAGCAAGGCATCGGCGTCTTCGACCAGCACGTCCAGCGGGATTTCGATGTGCACCGGCCGCGGGCGCCCGGCCTGGAACACGGCAAACGCCCGGGCCAGCACGCCGGGCAATTCAGCGGCGGACATCAGCGTGTGGGAAAACGCCGCCACCCCGCCCACCAGCGCGCTCTGGTTCGGCAGTTCATGCAGCTTGCCGCGTCCGCCACCCAACTGGCTGCGCGACTGCACGCTGGAGATCACCAGCATCGGGATCGAATCGGCGTAGGCCTGGCCCATGGCGGTGGTGATGTTGGTCATGCCGGGGCCGGTGATGATGAAACACACGCCGGGTTTGCCGCTGACCCGGGCATAACCGTCGGCCATGAAACCTGCGCCTTGTTCATGACGCGGGGTCACATGGCGGATGCTGGAACGGGCCAGCCCGCGGTACAACTCGACGGTGTGCACGCCAGGAATGCCGAACACCTGCTCCACGCCATACGCTTGGAGTAACTTGACCAATACTTCGCCGCACGTCGCCATTGCCATTGCCTTTTTCTTGTCGTGTAAAGGGCCTCGCACAGCCTGCGGCGGGACCCTTTTTTGTCTTGGGAATGGCGTTATTGGAACGGTCCGACCATAGCGGCAACAATGGATAAAAAGTCATACTCGCCATGTCCTCACGTCATGGCTTGGATCCGAAATGAAACGACTTCCTCCGCTGCCGGCGCTGCACACGTTTCTGATCACGGCCCAATGCTGCAACTTCACCCGGGCCGCCGAACAACTGCACATCACCCAGGGCGCGGTGAGCCGGCAGATCGCCGGGCTGGAAGATCATCTGGGTTATGCGCTGTTCCAGCGCCAGGCACGCGGCCTGAGCCTGACTGCCGAAGGCCAGGCGTGGCTGCCACGGGTGCAGCAGGTGTTCAGCCTGATCGGGGACGCGGTCGAGCAGGTCGGCGAAAAACGCCAGACCCTGCAACTCAAGGCCCCGACCTGTGTGATGCGCTGGCTGCTGCCGCGCCTGTTGCAGTGGCAGAAGGAGCGACCGGACGTGCCGGTGGAGTTGACCACCACGGTCAGGCACGGTGTGGATTTCCAGCGCGAAGCCTTCGACGCTGCGGTGGTCTATGGCCCACCACCCGACGCCTCGCTGGCGTGCCTGCCTCTGTTCGATGAACAACTGACGCCCGTCTGCTCCCGCCCGGTCCTGGAAGGTCCCGTGCCACTGCGTGAACCCGCCGACCTGCAACACCACCTGCTGTTGCACCCGGCCCTTGACGAGCGCGACTGGAACACCTGGCTGAAGGCAGCCGATGTGCACTTGAGCAATGTCAGCAAGGGCCAGCATTTCGAAACCCTGGACCTGGCGATGTCCATGGCTTCCCAAGGCACGGGCGTGGCGATTGGCGACTGGTCGCTGATCGGCGACGACTTGAGCGCCGGTCGGCTGGTGATGCCGTTCGAACTGAAGGTCAAGACCGGGCTGGGTTATCACCTGGTGCACCCGCACAAACCCCAGGTGTCAGGGCCGTTGCAGGAATTGATGGGGTGGTTGGTGGAGCAGGCACGGGCGCGGTCCTGTGGGAGCAAGGCTTGCCCGCGATGAAGGCGACGCGGTCTCTCAGAGATCGAGGTGGCTGTTTCGCGAGCAAGCTTTGCTCCCACAAATCCCCTCGCCACAAAAGCCGGGCAGGCCTCAAGCCATCAGAATTATCAGAGCAGATTAGGCGCCTGCACCGGTTCGATCTGCGCCCAGTGCGACGTGTCCTCGCGGTGCTGCTGCAGATACGGCAACACGGCCCCCAGCAACGGCGCCTTGAACGCCTCCTGGAAACGATGGGCCAGGCCCGGGATCAGCTTCAACTGGCTGCCTTGGATGTGCGCCGCCAGATGCACGCCGTGCATCACCGGCAGCAAAGGGTCGGCGGTGCCGTGGACCACCAGGGTCGGCACCCGCAGTTGATTGAGCAGTGCCACCCGACTCGGCTCGGCCATGATCGCCATGATCTGGCGCTTCACGCCTTCAGGGTTGAAGGCCCGGTCGTAGGCCACGGCGGCCTGATGCAGCAATACCTGGCGATCATCCGCCACCATCGGGCTGCCCAACGCGGCCAGCAGATCGGCCTGTTGCTGCAAGGCCGCTTCGCGATTCGGTGCACTGCGCCGCGACAGCAACTGCACCAGTGCGGCGCTGGGTGCGGGCAAGCCTTCGGCACCGGAACTGCTCATGATCAGGGTCAGGCTTTCGACCCGCTGCGGCGCCATGGCGGCCATGTGCTGGGCGATCATCCCGCCCATGCTCACGCCCAATACGTGAAAGCTGTGCACCTGCAAGGCATCCATCAACCCCAGCCCGTCGTCGGCCATGTCGGTCAAGGTATACGGCGCAGCCACGGGCAAGCCGAGTTTGTAGCGCAGGGCTTCGAAGGTCAGGTTGGCGCTGCCGGGGGCCTGGCGCCACGTGGACAGGCCGACGTCGCGGTTGTCGTAGCGAATCACCCGGAAACCCTGCTCGCACAGGGCGACCACCACTTCGTCCGGCCAATGGATCAACTGCCCACCCAGGCCCATCACCAGCAACAGCGCCGGATCCGAGGCACGGCCAACGCTCTGGTAGGCCAGGCTCACCTGATCCAGATCGACCCGTTGGGTCGCAACATTGATGTCACACCGAGAAGCCGCCATCGACGGCAGGCCGAAAAACAACGCGGCCAGAAAAATGAATACACGCATGAAGAAACACCGAAACGCAGAACCCCAGTAGAGCGCGAGTCTGATGAAGTTTGTTCAAGCGCGCTGCCACAGTTGCGTGACAGTTTGATGAAGATTGCCGAGTGGTCTCCTGCGCGAAGGATGTATCTGTGGGAAAGGATGTATCTGTGGGAGCAAAGCTTGCTCGCGATACAGGCACCTCGATTCCAGAGAAATCGCGTTGGCTTCATCGCGAGCAAGCTTTGCTCCCACAGATCCCCGCTCAAGGCGTCAGCTTCAGGCCAGTTGGCTACGCAACTGCCGCGCCGCCGCCACCATGTTCACCAGTGCCGCTTCCGTTTCCGGCCAGCCCCGGGTTTTCAACCCGCAGTCGGGGTTGATCCACAGCCGCTCGGCGGCGATCCGTTTTACCGCCTTGCTCATCAGCGCAACCATCTCGGCGGTGTCCGGCACCCGTGGCGAGTGGATGTCGTAGACGCCCGGGCCGATGTCGTTCGGGTAGTCGAACGCCTCGAAAGCCTCCAGCAACTCCATGTCCGAACGCGAAGTCTCGATGGTGATGACATCGGCGTCCATGTCGGCGATGGCCTTGATCACATCATTGAATTCGCTGTAGCACATGTGGGTATGGATCTGGGTTTCATCCGCCACACCCGACGCGCACAAACGGAACGCGTCAACCGCCCAGTCCAGGTAGGCCTGCCATTGCCCGCGACGCAGTGGCAGCCCTTCGCGGAACGCCGCCTCGTCGATCTGCACAATCTTGATCCCGGCCTTTTCCAGGTCCAGCACTTCGTCCCGCAGGGCCAGGGCCAATTGTCGGGCCTGGACCTGGCGCGACACGTCTTCTCGGGGGAACGACCACATCAGCATGGTCACGGGGCCGGTGAGCATGCCTTTCATGACTTTGTCGGTCAGGCTTTGCGCGTAGCGGATCCAGTCGACCGTCATGGCTTTCGGGCGGCTGATGTCGCCGTAGATGATCGCCGGTTTCACACAACGCGAGCCATAGCTCTGCACCCAGCCGAAACGGGTGAAGGCATAGCCGTCCAGTTGCTCGGCGAAGTATTCGACCATGTCGTTGCGTTCGGCTTCACCGTGCACCAGCACATCCAGCCCCAGGCGCTCCTGGATCTGCACGGCATGGCGGATCTCGGTGTGCATGGCGTCCTGATAGTCATTGGCCGACAGCTTGCCTTGCTTGTAGGCCTGGCGTGCCAGGCGAATCGCCGGGGTCTGCGGGAAGGAGCCGATGGTGGTAGTGGGAAAGGCCGGCAGTTTCAGACGGGCGCGCTGGCGTTCGATGCGCTTGGCAAACGGCGAACGCCGCTGGCTGTCCTGTGGCCCGATTGCCGCCAGGCGCGCCTGGACCGCGGGTTTGTGAATGCGCGCCGAGCTGGCGCGACTGGCCTGCACCTCGCGGCTGTCGGCCAAGGCCTGTTGCACAGCGGGGGCCTGTGGATCGTTCAGGGCATCGCGCAGCACCGCGACCTCACCACACTTCTGCACCGCAAAGGCGAGCCAGCTCTTGAGTTCCGGATCGAGACGGTCTTCGCGCTCCAGGTCCACCGGGCTGTGCAGCAGCGAGCACGAGGTGCTGACCCAGAGGTTGTCGCCAAAGCGTTCCTGGGCCGGTTGCAATTGCGCCAGCGCCTGTTCCAGTTCGCAGCGCCAGACGTTGCGACCGTTGACCAGGCCCACCGAGAGAATCTTGTAGGTCGGCAGGCGGTCCAGCACCTGGCCCAGTTGTTCCGGGTCACGTACCGCGTCGATGTGCAAGCCGTCCACCGGCAGGCTCACCGCCAGGCCGAGGTTGTCTTGCAGGCCACTGAAATAGGTGGCCACGAGTTTTTTCAACGGCGAGTACTGGAGGATGTGATAAGCCCGCTCGAAAGCGCTCTTCCAGGCCAGGGGCAGGTCGAGGGTGAGGATCGGTTCGTCGATCTGCACCCATTCCACGCCTTGGGCCTTGAGGCGGTTGAGGATTTCCCCGTAGACCGGCAGCAGGCGCTCCAGCAGGTCGAGCTTGTCGAACGCCGCGCCCTTGGCCTTGCCCAGCCACAAGTAGGTCAACGGACCGATGATCACCGGCTTGATCTGGTGGCCCAAGGCATGGGCCTCGTCCACTTCGTCGAACAACTGTTCCCAGCTCAGGGCGAAGGTCTGGTCGGCGGAAAACTCCGGGACCAGGTAGTGGTAGTTGGTGTCGAACCACTTGGTCAGTTCCTGGGCGTATTGCGCCTGGCCATGGTCGGCACCGCAGCAACTGGCCGTGGCGCCACGGGCCATGGCGAACAAGGTGTCTAGGGTTGGTCGGCCCTGGGCATTCAAGGTGCTGTGGAAACGCTGTGGCACGGCGCCCAGGGTCAAGGAGTGGCTGAGCACCTGGTCGTACCAGGCAAAGTCGCCGACGGGCAGCAGGTCGATGCCGGCGTCTTTCTGCAGTTGCCAGTGCCGGGCCCGCAGTTCGCGCCCCACCGCTTGCAGCGCGGCCGGGGCCAGGTCGCCCTTCCAGTAGGCTTCGAGGGCTTTCTTCAGTTCGCGGTCGGCGCCGATGCGGGGAAAACCGAGGGTGTGGGCCAGGGCCATGGTGTGCGTCCTCCTATAAAAGATGGCGCCATTGTCGACAGTTGACCCTACATGAGACAAACTCAACCTTTTCGTGTTGATCACAAGTTTTACTCATGGAGCAACTCCGGTGCTTGAACTCCGTCACCTCAAGACCCTGCACGCCCTGCGCGAAGCCGACAGCCTGGTCGAAGCCGCCGAACGCCTGCACCTGACCCAGTCCGCCCTCTCCCACCAGTTCAAGGAACTGGAAGAGCGCTTGGGCATGCAGTTGTTCGTGCGCAAGACCAAGCCGGTACGGTTCACCAGTGCCGGCCTGCGCCTGTTGCAACTGGCCGATGCCGCCCTGCCCTTGCTGCGCGGCGCCGAACGGGACATCGCCCGCCTGGCTGGCGGCACCGCCGGACGGCTGCACATGGCCATCGAGTGCCATAGCTGCTTCCAATGGTTGATGCCGACCATCGACCAGTTCCGCGATGCCTGGCCGGAAGTCGAACTGGACCTGGCCTCGGGCTTCGCCTTCGCGCCGTTGCCAGCCTTGGCCCGCGGCGATCTCGACCTGGTGGTGACCTCCGACCCGCTGGAGTTGGCCGGCATCACCTACGTGCCGTTGTTCACCTACGAGGCGATGCTCGCCGTGGCCAACCAGCATCGACTGGCGGGCAAGGCGTACATCGTCCCCGAGGACCTGATCAGCGAAACCCTGATCACCTACCCGGTGGAACGCGACCGACTGGACATCTTCACCCGTTTCCTGGAGCCGGCCGACATTGAACCGGCCCAGGTGCGCACCTCTGAACTGACGGTAATGATGATGCAACTGGTGGCCAGCGGTCGCGGCGTGTGCGGCATGCCGCACTGGGCCCTGCATGAATACAGCTCGCGTGGCTACGTGAAGGCCAAGCGGCTGGGAGAGAAAGGCTTGTTTGCCACGCTGTACGCGGCGGTGCGCACCGACATGCTCGACGCGCCGTACATGCGCGATTTTTTGCTGACGGCCAAGGACACGTCGTTTTCAACCCTCGACGGCGTCAGTGCCGTGCGCTGATAGCTTCTGTGGGAGCAAGGCTTGCCCGCGATGGCGATTGCGAAAACGCCATCGCGGGCAAGCCTTGCTCCCACAGAAGCCCATACACAGGAAATCGCGGAGGGATCACAGTTCGAGCCACATATGGATTTTGTCGTGGTATTCGTCGCCCACGCAGATCGCCATCGGCTCAAGGCCATACAGGACGAAGCCGCAGCGCTGATAGAGCTTGAGCGCCGGCTCGTTGCCGGCGGTGACGGTCAGTTGCACCAGACGCAGGAAGGGATGACGCCGGGCTTCGGCGAGGGCGGCTTGGACCAGTTGGTAGCCGAGCCCGCGATGGCGCTGTTCATCGGCGACATACATGCCGAACAGCAGCGCCTTGTGCCGGGCTTTTTCCCGGGGCTCCAGGGCCAGGCCGACGATACCGACCAACTCCTGTTCGACAAACGCCCCCAGCAGCACATCGAGCCGGCTGCCCAGGCGTGACTCCCACCAGTTGATAGGCAGCTTGGCCCGCTCGGTGACGCTAGAGGTGAAGGCCTGCGGATGCAGTGCGTACGCCTGGAGCATCAGCTGGCGATACGCCTGGGCATCGCCGGCCCTCAACCGTCGAATGCTCACGCCGAACGCCGTTGCTCAAACATCAGGCGCAACGCCAGCGCACCGAGGACAAACCCCATGAAGTAGCGCTGCGCCGCCAGCCAGGTCGGGTTATGGACGAACCACGAGGCAATACCGGCGGCGAACAGGGCGATCAACAGGTTGACGCTGAAGCTGACGCTGATTTGGGTCAGCCCGAGGATGATGCTCTGGGTGAACAGCGAACCGTGTTCCGGGCTGATGAACTGCGGGAACACCGACAGGTAGAACACCGCGATCTTGGGGTTCAGCGCGCTGGTGAGAAAGCCCATGGTGATCAGCTTGCGCGTCGAGTCCGCCGGCAGTTGCTGGGCCTCGAAGGGCGAACGCGCGCCCGGCTTCACGGCCTGCCAGGCGAGCCACAACAGGTACAGCGCACCGGCCCATTTCAATACTTCATAGGCCACCGGTACCGCCAGGAACACCGCCGTCAACCCGGCGGCCGCGGCGAACATGTGCACGAAGAACCCCGCCACCACCCCCAGCAGGGAGGTGACGCCGGCCTTGCGGCCCTGGCAGATCGAACGGGAAATCAGGTAGATCATGTTCGGCCCGGGCGTCAGTACCATCAGCAACGCGGCGGCGGCGAAAATCAACAGGTCCGGCAATGGAATCATGAGCATCAGTCCTTGAGGCGTGAATCAGCAGGTAGCGAGAAGTGTCGCTCGATAAAACGGCAGGATCACCTCGCCTGTCAACGGTGCCAGCAAAAGATTGCTGTCGCCGGCCGGGTCGATCCAGCACACCTCTTCAATTTCGGCTGCCGGCGAAACCGGGGCGTCGATGCTCAGCAAAAACACCTCGGCCTGCACGGTAAACCCCGGCTCGTTGGCCGCCGGCGCGCTGAACACGCCCAGGTAATGGGCCTGTGCCGGGTCGATCTGCAACCCCAGTTCCTCTTCCAGCTCACGGGCGAGCGCCTGCACCGGTCGTTCATGGGCCTCGATCTTGCCGCCCGGCTGCATGAAGGCCCGGGTGCCGCGCTTGCGCACCAGCAGGGTTCGACCGTCGGGCCCGAGCAACAGGGCGGCGGCGATGCGGATCAGGGAGGTGGTCATGGGTGATCGAAGCCTTGGCCGAGAAAGTGCCGGGAGATTACAGCGCGTAGGGGTGGGAGCAAAGCCTGGTGCTGGACTAAAAATCAGTGCAGTTCCCCTGTGGGAGGCTAATGCTGTTCGCTTAAGGTGTGTATATCCGTTGCTGCGGTAACGGCGACTTAGGGTTCCGCCCTGACGGCGGGTCACTTTCGAAAAGCGCGAAAGTAACCAAAGCGCTCTTGCCCCACCACTCGGCACCTCGCCTAGGCTCGGTGTGCCCTCACTCCGGCATTGCTCCGTGGGCCCGCCGCGAAGGGCCATCCATGGCCCAGCGCGGCTAACCCGGCATCCATGCCGGGTTGCCCACTCCACAATGCCTGCGTTCGGCCAGCGTGGTTAACGGGGCGCCGAGATCAACGTCCACAGCGAGGCGGCCTAGTAGCCGACCTGGTTCTTCCGGTCGTACACCTCATCAGATCTGTGGGAACCATCAGATCTGTGGGAGCAAAGCTTGCTCGCGAGGCGGCCTGACAGCCGACCTGGCTCTTGCGGTCGTACACCTCATCAGATCTTTGGGAACCATCAGATCTGTGGGAGCAAAGCTTGCTCGCGAGGCGGCCTGACAGCCGACCTGGCTCTTGCGGTCGTACACCTCATCAGATCTGTGGGAACCATCAGATCTGTGGGAGCAAAGCTTGCTCGCGAGGCGGCCTGACAGCCGACCTGGCTCTCCCGGTCGTACTCCGGTCCAATTGTGGAAGCGAGCCTTCTCGCTTCTGCGCGCGGTGTGGTCAGGATTGTGTATTGACGTTATCCAGCATCCGATTCGCCAATAAAGCGCCCAGCTCGATCAGTTGCTGAATGCCAAGGGCAACATGACGTCGCGAGCCTTTAAGGTCGAAGGCAAGGTCGCTGACCATGGCATCGGCTGAGGCCAAAGTTTCGCTGAGGTTGGCCAGCAGGCTTTCGGTGTCGACACCGTCCACGACGGTGAACAGTTGACCTGAGGGCTTTTTCTTTTTGGCTTGAGGCTTGGGGTCGAGATAATGGTCGATGGCGCGCTTGGCGGCTTCATCGAGTTCTTGGGGATCGGTTTCGGGGGGATTGGGTGTGGCTTTGAACATAGGGTGACACTCCGTCTACAGGTTGGAGCTGCCACGTTCGTTTCCAAGCGAGGGGTGGCAGCCGTACGCAGGTTGGAAAACCGGGGTAAACGAGCCCGACAGACCCGAAGGTCTCCCGCGCACAGCCGCCATAACGAAAGCATGGTCAAAAAACAACCGCAAGCATACGTCATGAAGGGCGCTTTCGCGCCGTCTACTTATCGGATTTCCAAGCCCGGCCGCTGAATTTGCAGCGACGGGAAAAGACTAGCGACAGCCCTTCCCACCCGGCAACCGCCAGAGTTCGTCGGAAAAATCTGCTGCAACCCGGAGGATTGTCCGACCATTCCCACAATCCTGGTCGGCTGTCAGGCCGCCATCGCGAGCAAGCTCGCTCCCACACAGGTTTTTGGTCGTTTATAAGATCCGTGTCCACCGCCGATCCCTGTGGGAGCCGAGCTTGCTCGCGATAGCGATGGATCTGCTTGCATCCATGTTGAATGTGCCGCCGTCTTCGCGAGCAGGCTCGCTCCCACAGTTGGATCGAAGTACAGCCGCCAGAGACAGGTCGGCTGTTAGGCCGCCTTCGCGAGCAAGCTCGCTCCCACAATGGGATCGGGGTACGACCGGAAGAATCAGGTCGGCTGTCAGGCCGCCTCGCGAGCAAGCTGTGCTCCCACAGATCTGACAGGTGTACGACCAAGAGAGCCAGGTCGGCTACTAGGCCGCCTCGCGAGCAAGCTTTGCTCCCACAGATATGACAGGTGTACGACCAAGAGAGCCAGGTCGGCTACTAGGCCGCCTCGCGAGCAAGCTGTGCTCCCACAGATCTGACAGGTGTACGACCAAGAGAGCCAGGTCGGCTACTAGGCCGCCTCGCGAGCAAGCTTTGCTCCCACAGATCTGACGGGTGTACGACCGGGAGAGCCAGATCGGCTGTTAGG